>CAZGAX010000035.1:0-28028 GCA_964523745.1 uncultured Halobacteriales archaeon | reverse complement strand
CCTTCGGCGCCACCGGGCCTCGCCCTTTCATCCTCCGGAAGACGGTCGCCTCGCTCCGCTCGGCGCTGCGACTTCCACGGCTCTGCTTCGTTCGCCTCGCTCACTCAGCAGACCACCAGGCCCGCTCCGCAACCGCACCGCGCCACGGGGGCGGTGCCGTATTCGACGACTCGATTGTATAGCCAGGAGACCAGAGCCAGCCCACGATTACAATGACGCCAGCCCGTAGCCAGTTGAACACGTGAACATATATTCATCTATTAGCGACACCATAATCCCGAACCATCCGAACAGGCTTATTGCCGGGGGAGGGGTATCCGGGAGCACACAATGGACCGTCGTCGGAAGGTACGCCTCGCGGCAGGCGTGGTCCTCGTGCTCGCTGTGGCCGTCCTGGTCCAGGGCATGCTCACGGCTCCCAGAACCGCCAGCGCGGAGACCGTCCCCGAGGCCGAACCCCGGGACAACGTCACCGTCGTGACCGAATCGGCCAAGTACGGCACCATCATCGCCTGGAACCCCGATGGCTCGCTCCTGTACTACGAGGACGAACACACCAAGTACTTCGACGTCGACCCGGTCGAAGGGACGAAATACACCGTCGAGTACGCGGCGACGGACACTATCCACACGAAGGGGCCGACCTGCTCCGAGCCCCCCTGTACCCGAAACCTCGTCGAGCGGGCGAACCTGTCGACGGGCGAGACGGAGGTCGTCTACGAACGACACGACCCCGCCGAGCACGCCGGCGAGTGGCACGACCACGTCCGGGTCAACGAGACCCACATCCTCGTGGCGGACATGATCCACGACCAGGTATTGCTCGTCGACACCGAAACGGGGATCATCGACTGGGGCTGGGACGGCCAGAGCGACTTCGAAGTGACCAGCGGCGGTCCCTACCCGACCGACTGGATGCACCTCAACGACGTCTCGCTGCTCGACGACGGCCGGATCATGGTAAGCCTCCGCAACCACGACCAGGTGGTGTTCATCGAACCGGGACAGGGCGTCCAGGAGAACTGGACGCTCGGGACCGACGGAGACCACGACACCCTCTACGAGCAGCACAACCCCGACTACATCCCCGAGGAGCGGGGCGGACCCGCGGTGCTGGTGGCCGACTCCGAGAACGGACGGATCGTCGAGTACCAGCGAGTAGATGGGGACTGGGAACAGTCCTGGGAGTGGAGTGACGACCGCATCCAGTGGCCCCGGGACGCCGACCGCCTGCCCAACGGCAACACCCTCGTCTCCGACACCAACGGCAAGCGCATCTTCGAAGTGAACCCCGAAGGTGAGGTCGTTTGGCAGGTGCCGCTGACCCACCCCTACGAGGCCGAACGGCTGGGCACTGGTGACGAGAGCGCCACCGGGCACAGCGCTGCCAGCCTGGGCCTGACGTCCCGCACCGAGGGCGGAGGGGGCACCAGCGGCGACCTTGGCATCACCGACTTCCTCTGGGGATTCGTCGAATTCCTGTTCCCGCCGTGGGTCGTCAACGGGATCATCTACGTCGCGCCGGTCTGGATGGGCAAGCCCCAGTTCCTCGCCGCCGGCGTCGGCGTCCTGACGCTGCTCGGCTGGGCGGGTGCCGAGGTCTGGTGGCGGCTCCCGCCGATGGAATTCCGGCGCCCGGTCGTCCGGGTCGACGAAGCGCCTGACGGGTCACCACCGGACGAGACGCCGGCCGATACGTCCGACGACGTCGTGCCGAACGGCGCCGGCGAGGACGTAGGTGACTTCGAGGACGTAGATGATACCGACCCCTCCGAGGAGTAACGCTTACCACCGTTCCGGCGCTCGTTTTGCCTCGTGACCGGGTTTCCCGGCGGCCACGCAGGCTTTCTCGTCGCAGCCATCGCGACGCACGCCATTGTCGGCTTCACCCTCGGCATCGTCCTGTTCGAACGGCCCTGGGCAGGCCTGGTCGGCGGCGTCCTCGCCGACGTCGACCTGCTCGTCCCCCGGGAACTCGGCTTCCCGTGGGCCCACCGGAGTCTCACCCACGCACCTATCGCTGGCATCCTCGTCGTCGCCGCGCTCCTGGTCGTGGCTCGTCGGACGTCGCCCGACAGCCGGAGTTCGCTCGACACGCGAGTCGCCGGCGCCGTCGGCGTCGGCTACGCCTCCCAGCTACTGATCGACCTGACGACCGCCCAGGGGATTCCGGTCGCCTATCCCCTCTCGGATACGTTCGTCAGCGTCGACCTCGGGGGCCACTCCCTGCCGGCAACCGTCGTCCTCTGGGTCGCCAGCCTCGGCGTGCTGTGGGCGTATCGAGGCGGTCCGGCGACGGTCCGCAACCGGGCCAGCGGGAACTGAGGCGCTCAGAACGCTTTCTCTGGCCGGATGCGCAGGAGGACCCGCTCGGTCTCGATGGGGTTCTGGTAGTCCCCGCCGGTGTACCGCTGGGCGAGTTCGTCGATGTGTTCCCTGGCGCCCTCGGTCGTCACCTCGGCGACCTCGCCGACGACCGACACCCGGCGGTAGGGGTCGTCCGGGTCGGTCATGCTGACGCCGACCTGGGGATTTTCCTCGACGTTCTTCGTCTTCTGGCGGTGGCGCTCGGTGTTGACCAGCAGGTGGTCCGCGTCGGCGTCGTAGTCGATCCAGACCGGCGTGACGTGGGGCGCACCGCTCGGCAAGAGGGTTGCGACGTGGGCGAACGTCCGCTTCTCGAACAGGTCGTGGTACTCCTCGGGGATCGTACCCATACGCCACGATAGGGCCTGACGGCCTTGAGTCTCCGGTCCGCAGACCGTCGCGGCTGGCGACGCGAGTCACTCGAAGACGACCTGGACCGGCGTGACGTGCTCGAAGACGAGCGAACAGGTCTCGAAGGCGGCCCTGGCCTTGGACTCGTAGTGGCGGCGTTGCGAGTGCCGTTCGAATACGCCGGCCCTGGCCGCCGTGACCAGCTCTGCCGACCCGGCAGCGAGCGCCCCGGCGAGACACGCCAGGTCGTCCGCCACCGGTCGGAACGGTGGGGCCCACTCGACGTTCCCAACGGACCGCTCGAGTTCGCGGAACGTCTCGACGGGTTTCTCGAGCCAGTGATAGGCCTGGCCGTACCGGTTTCGGTCGTAAGCGCGGGTCGACGCAGCGAGCTGTTCGTACCCCGTTACGAACTTCGAGACGAGGTCCGCGAGCGGTTTGACCTGGTCGCGCTGGGTCGCCAGCGACGTGACTTTTCGCTCGTAGTCGTCTCGTGAGAGGCCCTCGACTGCTCCGAGCGCCGCCGGCGACGAACGCTCCCGAAGTGTTTCGAGAGGGTCCTCGGCCGCCTCCGCTGCGGCGACGGCACCCTCCAGACGCGATTCCAGGGGACCGCTCGCACCGTCGGCTGCCAGGTCCACGAACGGCAGGTCGTCATCGTCGCTGTCAGTGCTCTCGTCATCGTCGTCAGTATCACTGTCATCGTCATCGTCGTCGCTGTCAGTGTCCTCGTCATCGTCGCCGCCGTCGCTGTCGGTGCTCCCGTCGCTCTCGTCGCCGTCACTCTCGTCGCCGTCACTCTCGTCGCCGTCGCTTTCGCCTCCACCTTCGTCGGCATCGTCGTCACTGCTCTCGCCCTGCTGATCGTCCGCCCCGCCAGCACGTTCTTCGGTCCCGTCGTTTCCGGCGTCGCGACCGCCGCCTTCGCCGGCGAGCGCCAGTTCCCAGGCACCGTCGAGGCGGCGGTGGGCGGTGTAGAGGTGACCGTGGACGGCCGGGAGCCACCAGAAGAAGGCGACGGCCTCCTGGAGGCGCCGGCGGCGTTCGTGCTCGTCAGTCGTCAACGAGCCGGTACCGTCGAGGGCCTCTCGGGCCCTCCGGAGCGGGTCCCGGACCGCGGCAGTCGAAACGTCCCAGCGAGCGTCGACGTCGTGGAATCCCGGGTCGTCGACGTCGGCCGCTGCGACGTAGGCGTCCCGGGCGTCCAGGACGGCGGCGGCCGCCTCGTCGAGTGTCGACGCGCCGTCGTCGGGCGTCGCCGTCGGCGTCGTGCCACAGGCTTCCGGCTCGAAGGCGTACCCCTTCTCACCGACGAAGACGACCACTTTGGCGATTTTTCCCTGCTCCAGGCCAAACGTCCTGGCCCCCTCGTATCCCTTCAGGTGGTCCCGTGGCGACCCCTCGGCGGGGACGACCGTCACCTGGTCGTAGGTCGGCGCCTCGACCCGGACCCGGTGGCAGTCCGGGAACTCGACTGTCGGCTCGCCGGTCGGCGTCGGGCTCGGTTCCGACCCCGAACCGCCCGATTCGGAAGCGAGTCCCTCGTAGGAGGGACAGCCGGCTAGCAGCGTAGCCCCGGCGACCGCCAGGTAGCGGCGACGGTTCATGTCCCCCCAGGGGGCCGAAAACCGGACTTGGAGTCGAAACGAGGCATGGTCTGGCCTGGCCTGGCACCGCCCGACTGATTAGTATGCGCTCGCTGAACTGGTGCGGGCAACGTCGGTCTGACTCACAAGGACTGCCTTCGTCGCGGGACAGTCACAACGGTTGCAACGGACGTATCCCGGCGGAAAACGTGCCGCGTGCAGTCACTCGACGTGGTGGTCGAACGCTTCGTCCGACAGGCGCTGGAGCCGATTCCGCACGTCCTCGACGGTGTCGTCGTCGATGCCCTCGATAGTCTCGACGCTGTGGGCGCCCCCGTAGGCCGTCTCCAGGGCGTTCAGATTGAGGGTGCCGTCGGGTTCGACGACGGGGAGCTTCAGGTCGCCAAACTCCTCGGGCGGGAAACCCGAGGCAGACAGGAAGAAGTGCTCGGCGATGGTCGAGAGGTCGTCGGTGTCGAAGTCGTGCTCCCTTGGTGCGCTCCACTCGTCGGTCGTCGTGTCGTCGTAGGACACGTCGTGAACGCTGTAGGCGGGCATGGACAGGTCAGAGTTCGGGACGGAGACGGGTGAAGCCTTGGCCACCCTCCCCCTTCCCCGGCATCGTTGAATCCGATTAAACGGCGTTAACTCGGGCGAATTAGCCGGGAAGACGGTCCGAGCGTAGACCCCTTTTAGGGTGACGTGGCTGCAGCCCCTTGCCACGATGAAGACCGAACGGATCACGCTGGTCGGCGTCGGAGTGGTGCTCGTCGTCACGGCCCTCGCGACGGCGCTACCGACCGTCGTCCCGCCGCTGGTAGACTGGTCGAGCGCCTTCGAACTGGTGCTCTGGGGAACGACCGCCCTCTTTGCCGCGACGGCGCTGCTCTGGGTGGTGCTGACTTATCTTATCGGAGCGGGCTACGAGCCGCCCGAACCCGAATACGGCGCCGAGGACGTCCAGGTCCGCGTACTCACCATCGACGCCGAACGCGTCGTCCAGGCCACGGTCGACTCGCTCCCGGACGGCTTCGACGACGTTCGGGTCGTCGCCGAGGAGGCCATCGATCTCGATGGTGCAACGGTCCACGTGGTCCCCGACGAGTTCGACTGCGAGGCCGTCCGGAAGGGCCGAGCCCTCGAGTGGGCCCGCCGGACGCTCGACTGCGAGCGGGAGTACGTCCTCTATCTCGACGAGGACAGCGTCGTCGACTCCTTCGACGGGCTGCCGGACGCCGACATAGTCCAGTTGCGAGAACAGCCGCGGCGGACGGGGTCGGTGCTGTCCTACCTCGCCGACGTCTACCGGATGGGCGTCCAGATCGAACAGCGGGCCTTCGCCCGCCTCTCGATTCCCCTCTTTGCCTGGGGCGGCGGCATCGCCGTCAGGAAGGAGGTCGAGGACGCCGTCACCTGGGACCGAGAGACGATCGTCGAGGACACCGCCTTCGTCTGGGCGGCCGCCCAGCAGGTCGACGCCTCGTTCGAACTGGCCACGGCGGTCTGCCGGAACGAGGCGCCGCCGTCCATCGAGGAGATTACCCAGCAGCGCCGCCGGTGGGCCGCGGGCAACCTCCGGGCGGCCGTCGACCTGCCCGTCGGCTACCAGGTGCTAACCCGGCTGCGAAACTTCGCCTGGGCCCTCTCGCCTGTCGTGACGCTGGTCGTCGTCCCGCTGTCGCTGCTGGGAATCAGCGTCGCCGCCGGTGGCCTGTTCGTCCTCACCTCGCTCCTGCTGGGGCTGTTCACCCTGTTCTGGTACCTTCGGGGCGTGCTCTACTACGGCGGGTCGACGCTGTCCCTGGCGCTGGCGGTCCCCCTGGCGCCGCTCGTGACGGTCGTCCACTCGCTGGGCACGGTTTCGGGCATCCTGCGCCCGCCGGACGGCTTCCGGGTGACGAAGAAGGTCGGCAAGCGGTGAGCGGCGCCCCTGTTCACGACAGAAAATCGCCACTTCCTTCCCGTCAGTGGGCGGAATCGGTGGGCGTGAAGGTCGTCTACGTCTTCAGTTCGGCCGGCCAGACTATCGACTACGTGCTCGGCGACATGATCCTCCCCCAGTTGGAGGCGGACTGTCACGGCGTCGACGTCGCCGGGATGTTTTTCTTTCACGACAACACCTTCGCGCTCCGGGAAGGGGACCCGCTGGGGTCCAGACTCGTCGAGGTCGCAGCGGAGAAAGACGTTCAACTCATGCTCTGTGACCGGTGTGCCTCGAAACGGGGACTCGCCGAGGAGGTCGGTACCCACGAGAGCGGCCGAGCCAGGTACGAGCCACGGAACACCTACGAGGACGTCGCCGTCGGCTGTTTCCCCGACCTGTACGACGCGTTAGAGGGACGTGGCGTCGACCAGGTCATCACGCTGTAAACTTCACCCCCTTACCTTCGAACGTGACAGCTAGTGGGTAGCGCCGCCGCCCAGGAACAGGATGCGCCCGAGGACGAACAGGCCGACGAGCATGTAGGCGACGATCATCACGCGGATCGCCGTCTCTTCGGACATGTTCGCGTTGATAAGCGAGCCGACCTGCCCGCCGACGACGACGGTCGGTGCCAGGATCGCACCGACCCCCAGTGGGATCGAGAAGCCACCCACGTCGAGGCCGAGCGGCTGGAACCGGAGGACGACCAGGTTCGCGACGAGGGCCGCCAGGATCGTTACGTGGAGGACGAACGCCGCCGTGCCGACCGCCAACTGGACCGGCAGGCGCTTGCGAACGGTCAGCATCGTGTTCGTGAGTTCGCCGACGGCGATACCGAGCAGGCCGGCGAGGACGCCAGCCAGCCCCTTGATCCCCTTGTCGGCCAGGTCGAAGATGAGCGGTTCGCCGTTCGTCTCGCGACTACGGAACGTCGTTCGCGGCGCGTAGTCGGGCTGGCCGCCGTCGGTGATGCCCGTTCCCGTCGCCTGTGCCGAGCAGCAGTAGTCGGCGTCGCCTTTCCCTTCTTTCAGCACCAGGGTGTCGCCACACAGCATACAGCCCCGGGTGCCGCCGTGTTCGTGTGAGTAGTAGAGGATCACTGCCAGACCGATGAGGAGCAGGCCGAACAGGGCGAGCAAGCTCCCAGACGGCACGTAGTACGACCCGATGCGTGCCAGGACCGCCAGCGGGATCGTGATCAACAAGATCCGCCCGGCGGCGTTGAAGTCGATCTGTTCGCGGTACCAGTAGCCAGAGACGCTACTCGTGTAGCCGAAGAACTCGACGAACAGTGAGAGCCCGATCGCCTCGTTGACCGTAAGCGCCGGGAAGCCCGTCACGATCCGGGGGAAGACGAAGAGAAACGCTGGCGTAAAGAGCACTGCTGCTTCCATCGCGAGCGAACAGACGGTGACACAGATCAGGAGAGAAAGTCCCACGAGAATGGCGAGGTCGCCGGGTGGATACCCCACCAGCATCAAGTAATCACCATCGTTTCCGTCCGCCTCGACCGGCTGTGTTGTGGTACTGCGCGAGTAGCCACACGACGTACCATCGGTGGCCGGTGTGCGGTGTTTGACGGACAAAAAAGTTGAGATGTCTTACGGTGAAAGCCCGGTCTACCGCACCCGAGCACGGTTGTCACGGTGACTCACGTCGGGTGAGCGGGCGGACCTCCGACGTGACTGTGGTCCCGGTAGAAGACGTGTCGACAGTGTTTCATCCGCCCGGAATGCACCGACTATCGACGTTACCCGTCAGTCGACGCGGGCCTATCGTTACGGTCGTCTCGCTCCCTGTACTCCACGTAGAGGAACATGAACGCGGCGACGAACACGAGGTTCTTCAGGGCGAAGGCGCTGAACCAGTCGACTGCGACCGGCAGGACCACCGGACCGACCTCGACGTACGGTTCCCGGAAGGCGTACTGTACGACCACGAACGGGGCGACGAGCGTCGTCGCCTGGTGAAGCAAAAACAGGGGCATCGCTGTCCGGAGGAAGTTAAAGAGGATCAGCGTTCCGACCGTCACTTCGAACAGGCCGACGACGTGTAAAACGAGGCCCGTCGGCCCGGGAAGGACGCCCAGGCCGAGCGCCTCGGCGAAGTGGGCGACCGGTCGGTGGACGGGGCTACTCCCGGGGATGAACGGTTTCTGGGCACCGTACCAGATGAAGACGATGCCGAGAGACAGGCGCGTCGCCGGTGCGGCGTATCGTCGGCTCCGCGATTCGAACCACCGTTCGAAGCGCTCGAAGGGTCCGGGTTCGGCCACGTGCCGGTCCGGATCCGGGGCCGACGCAGCCTCCTCGGACATAGAAAGGTGCCGTGGAGACAACCAGAAGATAGTATCGATCGCGGACAGGAGTGAACGGCGGATCGGAGTCTGCCTGGTCACTGCACTGTTACGGCTCGGGAACAACCGTCCGTATGGGCAGCGACGGCCTCATCGAACTCGACGAGGAGTGCTGGACTGCGTTCGCCAAGTTCAATCTCCTGCTGGCGACGGGCTTTGGCCTGCTGGCACTCGCGGCCCGGATGACGCTCCCGGGACACGACCTCCTGATCGTCGAGAACGGCGCCCTCGCGCTGCTGTTCGGCGGCATCCAGACCTACGCCTGGCTCACCAGGTGATCCGTGCAGCGCTCCTCCAGCCGTTCTAGAGTCCTACCAGCCGGGCGATTCCGCCGATAATCCCCACGAGGGCCCCGCCGACGAAGGTTCCAGGGACCGGCGCGACGAACAGCACGGCGCCGAGAGCGATGACGATAGACGAGGCTCGCATCTCAGTCCACCAGTCCACCGACGAGAGCGATGATGGCGCCCCCGATACCGAGGGTGAGACCACCCAGCCGGATCACCCGGACCGGATCGATCCGGCTGTTCGACCGGCTCCCGTCGCCGTTCTCGCTGTCGTCGACAGTAACGTCGAGAAGTGAATCACCACCTCCGCCGTCGCCGCTTTGCTGTTGGCCCTGCACCGTGGTCTGGCCGTAGACGAAGCCGAAGCCGCCGACCACGAGCAGGACGATGCCGAGGACGACGAGCGCGTTCGTCCCCCGTCGGTCAGTCATGTGGCCCACTGCGGCCGCCAGCCGGTTTATTATCGGACGGCTAAGCGACAGGCGCCAGGGACGGGTTCGTCCCGCCAGCCTCGGCGGTCTGGCGTTCACGGAACTCGACTGACACCGTGACGCGGCGGTCGGTGGTGGCCGCAATCCGTGCTGCAAAGCGGTCGCTCAGGTCGGGATACGCCCGATCGGCCGGTCGACTCACGACGACCGTCACCTCCTGGTCCGGGTTGTTCGACAGCAACTGGGCGTCGAACTTCGTGTGGACCGAAACCAGTTCCAGGGCGTCGTAGCGCTCGTGGGCGAGGACCTCGGTCGCTGCCTCGTTGACGTCCTGCTCGAAGCCGATGTGCGTCGCGACGACCACGCCGGAGCCGACGAAGGCGCCACCGAGCACTACCACGGTCATTGCGAGCGACCCGACCTGCCGAGTGGTCAGTGCCGAAAGAGAGTCGTCCAGCCCCCACTCCTCGGGGCGGTATCCCAGGTACCACAGCACCGCTGCGCCGGCGAGGTGGATGGCGATGGCGTTCATCACGAGCAGGAATAGGGCTCCGGCCGCGACCGATTCGATGCCCCAGGCGATGCCGATGCCGACGGCGGCCGCCGCCGGGATGAGGGCGGCAGCGATCATCACGCCGACGAGCGTCACCGACACGCCCGTCGCCAGGCCGAAGGCGCCGGCGGCGCCGGCTGCTGCCCCGACGACCGTCGACAGCAGCCCCGGCGAGATGCGCTGGGCGATCTGCTGGGTCGTCGAGACGTCGACAGCCGGCGGGAGGAAGGCGGCGGTCTTCAGGCCGAGGCTGAACAGGGACGCGCCGCCGATAGCCACGACGAGCCCGAACAGCTGCGTCTTCAGGCCGTCGACGACCAGCGACCGCTCGTCGAGGACGGTGCCGAGACTCGCCGTCAGCGCCGAGCCGACCAGCGGCGCGATCACCATCGACCCGACGACGATGGCCGGCGAGTCGAGCAGGAGGCCGGCGGTCGCGACGAGGGCGCTCAGCAAGGTCATCGAGTAGTACGTCTTCGCTCCCGGCGTCATGTCCAGGGCCATCGACCGGATCTCCTCGGTCGCGATGGAGTCGTCTTCCTCGCTGCCGGTGATGTACCGGTCTTCGAGTTCGTCGACGTGTTCGGAAAAGACGGTTTCGGCGCTGGAGACGACCGTGTAGCTGCCATCGTCGCCGCGGACCTCACGGAGTTCGTCGAGGACCGTCTCGACGGCCTGCGTGGGGACGGGAAACTCCACGAGCGTCCGGTCGTCGCGGTCGCTTTCCTCCTGAACGATCACGTAGTCGACGTCACGTTCGTCCAGCGACGCCAGCACCTCGTCGCGGTTGGCGTCGGAGACGAGCGTTCGTATCAGCCGCACGGCCGACCTCTCCCGGTGAAGTGCCGGACCTCGGCTCGCGTTGGCGGGCCCGGCAACGTGGTGCTGCGTCGGTGCGAGGCGACGGCCACCGGTCCCGTCACGCCTCGGGGTCGTACGTGACGTTGGTGGTCGCGTAGCCGTAGACGTCGTCGTACTCGCTGTCCTCGTCCATCAGGAGGACGAGAACCTCGTGTTCACCGGGTTCGACGCCTTTGGCCTCGAGGCCCTCCTGTGGCACCCACATGGCGAAGTCGCCGTCTTCTTTCTGGCCGACGATGGCAGAGCGCTCGACGAGCGTCCCCTCGACGTAGCCTCCCGACGAGTTGAACTTCAGCGAGCCGTCCACGTAGACGAGGAAGTACGGTTCGCCCCTCGCGGTGCCGTGGTCGGACGGGTCGACGTTCATCATCGACGTGTTGGCGTCCATCGCGACGACGAACGACGAGTATCCCGATTCGGCGGAACCGATTCCCTCGCGGATTTCGAGCGACGAGATGCGGTTTTCGCCCTGTTCGCTCGACTCGTGCTGGAGCGGCAGGTTCGGTGGACTCGGCCGGTTCCAGTCAGGAACCCGGCCCTCGGTCGCGGTCGGCGTCGGTGTGGCGGTGGCAGTCTGGTTTCCGGACGGCGAAGCCGTCGGCGTCCCGGGCGTGGTGCCCAGGTCGTCGGTCTGGTTCTGCCCGGCGGTGTCGTCCGAATCACCGACGAGGCCGGCACACCCGGCGAGCGAGACGAGAATGGCGACGGCAGCGATGGTCAGCAGTCGACGTTCCATACCCGCCTCTGGACGCCGTAGTGCGTTTATTATGTCCTGGGTAGCCGTGACTTAGGACCTGGGTAGCCGCCGGACGACCCGCGGCGCCCCCCCCCGCCGTACGGCTTTTTGGACTGACGCCGATGGCCGGCGGTATGGAACAGAACAGGCAGTTGTGGGAAGCCTGGATCGACGGCTTCCAGGCTGCCTGGAACGCCGAAACCGACGAGGGTACGTTGCCGCCAGCGCCTATCCACTCCGGCCCGGCTCCTCCGAGGAAGAACGCCTCGACCCGAACCTGACCGCCTTCCACCGCACCGTCGGGGAGTACCACCGGGCGCTCGTCGTCCGGGCCACCCGTCAGTAACGCGAAAATCCATCCGGTCTGGCGCTGTGCGGCCGGACGTATCCGGTCAGTCCCCCTCCAGCCGCCCCGGTGGTCTCCGCCTTCCAGACCATAGACCGCGTGTACTCCGGTACTCGTCCCACACGGCCGAATTCCGGCAGATCCGTGGGTCCCACGTGGTCGGACGATAGATTGGCAACTGCTAGCAATTCGTCAGACGGGGGATTACTTTCCGTGAAAACGTGGGTGTCACGGTCGTAATGTCCAGGGACCCCGTTCCCCCGTCCGGGGACGATAGCTCTCGTCCGGAGCGCGAGTCGGTATCGGCCGACGAACCGTCCGGCGGCGACCACCGGCTCAGTCGACGCGCGGCCCTTCGTCTACTCGCAGCCGGGGGCGTGGCCACACAGGTAGCATCGCTCCCGACACAGCTAGCGACCGGAGTCGCTTCGGCCACCGAGACGGATGGACGCCGGAACCGGCTCGAAACCGCGTTCGCGATCCGAAAGCAGGCTGCGAAGGCACAGCTCCTCGCCGGCGAGTTCGCTCCCAACCCGACCAACGGCGACGAGGAACGCTACGAGACGAAACTCGCCTCGTACAGCAAGGGTTTGCCCCACGACGAACGGGGGCTGGTCGACCTCGACGCCTACGAGGCACTCGTCGCAGCAATCGAGGGCGAGGTGGCGTACGAGACGATCCCACTTGGCGGGACTGAGCAACTCGTAAACCCGGCAGCGGGGGGCTCTTACAACATGACGGGGCTGGACCCCCACGACACCGTCGTCGAGCCGCCGCCCGCATTCGCCAGCGCGGAGACGGCCGCCGAGATGGTGGAACTGTACTGGCAGGCCCTCCTCCGTGACGTCCCCTTCGGGGTGTACGAGGACAACTGCCTCGCCCGGGAGGCTGCAGCCGAACTCTCGTCGCTCGATGGGTTTTTCGGTCCGACCGAGAACGGCACCGTCACCCCGGAGAGGCTCTTCAGAGGGGCGCTTCCCGGTACCCTCGACGGGCCGTACGTCAGCCAGTTTTTCTACAAGGACGTCCAGCGGGGCGAGGTACACCGGACCCAGCGGTTCGCCGTCGCCAAACCCGGCCGGGACTATCTCACCGACTTCGACGCGTGGCTCGCCGTCCAGAACGGTCACGAACCCGAGGCCGAGCTGGCATCTCTCGACGACGAGCGGTACATGGTCACCGGCCGTGACCTGGCGACGTGGGTCCGGACCGACACGCTCTCCCAGGCCTTTCTCAACGCTGCGTTCGTACTCCTCGATGCGGGCGTGCCGTTCGACGACGGGAACCCCTACGCCGACTCGCCGGTCCAGAGTTCGTTCGTCGATTACGGCATGAACGACATCGTCTCGGGCGTCGCGGGTATCGCCATCGACGCGTTGCACGCCGCCTGGTACCACAAGTGGTTCGTCCACCGGCGGCTGCGTCCCGAAGCGTACGGCGGTCGCGTCCACGTCCACCTGACGGGTGACTCGAGCTTCCCCATCCACGACCAACTCCTCGAATCGGCGGCGCTCGAGCGAACGGTCGACCGGTACGGCACGTACCTGCTGCCCCAGGCCTATCCCGAGGGCTGTCCGCTGCATCCATCGTTCCCGGGTGGCCACGGCACGGTCGGCGGGGCCTGTGCGACGGTCCTGAAGGCCTTTTTCGACGGCTCCGCAAACGTTCCGGACCCCGTCAGACCGACGGACGACGGCACGCACCTCGAGTCGATCGACGCCTCGCTCACCGTGAACGGCGAGCTGAACAAGCTCGTGGCGAACCACGCCCTCGGCCGCAACTGGGCGGGTATTCACTACCTCTCGAACGGGGGCTACGGCTGGCGGCTGGGCGAACAGGTCGCGATAAACTGGCTGGAAGACCGCCTGGCCGCGAAGGCAACGCCCTCCGAACTGACGCTCACGACCTTCGACGGCGAGACGAGACAGATCACACCGTCCGTCAACCGATCGCAGGTCAGCGACTTGGCTCGGTCGAATCGGTAGGGACGCCGGTCGACCGGCCGAAACGACAGACGTCCGGCTGAGGCGGCGGTCGTCCGACCGACGTGACAGTTGTCGGGTCAGGAACTCGACGGTGACTCCGCCGACCGGGTGATCTCCGCTCGACTCACGACGCGTTTCAGCAGCGACGGGCTACTCCCAGTGGCTCAGGTAATCGAAGTCCGCGGACCGGTCGTCGAACCGGTCGAGTCCCAGTCCGTCGGTAGGAAACGGCGCCGGTTCGTCAGTCACGAGCGACCGGACGGCCCGGGCGGTCACCGGAGAAAGCATGACGCCGCGGCCGTGAAATCCGGTGACCGCGACGAGGCCCTCCGGCGCCTCGGCGGGGGCGTCGACGATGGGACGGCCGTCCGGCGAGGCGCTGTCCGCGGTCGGACAGCAGTCTTCCCGGCGAACGTTCGCCTCGCCGAAGCCGTCCAGGAGCGGCGTCACCGCTTCGGTGACGAGGTCGCGAAACGCCGACTCGACGCCCATCGGCGTCCCCTCGGGGTCGGCCAGCGTGTGCTCGTTCCCGCCGACCAGAAGATCGCCCCGAGGCGTCGGCCGCCAGTAGACCCGGTGGCGCGGCTCGGACCCGAGCGGCGCGTCCGAGGACAGCGGCTCCTCGGGTTCGAGGACGACCGCGTTCCAGCGGAGCGGTCGCACCGGTATCTCCACGTGGTCGGCCAGTAGCTGGCGGGTCCGCCACCCTGTCGCGTAGACGACGTAATCGGCGTCGATAGTCCCGTACTCGGTTTCGACGCCGACGACCTCGCCGTCCGCGACCCGGAGGTCGGTGACGGCGTGGTCCCGGAAGACGCCCGCACCCTCCCGCTCGGCGGCCCACTTCAGCGTCATCGCGTACTCCAGGGCGTCCAGGTACCCTGTCCCGTCGAAGACGTAGCCTCCCGCGTAGGCCGACAGGTCGCCGAACGTCCCGGGATAGCGGTCCGTCAGCGCTGCCCGGTCGAGGTAGGTGCACCGTTTCCCGGCGTGCTCGTCGGGCTCGTTCGCCGCTTCGGTCGGGACGAGCCGGACCGTCTCTCGTTCGGTGAACGAGAAGATACCGCGGCCGTCCACGTCTCGGAAGAACCCCCGGGCGAAGTCCGTCCACTCGTCGGGGACCGGTTCGAGCGAGAGCGAGATCATCCCCGAGGCACGTGACGTCGTGTCGGCGGCGACGCCGCCTTTATCGAGGACCAGCACGTCGTGGTCCCGGGCCAGGTCACGTGCGATAGCGAGCCCCGAAACGCCAGCCCCGACAATCACGACGCGTGGCTCGTCGTCGGGCATGCTTCAGGTGTCGAACCGGGCCGGCAAGAATGCTCGCTCCGCCAGGCCACGGGGCGACGAGTAGTGGCGACGGGGACTCGAGCGCGAATCCGCTAACGCCCCTCTCCCCCACCCCGCTTTCCTGCTCCTGCCTGCCTCGAACGGCCACGCAGGACAGTCGAGGGTTATCCGAGTAGGTTACGGTTGGTAGTCGGCAGCCTTCCGGCGATCCGAGTGCTCTGGTCGGTCGGCCACCCGGGTTCGCGGACGGCAGGCTCGTGATACGCTGACGAGCGAGATTGAACCGACCTACACGTCGATAACGCGCTGAGAACAATACCCGAGTACGTCCCTCGGTCGAATCGATGGCAGACCAGCCGAATCGAGACCGTGAGACCGACGGCACCGGATCGGACGACCCGCCGGCCGAGGAGCCGATCGACTCGAGTGCGGCGGACGTAGCTGGGACGGAAACGACCGGAGACCAGCAGACGGGCGACGACGACTCGCCGGGGTCGGCGTCACGGCGAGCGCTGCTCGGCGGCCTCGCGGCGGCGGTCGGCCTGGCAGGGATGAGCGGCACTGCGGCGGCTCACACCAACAATCACAATCACCTCGGCCAGACCTGGACGGGCGACCCGGGGACCCAGGGCCTCGAAATCGACGTCGGCGACGACACGGAGATCGCGCTGCTCGGGACGACGGCCTCACCGACGGGCACCGGCGTCGAGGGCAGAGCGACCTCGCCGACCGGCGCGACGACGGGCGTCAGGGGTTTCGTCGATTCGGGCGATGGAGGCGCCGTCGGGGTCCGTGCCCTCGCGCCGAACGGGAATGGCATCGGCCTCAGAGCCGAAGGAAGCCTGGCCGGCGTGAGCGCCGTCGGCGATACCATCGGGTTGGTCAGCAATTCTCTCACCCCCGGTGAACCCGGCATCATCGGACAGAATTTCACGGGTGGGGCGGACGAGGAGACCGCCGGTGTCTGGGGAATCACGAACGATCGGCTAGGTGCAGCCGTGCGAGGAGATAATTTCGCCCAAACCGGGATCAATAACGGTGTCCGTGGATCGATCCAGTCAGATGAGGGATCGGCTGTGTTCGGAACGGCGCCTTCGACCGGCACTGGTGTCCGAGGGTCCTGTTCCGGCGAGGGCTTCGGCATGCTGGCCACGTCACAGTCAGGCACTGGGATCCGCGGGACTAGTTTCGGCGAACGATTCGGTGTCGTGGGGACTTCGCAGTCGGGAACTGGGGTTCTGGGCTTCGTACGGCAAGACGTTCCCGAGGCGGCCGGCGTCTTCTCCATTGGCGACGCCGTCGTCGTTGGCGACCTCCAGGTAACCGGATCGAAGAGTTTCGTCCACCCGGTTTCGACGGATGAGGGGTCCCAGGCGGTCAGCTACAAGGCCGTCGAGGCGGCCGACTCTCACACCGAGGTGACGGACGTGGGCCAACTCTCGGACGGTCGGGCCGAGATCGACCTCCCCGACCACTTCGCGATGGTCACGAGTGACGACGAGGAGCTCGCTGTCCAGACGACCCCACGATCGACCGAGTCAAACGGACTGGCCGTCGTCGACCAATCGCTCGACCGAATCGTCGTCGAAGATCTCGACGGGACCGGCTCGTACGAGTTTACCTACACCGTGACCGGCGTCCGTGAGGGTCACGCCGACGAACCCGTGATGGTCGACGAGCCCGAACTGCCCGACGTCGACGAGTTGCGACCGGAGGACGTGGAGCCGCCCGAACCACCGGAGCCGCCACAGACCATGGCGTCGCGAGGCGAGGCCGACGAGTGACGGTGCGAGAAACCGGACAGCTGAGACAGCCGGTCACGACCCGGTCCTGGCTTCACTGTCGCTCGGAAACGAGTGTTCCGTCAGGACTCTGGGGACGGACGGCCCGAGAACCATCGTGACCGGGAGCTTCCGGCCAAACGAACGAACGTGCCACCGAGTGAATACGCCCCGTCATCGCTGTCGCGTGTCCTCGGCCAACTTCTCGTCTCCGCCCGATTCCACCCACTGCTGGCGTCGCTATTCGTTCGACAGGGACTCGTCGAGGAGGCGGCCGAAGTCCTCGACGGTGCCGTACTCCCCACGGTGAGCCAGCGCGACGCGACCCCGTTCGGTGATCTCGTAGAGGCCAGACCGCTGGGCTGGGCCGACTTTCCGAACGAGGCCGTAGTCCGCCAGGACCGGCAACCGCGTGTTGATGTTCGCTCGCTTCTTCCCGGTGTGCTCTGCGAGGTTCGGGGCGACGTTGCGTCCGTGCTCCGCGAGCGCTTCGAGGACCAGAAAATCCGTCGGCCTCCGGAGCTTCATCTCACGTACTGTCTACCACGATCGTACTGAATACTTTCGACTTGATTGCTCGTTTATCGTCGTCTATTCGTTCGCTACTAACCCTTGCAAGACCGATCCGATACGATAATTAGCATTAGGTGTTACCAACAGTAATTATAAATAGTGAGTGCGCAATTAGCGGTCTGGAGGTTTCGAACATGATAATGAGGTTGCGAACCGGGGGAACAGTGCTGTTAATCATCCTCTTCGTCATCGGGCTGACCATCGCAGGGGTAGGCTCTGCAGCGGCCAAGCGACCCGATCACGCCGGGAACGGCCACGGACCGAGCGCGGCCGAACACGAAGGCGGGCCGGGCAACGAAGATATCAACGAGAAAAACGAGAGGGCAGATTCCACCCTCGACCTGGCGCTCGTCGCCGGGACGCCGGCCCCGAACGCGTCGATAACGATGCAGCTCACAGACAACGGCACCGCAGTGGCAGGTGTCAACGTCACGTCGGACGACGAGATAGTCGGGACGACTGACGCAGGCGGGAACGTGACGGTGACCATTCCGGCCACCGCCACAGAGGTCGAATACGAGGCCGAACACGACGGGGACGAAGCGGAGCTGGAGTTCGAGTTCGAAGACGATGACGACGAAGCGGACGAGGTCGAGCCCGAGCTAGACCTCGCACTCGTCTCCGGCACGCCGGCACCGAACGCGACAGTGACGCTGCAGCTGACCGACAACGGCTCCGCAGTCGCCAACGCGACCGTCACGCTGAACGACGAACGCATCGGCGCGACGGACGCCAGCGGGAACGTGACCGCGGCGATCCCGTCCGACGTGACGAAAGCCAAGTTCAAAGCCGAGTACCTGGGCGAAGATGCCGAGCTCGAGTTCGAATTCGAAGACGAGGAAGCCAAAGAGGAGGACCAATGACGACATTCACCGACGAAACGGCGTCTGACGAACAGGACTCCGAACGACAGTCGACCGCCACGGGGACGGGGATAGGTCGCCGCGCTGCTCTGAAGGGTGGTGCAGCGGGCCTTGGCGTCCTGGCACTCGGTGGTCTCGGGTCGACGCCGGTGGCGGCGAGCCACGAACCGGCCAACAAACCGGCGGCCGCCGGCTCGACGGTTGACGTGTTCTCGTCCCCCGCTGGTAGCACCGGGTCGACAGTCCAGACGCTGCTGGAGCTTCCGAACGTGAAGACGTCAGGGAGCGAGCAGGACACGCTCGTCTTTCAGCCGACGGTCGAGAGTTCCCTCTTCACCCGCGTCGAGAGCGACGGGAAGGGCAACGGCAAGAAGAAAAAGGACACGTCCGGCACCGAAGGCTGGGATTCGGTCGCCGCCGCCGGCATCCTCGGCTGGATCGAGATCAGGGGCGACGAGACGGGCGGGTCCTGGAAGATGGTAGACGTCGAGGGACACATTACTGACCAGGCCCCACTGGAGGCGCCGAGTGACTTCGTCGACGCGGACGGTACCCTTTCCGGCGTGTCCGAATCGGTGGTCGCCTTCAACAATCGCAACTACAAGCTCGAGTGGGACGTCCAGGACCTCATCGACGCGGTCAAGGAGCTACAGGAGACGGTCTACGACGAATCCGAGGAGTTCGACCTGCTGCTCGACCTCCTCGTCAGGACTCGTAGTTCCAACGGATTCAACTGGATCGCGAGGGGCGTCAACGGCGTCAACGACCTTCGGCTCCGCGGCGCGCTCTACGACTTCACGTACGGCGACGCCGAGGCCAGAGCGGTCGTCGGCAACCGCACGATGGTCGTCCATTCGATGAAGCTACCTCACGACGTCTACTGAGTCGCGAATCCGGATAGACGGGCCACGACTCTCACCTGGTCGCATCCGGGGATGAGCCGATAAAGGGAGACGGACGAACGCTCGATTACGCCTCGACGTCTTCCTCGTCGTTTTCTTCGTCGTCTTCCTCGACCGTTTCCTCGGCCAACTCCTCGTCTCTACCCGACTCTTCCCACTGCTCGCGTTGCTGTTCGTCCGGCAGTTCCTGGGCCTCCTCCTGGCTCGTGGCGGCGTCCTCCGGTTCGTCCTCCTCTTCCTCCTCCGTTTCTTCGGTCTCCTCCCGCGTTTCGCCGCTCGGGGCGCTCTGTGTTCCCAGGTTCTCACTGCCCGCCGACACCTGGTCCGGGTTCTCACCGACGCGCTCCATCTCGGACTCGATTTCTGCCTCGCGTTCCGCCTCGGCCTCTCTGGACCGGTTCTGGTCGTCTTCGGCCATGGCAGTTCACCGGGGACGGTTTGGACCGACCAGAGGTAAGGAGCGAGCCTGCAGTTGCAACGGCAGCGAGGCGGGCGGGACGTCATCGTCGGGCCAACCGGTCCGGCAGGACACCCGAGTCACCCTCCAGCCCCCGAATCCATCGAGGTACCGACCCGGTCATCGCCCGTCGCTCGCTGAAGCGAACGCGGGGCTCGTGCTCCGGGGTCGGGAGGCCACTCGCCTCGAACATCGCGTTGTCCCGAACGGTTGCATCCGCGGGCTGGAGGGGCCACGGGTCGTGTGCTATCTCCGCGTACAGGACGTCGTCCCCCTTCGAATCGAACAGTCGGCGGCGTTCGGCCAGCCAGTAATCGAGCGTCCCTGGCTCGGCGCGGAACGCGGGACCGTCGGGCCGGTACGTCGCCTCGAACCGTGCAGGTGGTTCGCCATTGCGTTCGCGACGGCTCCGAAATTCTACCTGGTCGTCCTGCCTACCAAGGTCCACGTCGGCGTAGTAGCACGGCAACCGGGTCGTACGCCCGACAATGGAGGAGACGAACCGGTTTCCGACGTCGATGCTGAAGAAGTACAGCCCCCGGACGCCGTCGAAGCGGACGTACGTTCGGAAGTTCAGTTCGGGAAACGTCAACCGAGCGACGGAGGGAGCGTATCGGAGACCCGCATCTGACAGGACGAACGGAAGCAGGCTGACCCACGCCCGGTCGTCGTAGGTATCGAGTTCGAGCGGGTCGGGAACGTGGGGTCGAATCCGGTCCGGGTCGAACGGCCAGTGGACGAACAGGCCGTGCCGCCACGTCATCGAAAACAGGTGGGGAGCGACTGGTCGATCCATGGAGGTGCTACGGGGCTGACGGCATTGTAGCTGCTGACGGGTGGTATCGAGCCCGGGGCCCGTCACCGTCGGGTTGGCACGCGCAGCGTCTCCGACTACCTGTCCGTCCGGGGCCGGGAACCGCCCAGCGCAACGACGCGACGGACGGCCACGACGTGCCGTCGACTCACGAAGAGAGGTATCGGCAATACTCACCTGTTTTCCCCTGTCGACCCACATCAATGTGAGTTCTATGTGAGTTTTTGAGCAAACTTTTATTACCTATGAAATTGATCACTCACACATGGCCCGCGAGATCCGCATCTCTATCGACGACGACGAGGTCTTCGAGCGGATGAAGGCCCGCAAGCACGAACTCGACCTATCCTGGGAGGAGGTGCTCTACCGGGGACTCCGGGAGGAGAGCGGCGAGGGTCACGGGCCCGGCCCGGGACCGTTCCAGGGAACCAAGCCTGGCCCCGACCCCCACTACGACGAGCGGCGATCGACCGAGGACCCCTGGGACCGGTGGGCCGACGATCTCGAGGCGAGCATCCGCCGGAAGGTGGGCGAGTCGCTCCGGACCTCGTTCGGCGCGGCGGGCATCGACGTCCCGGAGCCGCCGGACGCCGGGCTGGACCGGGAGGTCGAAGCACTTTCGGAGGCAGAAGACGCAACGCTCGTCTTCGACTTCCTGGGCGACGACGAGCAGTTCCAGGTCCCACTCCGGGTGAACCTGGCGACCGGCGCCGACGGTCTCGACATCGAGGTGGTCGCCGTCCGGGAGGGGAAAGGCGTCGCCGGGACGAACGCCTTCGAGCCGGGCGCCCGGCACACCATCGCCGAGCGCCTCTCCACGGACGGCCTGGCCACGCTCCGCCTCGAGGCGGGCGTCGAGGAGTACGACGTCGTGCCCGTTCTCTCCTGGGGTCGGGACGACCGGGGGCGACCGACCGTCACCGACGTGGAGATACGGGACGTGGTGTTCGATGCCGAACGCTGAGCCGGGCGGGCCGGAGAACCCCGAGGCGCTACCGGCCGATTCCGCCGTGTTCGAACTGCTCGGTAACGACATCCGCCTCCGTATCGTCTGCCAGCTACGTGCGACGGAGCCAGGGTGTCCGATGGCCTTCTCGCGGCTCCGCGAACGGGTCGGCGTCGGCGATTCGGGGAAGTTCAACTACCACCTCGGACGGCTCCAGGGAACGCTCGTCGTCAAGCGCCAGGACGGCTACGCCCTGACCCCGGCCGGCCGGGCCGTCGCCGAACTCCTCGACGCCGAGGGCGACGAGGAGGCCCGTTCACGCTGACGAGCGGCGTAAACGTCGTTCGGGAAAACGCTGTCCAGGCTGATTCCGGAGGAACAGACCGAAAACCGATACTCAGTGCGGTGGCTGGACCTCGTCGTCGATGGCCGAGCGGATCAGTTTGTCCTCTGCTTTGTGCAGGTGTTCAGTAACTGTACTCACTCCGCATCCGAGTTCAGACGCGATGTCCTCGTGGGCTATTTCACGTGGCTGTTCGTAATAGCCCATCTCGAGCGCTGTTTCGATAACTTCGCGCTGCCGGTTCGTAAGACGCGTCGACGGATCGTCTGCGGGACTCGGGAACCGACCGATCGACGTAACCCGGAAGTCAATACTATCCGACATTTCGTCGAACATCGCCTGGAGCGGCGCCGGTTTTCCGACCACGAGACCGTGTGAACGGGAATTCCGATACACGAGCGGCCTGCGCAGAATCATCCCGGCGCGGCCGACACCCGTCACCATCGTTTCGAAAAACGGAATCGAAGACGGTCGAGCCTCGAGGAGTGCGAAGGACGTGGCTGCCTCTGTCTTCGAGAGCCTAATACTGTCGATGCCGGTGGTCTCGCGTGCAGCCCGCTGAAATTCGGTGGCGTCACCGTCGATGGCGTACAGCAGCGTACTGGCGGCCTCCGCAGCCAGATTCCAGTCCAGGACTCTCAGTTCGGTTACCGGCCCGGATTCGGAAACGACGGAGTAGGCGCGCGGGATCAGTTCCGGATCGGGTGACGCCGTGACTCGAACGTATTTCATCGCGACACGTCCAGTGCTCGTCGCTTGCTAGAGCGACGTAGCCGGTCAAAAACCCCCCGATGATTGCCCACAGAAACGACTCCCGCTATCTGACCGTACCCGGATACATGACGTCCGCCGCTCCAGACCCCGACGTCGTCATCCACGACGCGCTCGTGATGACGGTCAACGACGAACACGACCTGATCGAGCACGGAACAGTCGTCGTCGACGACGGCCGTCTCGTCGAGGTTCGTCCGTCAGTTGCCGACGATGCAGACGCCGACGCAGACGTCGTCATCGACGGAGACGGGAAACTGGTCATGCCGGGACTGGTCAACGCCCACACGCACCTCGAACTGACGCCGTTCATCGGCGGGGCTAGCGAGCTAGGGTTTCTGGAACTCTGGGGGTACTTCTCGGCGATTTACAGCCGCATTGGCGACGGCGACTTCGAGAATCTGGTCGAAGCGGGGTACGAACTGGCCGCGCTCAACTTTCTCGCCGGAGGCGTCACGACGACCAATTCGATGGACATGCGTCCCCAGCCCGGTGCCGAAATCTTCGGCAACGCAGGGCTGCGAGCGTTTTTCGGCTCCCCCATTTCCGACCTGTTCTGGGACATCCCGGTCGACGACCAGTTCGCTCGAACCCGGGCGTTCATTCGGGAGTACCACCGCTCGTTCGACGGTCGAATACGGGCGACGATATGTCCCCACGACGACTGGACCTGCACTCGCGAGTTGTGGGAGCGGACCGCCGACCTCGCATCGGACCATCCCGACGTGCTCGTTCACACGCACCTGCTCGAGTTCGAAGAGAGCAACACCATGGCACGGGCAAACGGCGCCGACGACTCGCTCGACCTGCTCGACGACGTGGGACTGCTCGACGACAGGCTCCTCGCCGGACACTTCCGAATGGCGAGTGACGACGACGTTCGACGGACGGCGAACGCGGACGCGTCGGTCGCACACTGCCCCTCGGTGTTTTGCTACTGGAATCCCGACCCGGGCGAACAGTGGACGCCCGTTCCGGAACTCCGGGCGGCCGGCGTCGACGTCGGCCTGGGTATCGACGACCACTACTGGCACGACTCGTACAATCTCTTTGGCGAGGCCAGGCAGGTCCGTCTCGCAGCGAATCTGGAGTGGGGTGCAGGACAGTTCACCTCGAAAGAGCTGGTTCGAATGCTCACGATCGAAGGCGCCCGGTCGCTCAACGTCGGCGACGAAATCGGGAGTCTCGAGCCCGGCAAACGGGCAGACCTCGTCGTGCTCGATCTGGACGTCCCCAAGTTTGCGCCGGTGAACAACGTGTTCGCCCACGTCGTAAACCAGGCTACGCCGGCTGACGTCGAAACCACGATCGTAGACGGCACCGTCCTGATGCGGGACGGAGACGTGAAGACGTTGCACCCGCAGGCGGTGGTCGGCCGGGTCGAAAGCACGCTGGAACAGTTCCAGGCAGAGACAGGATGGTCGTTCGAGTTCGGCGGAACCGAGACGCCGAGTAAGCTGTCAGTGCTACGGGACGCCCCGAAGCGCGGCCCGGCAAGACTGTTCGCACAGCTCCTGGTCCAGATGGCCAAAGAAAAACTGCGCCGGTAGATCGGAACGGCGGATGGTTCCCGGTACCGCAGTCCCGGTTGTGCGAAGGGAGACCGAACGGGTCAGCGTTTTGCCAGGGTTAGAGCACGCGTATCCGTACCAGCGACGCCTCCGGACGAGACTGCTCGGCGTGTTTTTAACTGGCCACCTTTATCCTCTCAAATCGACCCGTCACGCTACCTCGTCCGTCGCTCGTTGGGATCTCCCCGCCCGTTCCTCGAACGTACGAGGTTGCAGTTACGATACTGAAATTTCTGTGGGTAGATCACTTGGAATTGAAACGAAAACGGAGGAGAGTTGTGGGACCGTATCTGCCACCGTGAGTTCCCCACTGCCAACGTCCCGGGGCTACCATCCCACCGGGAGTCGACGCGTTGCACCGAGTCGGCCAGAAACGCACCACCGCCATCGGCACACCGAAAGTCCATGGTAACCGTAACGATTCTCGTCGATAACACGGTCACGTCGGGGATTCCGAAAGGGCTCCGGGGAGAGTGGGGGTTCGCCGCTTCGGTCGACGGCGTGTTGTTCGATACCGGTCAGTCGTCGACCGCCGTCCACAACGCCAGAAGGCTCGACGTCACCACGGACTTCGACGACGTCGTCTTGAGCCACGCACACTTCGACCACACCGCAGGTCTCGACGAGTTTCTCGACCCGTTCGACAAATCTACCGTGTACTGTCACCCCGACATCTGGCGCGACCGGTTTATGCGAGAACCGGCAGACGGCAGGACGTTCGAGGACCCGGTTCACATCGGTCTCCCGTATACGCGGGCCGAGGTCGAGAGCGGAGCCGACCTCGTCGAACACCGCGATCCCGTCGAGGTGAGCGACGGAGTGTTCGCGCTCGGTGAAATTCCCCGGAAACACGCCGATACGGCCACCGGGCTCCGTTGTGCCGACGAGGAACTGGTAGACGACCCTGTCACGGACGACCAGGCCCTCGCCGTCCGGACAACCGAGGGGACCGCTCTCGTCCTCGGCTGCTGTCATTCGGGACTCCGAAACACCATCGAGTACGCCGAGACAGTCACCGGTGAGACAGTCACCGCCGTCATCGGTGGAACACATCTCGTCGCCCGGGACGCGGACGAAGTCCACGAGATAGCAGACCGGTTACGCGGCAAACTCGACCTGTTCGCCGGGACACACTGCACCGGCTTCGAGGCCGAGAAAATCCTCTCGGAACGGCTCCCGGAAGCCTTCCGTTCAGTCGGCGTCGGAAGTTCGATCGACCTCCCGCCGAGGGCCTGAGAACATGTCCAATCCAGCGGTCTACTGCTTTCGCTGGCTAGCCCGTCAGCTAGCCCGGCGAGACGTAATCGACGACGCGCGTGGCCGACGGATCGCCGACCTGGCGTGGCCACGGTTCGTCACCATGCTCGCGAGATTCTCCCTCCGGGTCGCCGACATCTCCATGATCGGTCTGAGCCTCGGGTACACTGCCGTCGCCGGGATCACGTTCGCGGTCGTCTACTGGCAGTTCGCGTTCGCGTTCGGTCTCGGCCTCGCAGGTGGAACCATCGCGATGGTCGCACAGCACTACAGTTCCGGCCGGTCCGACACGGTCGACCTCGTCATCAAGCAGAGTGCGGTCCTCGGAGTCGTGCTCTGTCTGCCGTTCGTCGTCGCGTACGTTCTCGTACCGACGGAGCTCGTCGGCGCGTTCACGTCGGATCCCGAGGCGATACGGTACGGTGGCACGTACCTCCAGGTGAGCGCTGTCGCGTTAGTTTTCGTGACGTTCAACGTGGTAGCCGGACGCGCACTGGCCGGGGCGGACGACACGTGGATACCGATGGCCGTCCGGGCCACGGGTGCGGTCGTCAACATCGGCCTGAACGCCGTCTTCATCTTCGGTCTCCAGCTCGGCGTCGCGGGAGCCGCCCTCGGTTCTGTCGTCGCCGAAGGGCTCGTCGCGGCGTGTTTCGCAGCGGGCTTCGTTCGCGGACGTCTCCCCGGTGTCGGGTCGTTTCCGGTTCGAATCTCTCCCAGCCGTCCGGTTTTCGACGGGCGATTAGTCCGACAGCTCGCCGGGATAACCCCGCCGCTGGTCGTCCAGCGGCTGGGAATGGTAGTCGTCCGTTTTCCGCTGTTCGCGCTCCTCGCTGCGGTCGGTCCCGTCGTCGTCTCGGCCTTCGAGGTTGCCCGCCGCGTTCGAAACCTCTTGAACGCGTTCGGTGCCGGGTTCTCGATGTCCGTAAGCAGTCTGGTCGGCCAGGAACTGGGCCAGGGAAACGAAGCGGGGGCGAAAGCCGTCGGCCGGGACACGGTTGCGTTCTCGACTATCGTGTATCTACTCGCTAGCGTCGTCGTCTTCCTGCTGGCTCCCGCGATCGCACGGTTGTTCAGCACCGAGCCACAAACCATCGCCCGGACGACGCCGTTCGTTCGTGCCGCCGGCGTTAGCTTCGTCGGCCTGGGTCTGTTCAGGACGTACAGCGGCATCCTGAAGGGCGCGGGCGACAACCGGTGGACGATGTACGGGCGGTTGACCGGATTGTACGTCCTGTTACTTCCCCTGACGTACCTCGGGACGGTAACGGGGCTCGGGATCTACGCCGTGTACGCGGCGATAGTCGCAGAAACGTGGAGCGCGGCGGCGATAACCGGATACCGAGTCCTTTCGGGCAAGTGGACGGTCGTCAGCCGTTCGTATCGGCCGTCCCCGGGTGCCGACTAGAGTGTCGGGCTACACACTCCGTGTAGGTGGGGTTCTGTACCGGGTCGCGGGGCGACAGCATATAGGCCCCGTGAATACTCGGCCCAACGATTTTCTCGACACGAGGTGACGTTTGAAACATGAGCCCGAAAAACGGGACGCACAGCAAGGGCACAAGATTTCTCCAGGGGTTGAGCGTCGCAGGGGTCGTCGCGTTTCTCGGCGTGTTGGCGTGGTATCTGGGCCAGCCAGGATACACGCGGTCCCGACTCGCGTTGTTTGCGGCGCTCGGAATCTGTGCTGTCGCTGGCGCCGCCGGTGTCGTCTTCGAGCGGCAAGTCGTGAGCGGCATCGCCGTCTGTGGGCTCGTGGTCCTGGGATTGTTTCAGGCCGTCCTCTGGGTGTACATCCTGCCGGTCGGAGCCCTGCTTCTGGTGGCTGCCGTGGGAACCGCGGTCCGCGAACGGTCGAACCCGTCGGCCACGGGCTAGCCAGTGACCGACGGATTCGGACGTGTCGTACATCCCGCTCTCGTCCCGGGCTGTCGCTTGCAGATTCAAACCCGGGGCTCGATCTTCATCGAGAATCCGGCCAGTTCGTCACTGCTGGACCCTGGCCCACGTCGACCAGGCTTCCCGCGCCGTCTCGAGGCTGTCGCCGGCCTTCTCTCCCTTGTATCCGAAGATATCGTCGTAGCCAGTTTCGGACATCAGCACGGGTCGGAACGTCCGGTCGGCGACGAACTCCGCGTCCGCAGTCTCGGCGTACGTTTCGCCCTCCTCGACCCGGGTGAAGTTGTCGACAGAGAGGTGAGCTTCGTCCCCGTCAACGGGCTTTTTCACCTCGTCGACCAGCGTGTAGTAGACCGAGTCACCCGTTTTCGGCTGTTCGGGGAGTGCGTCGGTGAGTCGGAGGAAGGCCCGGACAATTTTGGCCGCGTTCCGGGTCGCGTCGTCCGTGAGCTGGCGGCCGGCCTCGACGCTCACGACGCGCTGGCAGGACGTGAACGCGCCGTCGACTACGGGGTCGTGGTTGACGACGTGCTCCAGCGGGAGGCGAGAAGCTATCGCCTGGGCGACGGGGTGGTCACCGGAGACGAAGGCCATCGGCTGAACGCTCGAGTGAGTGGCGTGGATCGAGAGCACGGTTGTTCCGGCGACGGCGTCGGCGAGCTGTGCAGCCAGCCGGCGTTCACGGGCCGCAGCGTCGGAATCGCCGGGGAAGACGCGATTCATGTCCACGTCCAGCGACCGGCTGTGTGCGACCGACGCCGGCGGGTTCGCGACGACG
>CAZGAX010000034.1:0-28088 GCA_964523745.1 uncultured Halobacteriales archaeon | reverse complement strand
GTGACGACGACGTCCGAGTCGGCGTCGTCGATGCGGTCGGCCAGCGCCTGGGCGGAGAAGCCGGCGAAGACCTCCGAGTGCGGTGCCCCGATCCGGGCACAGGCCAGCATCGTGACCGGGAGCGCCGGCAACATCGGGAGGTGACACGTGACGACGTCGTCCTCCTGGACGCCGACGTCCCGGAGGACGGCGGCCGTCTCGTTGACCCGGTTGTACAGGTCCTGGTAGGTGATGTGCTGGCGCTCGTCGCTGTCGCTGCCCTCCCAGATGAACGCCGCCTGGTTCTTGCGCTCGTCCAGGTGGCGGTCCACGCAGTTGTACGAGGCGTTGAGTTTGCCGCCTGTGAACCACTCGTAGAACGGCGGATTCGAGTCGTCGAGTACCTGGTCCCAGTGCTCGTCCCATTCGAGCAGTTCGGCGTACTCCTCGAAGGCGTCCGGATAGTTCTCGTCGAACCGGTCGTAGATCGACGGATCGGTGACGTTGGCCTGGCCGACGAACTCCGTCGGGGGCCGGAAGTACTCCTGTTCGGTGAGACGCGCCTCTAGGGTGTCGTCCTCGGACATGGTATTCTCTCGCACGAGGATTGGTCTGTCACCAGTATCAAACTTGGCTATCTGACAGTGAAGACCGGTTTCTACATCGCGTATGCGACAATTTCGGGACCGCTACCGCCATTATCTGGAAATCTTTCACCTGGCGGGCTAGAGAATAGATGCGTCCCAGCGTCACGTCCGAACTGGAAACGGATTCCCTCTCCTCGCTGACGGCTTCGCCGTCACGCGGGCCGAGGGCTTTCGTACCGATACGAAGCGGGGGGTAGGATCAGAACTCCGCATCAGCAAGCCTACGACGACGAATCAACGCCGGTAGTCGGGAATCCATACACGTGGCCACCCACGGTAATGACGACGAAGGAATCGCCGACGACACCGTACTGTGCCGGAACGCTGTCAGCCGCCGAGAGTTCCTGCTGCCACTGGCGCCGCCCCGTCTCGAAATCGAACGTTTCCACGAATACAGACCCCGAATCGGTTTGTCGAATCGTAAAAACCGAGTCACCGACGGCGTGCACGCGGCGACTTGCTTCCTCCTTCGATCCCAGCGATTGTGTCCACTCCTGATCGCCGCTCGCGGCGTCGAACCTGGCGAGAACGTCTCCAATCCGAGCGAGCGCTGAGCCATCGTGCACCTCGACTCCGTAGACGCCTCCGTTGCCCCACCCTGATCTGTTGACCGACCACCGCGTATCACCAGTATCGACGTCGAGGACATCCAGTTGACCGGCATCGGTCCCGACGACTACGTCACCGGCGATCGGTGAGGCTGCTGGACCGCGGACCATAATCCACGGGTCGTTGCCGTACGACCTGGTCCACGCCTTCGCTCCGTCTGGTAGTGAATATGCTTTAACTCCCGCTTCCGAACTGAGGCAAAGGGAACGCCCGACCACCTGCATATCCACGCCGTATCGAGGTTTCGACGACCGTTGCCACCGGATCGTCCCCGTGTCGATATCGAGCGCGGAGAGGGTGTCGTACGTCCAGACGAAACAGAGGTCGTCTCCGAGTGTCGCACCCATTTCGGTACCCACTTCGGTCTGCCATCGTTCCTGTCCGGAGTCGGCGTCGAATGCGAAGGCCGGAAAGTTACCCACAGCCGGATCGTCGGACGTCGTCCCCACGAAGACCGCCTTCTCGGTAGTCCCGACGAGCGAGGGTGAGAAATCGATCGTTCGTTCCCAGCGGTGCGTTCCAGCCGACGTATCGTAGGCGACCACCCGGGCATCGGACTCAGGACGGCCCGCCGTGTACATCGTCTCGTCAGTCGTGACGATATCCCACACTTGACCGTCGACGCCGATGTCCCACGATAAGGTACCGTCCGGTTCGATTCGTGCTCGCGCCGAGTCTGTCGCGACGAAAAGTGCATCGTCGGTCGTCGCTATCGTCGGCTTGCTCCCCGAAACCGTTGCTTCCCAGTACTCCAAGTCAGACAGAGGTTCGAACGTTCCTCTGGGTGCCGACGGACCGTTGCCACCGTCAGTAACCCCGAAACAGCCGCTCCCGATACCGAGTAGCGCTGTCGTACCGTGGAGATATTGCCGTCGGTCCATCTACCCGATCCGAACAGCGCTAATACCAAAACTGTCGGGAAGAAACAAATACTGATTGTACCAATCGGCCGACCTCCGCCGATAGAACGACGCCCGCCAGAAGTGGATCCCTCGTCGTTACGCCACGCCAACAGTCTCCTGGTAGGAGCCGTGCTGCTCCTCGAAGACCTGCATGATTTCGCCCATCGAGGCGTAGACCTTCACTGCGTCGATGATGTAGGGCATCACGTTCTCGCCGTTCCGGTTGGCCTCGGCAATTTCGTCCAGCGCGTCCTCGACTGCCGCGTCGTCGCGCTCGTCCTTCACCTCTGCGAGCCGTTCCTGCTGGCGCTCCTGGACCGTCTTGTCGACGTGCAGGAGGTCCGGCTGAGTGTCCTCCTCAATAGTGTACTCGTTGACGCCGACGACGACTTCCTCGCCCTCCTCGACGCGCTGCTGGTACTCGAAGGCCGCGTCCTGGAGTTCCCGCTGGAAGTAGCCGTCCTCGATGCCCTTGAGGACGCCGTCGAGCATCGACCCGTCGCCCTTCTCGCGGACCTCCTCGATGTAGGCCATCGTCTTCTCCTCGACCTCGTCGGTGAGGGCTTCGACGGCAAAGGAGCCGCCGAGCGGGTCGACGATGTCTGCCGCGCCGGACTCCTCGGCGATGATCTGCTGCGTTCTGAGTGCGACCCGAACGGCGTCCTCGCTCGGGAGGGCCAGCGCCTCGTCGTAGCTGTTCGTGTGGAGGCTCTGGGTCCCGCCGAGAACGCCGGCGAGCGCCTGGATCGTCGTCCGGACGATGTTGTTCAGGGGCTGCTGGGCAGTCAGGCTCTGGCCCGCCGTCTGCGTGTGGAACTTCATCGCCCTGGCGGCGTCGGTCTCGGCGCCGTACCAGTCTTTCATCAGCCTGGCCCAGATGCGGCGGCCGGCCCGGTACTTCGCGACCTCCTCGAAGAGGGAGTTGTGGGAGTTGAAGAAGAAAGAGAGGGCGGGGCCGAACTCGTCGACGTTCATGTCCCGATCGAGACACGCCTCGACGTACGCCAGGCCGTCTGAGAGGGTGAAGGCCAGTTCCTGAATGGCCGTCGACCCGGCCTCCCGGATGTGGTACCCCGAGATGGAGACCGGCTTGAACTTCGGCGTCTCCTCGACGGAGAACTCGATGACGTCCGTCGACAGCCGCACGGAGGGCTCCGGCGGGACGACCCACTCCTTCTGGGCGATAAACTCCTTGAACATGTCGTTCTGGAGGGTCCCGCGGACCTGTTCCCTGGGAACGCCCTGCTCGTCCGCCAGGGCGACGTACATCGCGTAGATGACCGGCGCGCTGGGGTTGATGGTGAACGACGTCGAGACGTTGCCCAGGTCGATGCCGTCGAACAGTATCTCCATGTCCCGGAGGGTGTCGACGGCGACGCCCTCCTTGCCGACCTCGCCGTCGGCCATCTTGTGGTCCGAGTCGATGCCCATGAGGCTCGGCATGTCGAAGGCCGTCGAGAGGCCGGTCTGACCCTCGTCGATCAGGTAGTGGAACCGTTCGTTGGTCTCCTCGGCCGTCCCGAAGCCGGCGAACTGGCGCATCGTCCAGGTCCGGCCGCGGTACATCGTCGGATAGGGACCACGGGTGTATGGTGGCTCGCCGGGGAAGCCCAGGTCCTCCTCGTAGTCGATGTCGGCGACGTCCTCTGGCGTGTACAGCCGGTCGACTTCGAGGTTCGAAACCGTGGCGAAACGGTCCTGGCGCTCGCCGTGACTTTCGAGTACGGGATCCAGCGTCTCTGACTCCCACTCGTCGCGTGACTCCCTGATGGACTGGAGGTCGTCCCGGTCGAACATGGACTGTGTGTGGGCCGGTACCCGTTTAACAGTTCTGCCGGTGCGCTGAGAGTTCGTCCGTTTCGAGGTGAGACTTTACAACGTACGGTGTGAATGTGGGCGTATGACAGCCGATTCCACGGGCAATCCGGAAGACGGCGGCGACCCGACGACGACTGTCGAGACGTGGCGCGACAGACACGTCGGTCGCATCACCCTTTCGCGTCCCGATGCGATGAACACGTTCAGCACCGGCCTCGCGAGAGACCTCGACGACGCTCTCCGCAGCCTCGACGACGATGACGACGTCCGGGCGATCGTCGTCGACGGGGCGGGCGACTGTTTCTCGGCCGGCATCGACGTCTCCGAGCACGCCGACCACGAAGCCGAAGCGGACTACGAGGAGTGGGTGGCGACGATGGAGGAGCCGTTCCACACCGTCGCAGAAATGCGGACGCCGGTCGTCGCCGCGGCCCACGGCCACGCCGCGGCGAACGGTCTCGGCCTGGTCACGGCGTGTGACCTCGCGGTGGCGGCCCAGGGAACCATGTTCGGCGCCACCGCGCCGAAAGTCGGCCTGTTCTGCATGGGACCGGCCGTTCCGCTGATGCGCTCGGTCACCCGAAAACGGTGTCTCGAACTTATCCTCACGGGCGACCTGATCACCGCCGAGACGGCACAGGAGTGGGGCATCGTCAACCGGGTCGTCCCGGCCGGCGAACACGTCGACGCGGCGATGGACCTGGCCGAGACGATGGCGGAAAAGAGCCCGATGGCCGTCCAGATGGGCAAGCAGGCTTTTTACGAGATGACCGACATGGAGTACCACGAGGCCATCGACTACTCGAACGAACGGTTCGCTGCACTCTGTACGACGGACGACGCCCGGGAAGGCATCGAAGCGTTTCTCGACGGCGAGCCGCTGGACGCCGACGAGTGGCCGGGACGGTGACGACCCGGGTGGGTCAGGAGCCCTCGAAGAATCGCCGGGCGGCCTCGGTACACGGCTCACACGTGGCGACCTGGGCGAACCCGTCGACCGTCTGGTCGTACTCGTCGCCGGCCGTGGCGAGACCGGCACGAACTCGACGCTTTGCCAGTCGCGTCGCCTCGAACGGCGAGTCGGCGACGGCCTCGGCCAGTTCCGCGACGGTCGGTTCCAGGTCCTCTGCCGGAACGGTCTCGTTGACGATCCCCCGGTCGGCAGCAGCCTCGGCGTCGATGGGTTCGCCGGTGTAGACCATCCGCGAGAGAGATTTCTTCCCGCCGAAGGCCTCGGGCCGCGCCGCGGCGTACGGTGGGTAGGCACCGACGGACGTCTCCGGCAACGCGAACGTTGCGTCCTCGGTCGCGACCGCCAGGTCGCAGGCGGCGACCAGTTCGCAGCCACCCCCGAAGGCCGGGCCGTCGACGGCGGCGACGACCGGTATCGGCAGTTCCTCGACGCCGAAGAGGCTCTCTGCCAGGAGTTCGCCGAGACGGGCCCCGTCGCTTCCGGTCTCCAGGTCGACGAGCGAGCGGATGTCGTCGCCGGCACAGAACGCCGGACCAGTTCCCCGGATCGCGGCGACGCGGACCTCCCGGGCCGCCCGGTCGAGAGCGTCACCCAGTCCGCGCCACCCCGCCTCGTCGAGCGCATTCCGTCGCTCTGGTCGATTCAGCGTGATCCAGGCGAGTGCCTCACTCTCGCGGTCGTAGTGAACCGGGTCGTCGGGATCAGTCATCGTCGGTCGGCAGTCCAGTCCGGACGAAAGTAAAGCCTCGCACCGGGAACGGCGGGACGTACTGGCACGGTCCGCAAGCTACCGAAACTCGATGCTAGACATTTCGAGACAAACATTAACAATAGTTCCGGCGGATCACCCTGACAGGTGTCAACGAATGCACGTCGAAATGACGACGCTGGATTTCATCGACCGGGCGGTAGACCTCTACGACGACGTTCTCGGCGTCGTCGCTCACGACGGGACCGAATACACGTACGCAGAGGTAAACGACCGGATAAATCAGCTCGCTCACGCGCTGGCCAGTCGGGGCGTCGGGGAGGGCGACCAGGTGGCGCTTCTGGCACCGAACACTCACTACTTCATCGAGACGCTGTACGCGACGAACAAGCTCGGTGCCGTGTTCGTCCCGTTGAACTACCGTTTGACACCCGACGACTACGAGTACATCCTGAACGACTGTGACGCTGGTACCGTCATTGCCGACTACGACTACGCCGAGAAGGTAGAGGCGGTGCGCGACGACGTCCCCGCCGAGACGTTCGTCGGCTATCGCGCCGACGAAATCGAGGGAGAGTGGGAGGACTACGAGGCGTTTATCGACGGCCACGAGACGACCGAGCCGGATCGGCCCGACATCAGCGAGGACGACCCCGCCAGCATCAACTACACGTCCGGGACCACCGGCGACCCGAAGGGCGTGGTCCGGACTCACCGGACGGAACACTGGCACGCACTCGTCCTGAACCAGCACATGGAGATCCAGGACGACGACACCTACCTCTGGACGCTGCCGATGTTCCACTGCAACGGCTGGGGCCACACCTACGCTATCACGGGGACCGGCGGGACCCACGTCTGCCAGCGAACGTTCGACGCCGAGGGCGTCTTCCGTCGCGTCCGGGAGTACGACGTCTCGTTCATGTGTGGCGCACCGACGGTACTGAACAATCTCATCAAGTACTACGAGGAACACGGCGACGTGACGACGACCGGCGACCGCGACGTCCGGATCGCCACCGCCGGCAGCGCGCCGGCCACCGCCACGATAGAGACCGTCGAGGACGAGTTCGACTGGCGGATCATCCACATCTACGGACTGACCGAGACGGCCCCGTTGATCACCACCAGCAATTCGCCGCGCAGACTGGCCGAGCGGGGCCGTGACATCAAGGTCAAGCAGGGCTTCGAGACGCTGGCGACCGACGTCCGGGTAGTGGACGAGGACGGCAACGACGTCCCGCGGGACGACGAGACCATCGGCGAGATCGTCGTCAAGGGCAACCAGGTGATGGACCGCTATCTCAACAAGCCGGAGATCACCGAGGAAGCCTTCAACGCCCGTCTCCCGGGCTACTTCCACACCGGCGACCTCGCCACCATCGACGAGGACGGCATGGTGGCTATCCAGGACCGCAAGAAGGACATCATCATCTCCGGCGGGGAGAACATCTCCAGCATCGAAGTCGAGGACGTCCTCTTCGACCACCCCGACGTCCTGAAGGCAGCGGTCGTCCCGGTCCCCAGCGAGGAGTGGGGCGAGACGCCCAAGGCAGTCGTCGTCCCCAAGGCCGACGCCGACCCCACGGAAGACGACATCCTCGGGTTCGTCAAGGACAGGATGGCGGGCTACAAGGTACCGTCCAGCGTCGACTTCGTGGAGGACCTGCCGGAGACGGCGACCGGCAAGGTCCAGAAGTACGAACTCCGGTCACAGTACTGGGAGGACGAAGAACGGATGGTCGGCCAGGGATAGCGGAGTCGGATCCGACCGAAACGGCCGTCCGGTCAGTAGTGGCCCATCACGCCGCGTTTTCTGGCCAGCGTCACGGCGTATTTGAACGCGAAAAAGCCCAGCAGGAAGTACACCACGCCGCTTCCGACCAGGATAGCGAGTTCGGGCGTCGAGAACTGCCAGAGGCGGACGCCCTCCTGCATCGCCTCCTGGAGCATTGCGCTGCTCTGCACCAGCGGGAGGTACCGAAGGGGGTCGAACGAGGCAATCGGCGCGGCGATGAGCCCGAGAAAGAGGAACTGGACCAGCTGGGTGACGTTCTCGATTCGCTTGTAGAGGACCGCCAGGCCGCCGAACACGAAGGAGATGCCGACGACGGAGAGCAGGCCGAAGAACGTCAGCGGGACGACCGTCAGCACGTCGACGCTCAGCTGGCGACCCGTCGTCAGCAGCATGAGTCCCAGGATGCCGGCACCCCAGAGGAAGCTCTCGACGACGAAGGCGACTACCTGGGAAATCATCACCCAACCGAAGCCGTACGGCGACATGTAGAGCTGTTCGAGCGTGCCCCACTGGGACTCGTTGGTCGCCGTCATGACGAGGCTGAAGTACGCCGTCAGCGAGACAGTCCAGAGGAACCAGCCGACGATCAGCCCGTCGAACGTACTGGCGAGGGCTCCCGGCCCACCCTGTACCTGACCGGCGGCAGCTTTCCCGCCGAAGAAGATGACGGCGAAGAACATGTACGTCCCGAGGAACTGCGCCAGGGTGTTGACGGGATACCGGACCAGCAACAGGAACCGCTTGTAGACGACCCACTTCAGCAGCGTCGGGAGGCCAGCCACGCTGCTCGATTGGGTATCGATACCGCCCTCGAGCGTGCTCATTTGCCGCCACCCCCGTTCTCGGTGATGTGCAAGAACACCTCTTCGAGGTCGGGTTCGACGGGGTCGACCTCGGCTATCGTACAGCCACCATCGCGGAGGACGTCGACGAGGTCGTAGAACTCGTCGCCGGTCACCGACACGTCGAACCGTTCCCGGTCTCCCTGCAGTTCGAATCCACCGACTTCGAAGATCGTCTCGAGACGCTCACGGACGGTCTCGGGAATGCCCTCCTGGACCTGGATGTCGTAGGCCTGGGTGTGGAGCAGGTCGAGCAGGTTCTCGACGCTGTCGTCGGCCACTATCCGGCCGTCGCTCATGATTATCACCCGGTCACAGACGTCCTCGATGACGTCCATGTCGTGGCTGGAGACGACTACGGAGAGCCCTTCTTCGTCGACGAGTCGGGAGAGTTCCCGCCGGAGTTCCAGCGAACTCTCGACGTCGAGCCCGAGCGTCGGTTCGTCCAGGAAGGCTACCTCGGCACCCCTGGCCAGGGTACAGGCCAGCGACACCTTCTGTTTCATCCCCCTGGAGAGTTCGCGAACGGCGGTGTCGGCCTTCTCGGCGACGTCGAACTGTTCGAGCAGTTCGTCGTGGCGGTCGCGGATGTCGCCGGGTCGCTGCCCGGCGAGCGCGGCGAAAAACTGGAGGTTTTCGCGGACTGTCAGCCGCCAGTATACGTTCCGGGCACCCTCGAGCATCGCCCCGACGTACCGGTAGGCCTCGGCCGGCTCCTCGGCCACGTCGACGCCGGCGACGCGTGCCGTCCCCGACGTGGGAACGACAAGCCCGAGTAGCGACTTGATGGTCGTCGTCTTGCCGGCGCCGTTCGGGCCGAGGACGCCGACTGCGGTCCCCGGTTCGACTTCGAAGCTCACCCCGTCGACGGCCGTGACGGCGTCGTCGCCGTCGCCGTAGGTCTTGGTGAGGTCCTCGACGGCGACGGCGGGGACCGATTCGGCAGCGTTCTGTGTGGCCGTCTCAGAACGGTCGGACCCGGTCTGGCGAGCCATAGTGGAGGACTCTCGAGACATCGATACCGAAGGTATCGCTGGCGACCAATTAGTTGTTTGCAGAGAATATTTTCTGTTTGGTACGTGACTGTTCTCGGCGCCGGGCGACCTACTCCCCTTCCTGCAACCGCTGTGTCGTCTCCACCAGCGGGTGGTGGGCGTAGTCGACGGCCTCGATGTCCGCGATAGTCTCCAGTTCCTCCTTCTCGGCGGTCTTGGCCATCCCCAGGTCGACGGTCTCGTCGATGACGATGACGTAGGCGTCCATCTCGTCGATGTCCAGTCTGTCGGCGGCCTTGACGCGGTGGTGGCCGTCGGCCAGCAGGAAGTCCTCGCCGGTGTCGATGACGACGAGCGGTTCGGCCAGGCCGCGTTCGAGTTCGTACCGCCGACCCTCCAGTTCGTCGGCGTAGACCTTGCCCTGGGTGGGGGTGAGGTCCGCCAGGGGAACCTGCCTGCGTTCCTCGCGGGCCTCGACCTCGTGGATGTTTTCGAGGGTTCGCATCAGTTTGTCCACCTTGCCGGGCGTGGCGCGTTCGATCTGGCTGCGGATGACGTCGGCGTTGGAGATGATCCCCACGAGGTTGCCGGCGTCGTCGACGACCGGGAGGCGCTGGATGCCCGACCGGAGGATTACGCGGGCGGCGTCGGTGATCTTCATCTCTGGGTGGGCGACCAGCAGGTCCGTCGTCATCACCTTGAAGATGGGTTCCTGGTCGTCGGCCAGCAGGAGGTCGCGGGCGGAGACGAACCCCTCGACGTGGCGGCCGTCGCAGACGGGAAACCCGCTGTGCTCGTGGCTCTCGGCGATGCGGCGGGCGACCTCCGCGACGGTGTCGTCGGGCGTCACCGTGTCCACGTCGCGGGTCATGTAGTCCTGGACGGTCGGCTTCCCGTCGTCTGCCATACCAGAGTCGTCGCAGGGGTGGCCAAAAAGCCTCTCGGCTGGGGCGCCGACGACGCCGTCTCACTCCTCGTCGTCTTCCGCGTCGAGTTCCGGGAGTTCTTCCTCGGGGACGAGGTACTCGTCGGCGCTACCGAACGCCGGCCCGTAGACGCCGGTGACGGCCTGGCCCGACCGGGCCTCCAGTTCCTCGAGGAAGCGCTCCGAAACGACCGCCTCGACGATCTCCATCAGCGACTCGTCGCGGTCTTCCACCTCGTCGAGCACCCCCAGGGTAATCTGGGCGCCGGCCATGTCGGCGTGACCCCCGGCGGAACCGATCTGGCCGAAGGCGTCCCGCAAGGTCTCCCCGAGGTCGACGTCGTTGCCGCGAGAGCGGGCCGAGGCGTAGATCGTGCCGTCGAGAACGCCGTAGACGAGCGTGGTGGTGACGCCGTCGAGGGTCAGCAGGCGGTCGGCGGCCTGGGCGAGGGCGTCGCGCTGATTGATCCGGCCGACGCAGCTCAGAAGCACCGATCCCTCACGGCGTCGGTTGCCGATGGCGGTCGCGATGACTTCGAAGGTGTCGGCGCTGACGCTCGGCGTCTCGATACGTTCGAGCATGCCGAGGTCGGCGTGGGGAATCAGCGTCCCGGCGGCCTCGAAGTCCGCCGGGGCGACCTCCCGGGTGAACTCCTTGGTGTCGACGCGGATCCCGAAGAGGAGCCCCGTCGCGACGTCTTCTGTCAACTCCATGCCGAAGTATTCCAGGTAGTCGACCAGCAGGGTGCTCGTCGCGCCGACGTCGCTCCGCAGGTCGACGAACCGGGCCTCGACCGGCGCCCGGGGCGGGTGGTGGTCGATGACGACGTCGACCTGAAGACCTTCCGGCAGGCCGTCGTTGACCCCGGGCCGGGAGTGGTCGACCAGCGCGATGCCGTCGTAGGTGTCGAGGACCTCGCCGGGTTCGAGGTTGGTGAGTTCGAATTCGAGGAGGTTGACGAAGGCGCGGTTCTCCTGGTGGGTGATGTCCCCGAAGTAACAGACGTCGACCTCACACCCGACGGACTCGGCGATGCGGCCCAGCGCGACGGCGCTGGCGATGGCGTCCGGGTCCGGGTTGTCGTGGGTGACGACCGCGAGGCGCTCGATACCCCGGAGGACGTGGTTTAGCTGGCGGAGGTGTAGCCCCTGGTCGCCGATCCGGTCCATGAGAAAGTCGGTCGTGGCGCGGCCCGGGTCGACCACCTGGTCGGCCGCGTCGGACAGGGCAGCGGGGTCGCGTACGTACTCGGAGCCGGTGTAGGCCACGACGTGGGCGTCGGGAAACCGCTTCCGGACGAGCCGGGTCGCAACGAGATTCGTCTCGTAGTCGTCGTCGGCGACGACGACGACGCCAGCGTCGTCGAGCGCGGCGAGCGTCGCCGGGTCGGTCGGATCGCCGACAGCCACGTCGATGCCCTGGTCGCGCAACGCCGAGGCCCGGCCCTCTTCGGTCGCGACGACGTGGAGCGTCCCGGGGCGGTCCACGAGCGACTCCGCGACCGTATGGGCCAGCGAACCGCTCCCCAGGACCACCCGGGAGACCATACGCAGTGTGGAGACGGACTCGGACTAAAAGCCCAGTGGTCCGTGGCTACTTGAGTCGCTCCTGGAGAAACGAGGGGTGAGCGGCAGTGACGCCGTCGACGTCCATGATCTCCGTCTCGATGACGTCGCCCAGCGCCCCGCCGTCGGCCGCACGGACTTCGGCCATCAACATGTGGTCGCCGCTGGAGGTGTACAGCGCCTCTATGGCGCCGACGTCGGTCAGTGCCCGCGTCACCTCGACGTACTGCTCGCTCTCGACCTCGATGCCGACCAGCGCGATCGACTGGCCGGACAGCTTCTTCGGGTCGACGTCGGCACTGTACCCGACGATCACCCCTTCCTCCTCGAGCTGCTGAATGTACTTGCGAACCGTCGGCTTCGAGACGCCGGCCCGATCCGCTATCTCCGCGTAGGAGGCCTGTGCGTCCTCCTCGAGCACGGAGAGGATCTCCTGCTCCGTGGACTGGGCACTCATCGGACCATATTTTCGTCCCGGCGAAAAAATATCTTCCGAACCCGAAAGCCCGGTAGCCGTGGGGGTCGGACGAAGGAGAACAGCCCCTACGTGTGGTGGTCGATGAGGCCGTCGGCGGCCCGCTCCCACTCGGCGTCCGCGTCGAAGTACCGCTCGGCGAGCGGGTCCTCGGGCATCTCCTCGACGGACCGTTTCTCCTGGCCGTAGGACGGCCGGTCGGGCTGCTTGTAGAACCGACCGGTCAGCACCTCGCCCTCGTAGAGCCGGGTCTCGGCTTCGTACATCATGTCTGCGGCCTCGCGCCGGTCGGTGATGTCGAAGTCGAAGTCGTCGCTGTCCTGGACGTCGGTGTAGGGGACGTACTGCTTGGCGTCCTTGTTCCAGGTCGGACACTGCGTGAGGAAGTCCACGTGGGCGAAGCCGTCGTGTTCCATCGCTTCGGCCAGGATCTCCTGGGCCTGCCGGGGGTTGACCGCCGCCGTTCGGGCGATGTACGAGGCTCCCGAAGCCAGACTCAGCGACATCGGACGAACCGGGTCCTTGGCGCTGCCGTGGGGCTGGGTCTTGGACTTGTGCCCCTTCGGGCTGGTTGGCGACGTCTGGCCCTTCGTCAACCCGAAGATCTCGTTGTTGAACACGATGTAGGTCATGTCGTGGTTCTCCCGGGCGGTGTGCATGAAGTGGTTCCCGCCGATGCCGTAGCCGTCGCCGTCGCCGCCGGCGGCCACGACCTCGAGGTCGGGATTGGCCAGTTTCGCGGCCCGGGCGACCGGGAGCGACCGGCCGTGGATCGAGTGGAAGCCGTAGCTCTCGAAGTAGCTGGAGAGCTTGCCCGAGCAGCCGATCCCCGTCACGAGGAGGACCTCGTCGGGGGTGCGGCCGACTTCGGGCATGGCTCCCTTCAGCGCCTTGAGGACGCCGAAGTCGCCACAGCCGGGACACCAGGTTGCCTGGGGTTCGACGCCGGGTGTGAACTCCTCTCTGTCTATCTCGCGGTCCTCGCCGATCGCTGAGAATGCACTCATTGGTTAATCACCTGCCGCTGGAACGTACCTGACGTTCTGTGAGGCGGGCTGGCCGCCGTCGATGGTCGATTCGAAGCCCTCGACTATCTCGCCGGGCTCGAACGGTTCGCCGTCGTACTTCAGCAGACTCGACATCTTCCGGCCGAATCGACCGAGTTCCTTCTGGGTCAGGCCGCGGAACTGCGCGGTGGCGTTCATCTCGACGACCAGCGCCTCGTCGACGCTCTCCAGGAACTCGCTCACGTCGGCTTCGGGGTACGGCATCAGGTCGCTGACGCCGATGGCCTTCACCGACTGGCCGCGCTCGTTCAGCCGGTCGACCGCTTCGAAGACGGTGTCCTGCTGGCTACCCCACGTGACGATGCCGTAGTCGGCGTCGTCGGGTCCGTGGTAGGTCTGGTGGGACGTATCGCGCTCGTCGAGACGCTCCCGGATGGACGTCAGTTTGCGCATCCGCCGCTCCATCTGGGCGGCCCGGTTGTCCGGGTCCTCGCTGATGTGCCCCGTCGGGGAGTGTTCGTTGCCCGAGGCGAGGTACCGACCGCCGGACTGGCCGGGGACGGTCCGTGGACTGACGCCGTTCTCGGGGTCGTGCCGGTAGCGTTCGAACTTCCCGGACTCGTGGTGGGCCGCCTCGCGGATCTCTTCTTCCGTGAGCGTCGCACCCATCGAGGCGTCCGGTTCGCGGTCGAAGAAGCTCTTGTCCACGGTGCGCATCTCGCCGCTGAGCTTCTGGTCGTAGACGACGATGGCCGGCAGCTGGAAGTCGTACGCCATCTCGAAGGCGTCTCTGGCCTGCTCGTAGGCCTCTTCCTGGTTGCCGGGCGCCGTCACGTACCGGTTGGAGTCGCCCTGGCTGGTGTAGAGGACGTGTTCGAGGTCGGCCTGTTCGGGTTTGGTGGGCATGCCCGTCGACGGGCCGGCCCGCATCGACTCGACCAGGACGACCGGCGTCTCGGTCATCTCCGCCAGGCCCAGGGGTTCGCTCATGAGTGCGAAGCCGCCGCCGGACGACCCGGACATCGCCTTGACGCCGGCGTGGGAGGCGCCGATGGCGAGCGACGCGGCCGCGATCTCGTCTTCGACCTGTTCGGCGATGCCGCCGAAGGCCGGGAGGTTCTGCGAGCAGATGGTGAACACGTCGGTCCACGGCGTCATCGGGTAGCCGGCGATGAACCGACAGCCCGAGTCGATGGCGCCGTAGGCGATGCCGTGACTGCCCGAGACCAGCACCTGCTCCTCGTCGTGGCTGCCTTCTGGAACCTGGAGGTCGTGCGTGAACTCCATTTCCTGGACCTCCTCGAAGGCGATTTCCAGGATCTCGAGGTTGTCCTCCATCGCGTCACCCGACATCACTTCGCGGATGAGTTCCTCGAAGTACGACGTGTCCATCCCGAGCAAGGCCGCGGTCGCACCGACGCCCGCCGTGTTTCGCATCACCTCGCGGCCGTGCTCTCTCGCCAGGCCCCGCAGGTCCAGCGGGTAGACGTGCCAGTCGTTCTCCTCGGCCCGCTCCTCCAGGTCGAGTTTCGCGACGTGGTCTTCCTCGAGTAGCCCGGTGTCGTAGACGACGACGCCACCCTCGTTGAGTTCCTCGAGGTTCTCCGACAGCGGCTTCAGCTCCTCGTCCCCGTAGATCGAGCCTTCCTGTGGATTCCGGGCGAAGCTGTCGCCCAGCGCCAGCAGGAAGTTGAAGCCGTCGCCACGCGACCTGACCGGTTCGTCCGCCGCCCGTACCTCGACGTACGTGTGGCCGCCCCGGATCCGTGACGGGTAGTGTCGGTGCGTAAAGACGTTCAGACCCGACCGCATCAGGGCTTTCGCGAAGTTCTGGCTCGTGGAGTCGATGCCGTCTCCGGAGCCGCCCGCGATGCGCCACATCAGTGTTTTGTCTGTCATGTATACATCCTCGGCCCCTCGTCGTGGTGCCTACTGGAACTCTAGAGCGGTTCTGACTAAGTTCTTGTTATTGTATTAAGGGATATTAATGGTTATCGTTACCAAAAGACGATGAAAGACACGCTACTGGCGGGCTCTCCTGTCCGTTCGATCACACCCCAGGGCAAAAAAGTGACCGGCGGTTACTGTTTTACTCCCCTGATCCCATACGTCGGGGAGATCCGAGCGCGGAATTGTCAGCGCGGAGCCTGGTTGTAGACCAGGTTACGCTGGACGGGGTTCGAGCCCTCGTAGACGACGGGAATCCGGGCGTCGCGGTAGACCCGGGCGATGCGCCGGTCCTTCAGAACCGACCGGCCGCCGTGCAGTTGCATCCCGCGTTCGGCACACTGCGTCGCGGCTTCCGTGGCAGTCACCTTCGCCATCGCCGCCCAGTAGCCCGGATGGTCGCCCGCAGCGACCTTGTCGGCGGCCCGCCAGGACAGCGCCCTGGCGGATTCGAAGTCCATCCGCATGTCCGCCAGGTCGTGCTGGACCGCCTGGAACTCGTCGACAGACCGGCCGAAGGCCTCGCGGTCGTGGACGAACGCCGAGGCTTCCTCGACCGCCGCCGCGGCCAATCCGAGGCCGTGGCCGGAGACGACGATGCGGCCGTGGTTGAAGAACTCCGCGAGCATGTAGAAGCCGGCGCCCTCGACGCCGATCAGGTGGTCGTCGGGGATCCGACAGCCGTCGAGCGTGACGCGAGCCTGTTTGGACGCGCGCATGGCCATCTTTTCGGGAATGTGCTCGGCCTCGTAGCCGTCCGTGTCGGTGGGTACGACGAACAGCGAGTAGTTGCCGTACCGATTGTCGGGGTCGTCGCCGGTCTTCGCGTAGACCGTCACCCAGTCGGCCTCGACGCCGTTGCCGATCCAGTACTTCTCGCCGTCGAGCACCCACTCGTCGCCGTCTTTCCGGGCAGTGGTCGTCATGCCAGCGAGGTCGCTCCCGGTCTCCGGTTCGGAGACAGCCAGGCCGGTGATTTGCTCGTTCGACGCGATGGGAGGCAGGTACTCCTCCTGGAGGTCGTCGTCCCCGTGCTCGACGAGCATCTCCGCCCCGAAGCTCGCAAGCTGGAGCGTCAGGGCGATGCCAGCGTCGGCGCGGTAGAACTCCTCGGCGATGGCCAGCACCTGGTGGAGGTCCAGCTCTCGGCCGCCGTACTCCTCGGGGATGTCCTGGGCGACGAGTCCGGCCTCCATGCCAGCTTCGAGTATCTCCCAGGGGTACTCGCCGCTCTCGTAGTACTCGGCGGCGTTCGGCTCGATGTGTTCCTCGGCGAACTCGCGGGCCTCCGCCTTGACGTCCCGGGCGTGCTCCGGGACGATGCTCTCCTCTAGCAAGTCCATGTGACTATCCACGTTTTCCCGGCCTATAACCCATCTGGAATCCGGTTAAATTTGAAACTAGTTTACTGTTTATCCGCTCGGATTCCCGACTCCGAACTGTACCCGGCACCACCAGTCGAAAGCAGGCCGAAAACGGCCGAGGCAGGCGGCGAACAACTGTGACGGGCAGTGAACAGTCGAAACGGGCAACGAGCACCCGAGACGGGCAACGAACAGCCGAAGGCGTTGCGAAGAAGTAGCGAACGAGGCGACTACACGTCGATCTGTTGCATGAGTTCCACGAGCTCTTCCAGCTGGGGGAACGTGTAGACCGTCACGTCGATGTCAGAATCCAGCGCGTGGACCCGAGAGTCGAACATCAGCGCCATGTCGTCGTCGCGCTCGCCGACCAGTTCGTCGATCATGCCGCTGCCGGGGCCGTAGGTGAACGTCGGCGTGGACATGTCGATAGTCGTTTGAAGCACGTTGGCCCAGCCGTCGATGAAGCCGGAGGTCATGATGTTGCCGATCTCCTCGATGGCCGAACGCTCCATGTCGGAGAACCCGCTGGCGCTCGGGTCGGACTCGCCCATGTCACCGATCATACCGTGGGCGAGTTCTTTTGCGCTGGCGGCGTTGAACAGGAAGAGGATGTGACCGTGGGGCGGCTCCAGCAGTTCGATGCTGATGCCTATCTGTTTGTTGTCGCCGACGTGGGTCTTGATGTCCGGGACGTCGATGAAGTTGATCTTCGTGATCTCCATCTCCGTGTCCATCCCGGTCATCTGGCTGAGGTGGTCGGCCACCGTGTTCCCGCCCTCCTTGGCCATCTTGTTGAACAACCCCAGCTTCCGGATGTCGATCATCAGACTCATGAGACAGCTACTGTCCAGGCGTTTTCCTCCGACCCCCATAAGTCGTCCCCCGCTATTTTCGCCTGCGAGAATCAGCGCTTCCGGCTGACGGCCACGCCCTCTCCCATCGGGAGCAAGGCTGTATCGAACGCGGAATCGTCGGCGACGTGCCCCAGGTAGGCCGCGATACCGGCGCTGGCCTCGGTCGCGTCGGGCCGGTCGACGCCCTCCATGATGGCGAGGACGTCCTCGACGTCGATGTGACCGGCCGTGACGGCGTTGTCGGCCAGGACCAGGCCGCCGTCGGGAATCCGGTCGCGGACCGCCTCGAAGGCCTCCCGATATCGCTCCTTCTGGTGGTCGACCAGGACGATGTCGAATTCGCCGCCGACCGACTCCACGACGTCCAGGGCGTCGCCGTGTTCGAAGCGAGCCTTCCCGGAGAGGCCGCCCTGGGCGAAGTAGTCCCTCGCGTCGTCGAGTTCGTCCTCGTCGACCTCCGTCAGGACGATTTCGCCGTTCTCGGGGAGTTCTCTGGCCATCCAGTAGGCCGAATAGCCAAAGCCCGAGCCGAACTCGAAGATTCGCTCGGCGTCGACCATCCTGGTCAGCAGGGCGAGCCAGCCGCCGACTTCGGGACCGACCGTCGGAAAGTCGTCGCGCGTCGCCTGACGGTCCATCTGTCGGAGCACGTCGTCGCGGTCCGGGCCGATCGTTCGGGCGAGACGGGCGACGTCCTGTGAGACGAGGCTGGGGGACATGGCGGAATGATTCAACGGGTCGAGTCTTAGTTCCCGCGGGCCACGTCGACCAGGCCCTCGACGCGCTCGTCGGAGACGGGCGCCGTCGTCTCGCCGCCCTGCTTGAGCGCCGTCCCGACGATGGCACCGTCGGCCAGATCGAGCACGTCCCGGACGTTTTCCGGGGTGACGCCGCTCCCGACGTAGACCGGGACGCCCAGGTCGTGGTCGTCCCGAGCGTCCAGCACCGCCAGGAGGTCGTCGACCGCGGCCTCCGCGCCGGTGGCCGGCCCGGTGACGACGAGGCCGTCGGCCAACCCGCGCTCGACTGTCTCGACGGCCGTCGATTCGAGGTCGGTGTCCCCGAGGTCGCTGGCGTGTTTGACGTCGAGGTCCGCGAGAACGGCGACGTCGGCGTCGATGCGCTCCCGGAGCCGGAGCGTCTCGTGGGCCCGGCCCTCGACGACACCCTGGTCGGTGACATGGGCACCGGCGTGGCAGTTCACCCGGACGAACGAGCCGCCGGCAGCCGCCGCCACGGACATCGCCGCCTCGGCGTCGTTCCGCAGGACGTTCACGCCGACGGGCCGGTCGATGCCGATGTCGAGTTCGCGGACGACCGCCGTCAGTTCCGCGACGACGTGTCTCGGGACGTCGTCGGGGTAGAAGGGCGCGTCCCCGAAGTTCTCGACCAGGAGGCCGTCGAAGCCGCCCTCGACTAGGGAGAGGGCGTCGGCCAGCGCCCGGCCACGGAGAACCCGGCGGTCGCCCTCGTAGCGTGGGGCGCCGGGCAGCGGCGGGAGGTGAACCATCCCGACGAGCGCCGAATCAGTCCCGAACAGCTCTCGCGGGTCCATGGCCGGCCAATCGACCCCGGCCCGTAAAACTGTGGAGGGGTCAGACCGACGAAGAGGGCGGAAAACGGCGTCGACCGGACAGATTCAGTTCCAGTAGTCCGGCTCGTTGCCCTCGCGCCACTTGACCGAACAGCCCCTGGACGGCATGAACTCCCGCGTTATCTCCTCGCCAGCGAGCAGGTCGTCGACGATCTGCTTCATCTCCCGCTCGCTGGGTTCGCTGTCGGGGTCGAGCGCGTCGTCGAGCCGACCGTGGTAGGCCAGCCGGAAGGTGCCGTCGTCGTTCCGGAAGAGGAACGGGTCGGGAGTGCAGACCGCGCCGTAGGCCGCCGCGACCTCCTGGCTCTCGTCGCGGAGGTAGGCGTCGTAGTCGATGGTGCCGTCCTGGACCAGTTCCTTCATTCGCTCGAAGGAGTCGTCCGGGTACTCCTCGGCGTCGTTGGGGTTGATGCCTACGACGGCAAGTACGTCGTACTCGGCGGCGAGCCGGTTGAGTTCCTCGAACTTGGCCTGGGCGTAGGGGCAGTGGTTGCAGGTGAAGACGACCAGCAGGGCGTCGAAGTTGGTGTAGTCGTCGAGGGTGTGGTCCCGGCCGTCGGTGCCGGGGAGTTCGAAGTCGGGAGCTTCGTCACCCTGTTCGAGAACGTCCTGGGAGTCCATTTCGACCATGCCCGTAGTCGGGGTTTCGTGCCCTTACGGGTTTGGCCGCCGGCAAGGATGAGGCCCGGCCTCGGGCCGGCCGGTCAATCGACCTGGGCGGTTGCGAGCCGGGCGGCGACGGCCTCGTCGAACCGCCGAGCAGCGGCGAGAACCTCGCTGTCGGCCGCGAGGCGGAAACTCGATTCGTCGTCGTAGCTGTCCTCGCCAACCTGTTCGAGCAGGCCGACGTCGACGAACGCCTCCAGCGTGTCGACGAGGTAGAGCGTCTTCAGCGCGACGCCGGACGCCTCGGCGAGTTCGGACTTGGTGTACGTCTCGTCCGGGTCGAGGTCGACCAGCGTCGCCAGCAGTGCCGCGGCCTCGTCGCGGTCGGCGACGAGCGACCAGCCAGAGTCGGGAGCCTCGGGCATACGGACGACGATTGGTCGGAATCGCCCATAAAGCGTTGCCTCGTCTCACCGGACGAACTGGTGTGGTACGGGACAGCAATGGGTAGCAAACCTTTTGGTCACGAGTATGCCCCTTGGTGATATGCACGAACGCGACGAAGTGCTGGCGCTCCTTCGAGAGAACGCCCGGTACTCGAACGAGGACATCGCCCGGCAGACCGACCTTTCGGCCGAGGAGGTCGCCGAGGTCGTCGCAGCACTCGAGGACGAAGGGGTGGTGCGGGGCTACCGCGCCGTCGTCGACTGGGAAGAAACCGAGCGGGAGAAAGTGCGGGCCGCGGTCGAGTTGAACGTCACGCTGGACCGCGAGACGAGCTACGACGACATCGCCGACCGGATCGCCCGCTTCCCCCAGGTCGAGGCACTCCGGCTCGTGAGTGGCGACTACGACTTCCTCGTCGAGGTCGAGGACGACTCGATGCGGGAGGTCTCGCACTTCATCAGCGAGAAGGTCGCACCCATCCCGGAGGTCACACAGACGGTGACCCACTACATCATGGAGTCCTACAAGGAAGGCGGCATCGAGTTCGGTGACGGTCACGGCGACGACAGGCTCTCGGTCTCCCCATGAAGCCGTCCGACCGCGTCGAGCAGGTGCCGCCGTCGGGCATCCGGCGGTTTTTCGAACTCGCCGAGGAGATGGACGACATCATCTCGCTCGGAGTCGGAGAGCCGGACTTCTCGGCACCGTGGGCGGCCCGGGAAGCGGCCATCACCTCGCTCGAACTGGGCAAGACGTCGTACACGGCGAACCGGGGCAAGCGAGAACTCCGGGAGCTGATCGCCGACGACGTCCACACCCGGTACGACCTGGACTACGACCCGGACGACGAGATCCTGGTGACGGCGGGGGCCAGCGAGGGCCTCGACCTGGCTTTCCGGGCCCTGGTCGACCCCGGTGACACGGTGGCAGTCGCCCAGCCCAGTTACGTCTCCTACGTCCCCGGCGTCATCTTCGCCGGCGGCGACCCGCTTGCGGTGCCCACGAAGGCAGCAGACGCGTTCAAACTCACCACAGAGGTCCTCGAGGAATCGGGTGCGGCCGAGGCCGACCTGCTGGTGATGTGCTACCCGAACAATCCGACGGGAGCGACGATGACCGAGGACGAACTCCGGGAGGTAGCAACCTTCTGTCGGGACCACGACGTAGCGGTCCTGTCGGACGAGATCTACTCGGAACTCAGCTACGAGCACGACCACACCTCGATCGCCACGTTGCCGGGGATGCGAGAGCGGACCGTCGTGTTCAACGGCTTCTCGAAGGCCTACGCGATGACGGGCCTTCGGCTGGGCTACGCACTGGGTCCCGAGGACGTCGTCGGTGCGATGAACCGCATCCACCAGTACACGATGCTGTCGGCGCCGACGACCCCCCAGTACGCCGCCATCGAGGCGCTCGAGAACTGCGACGACGAGGTCGCAGAGATGCGCAAGCAGTACGACCGCCGCCGGAAGTTCGTCCTGTCGCGGTTCGACGACATCGGCCTGGACTGTTTCCGGGCGTCCGGGGCCTTCTACGCCTTCCCGGAGTGTCCCTGGGACGACGCCGGCACGTTCGCCGAGGCGCTCATCCAGGAGGAACAGGTCGCAGTCGTCCCGGGAACGGCCTTCGGCGAGGGTGGCGAGGGCCACCTGCGGGTGTCGTATGCCACCGGCCTGGACGAGCTCAAGGAGGCGATGAACCGCATCGAGCGGTTCGTCGAGTGAAGCCGGCCGCCGGACACCGGCCGACCACCCGATTCCAAAGTACGTAGGGATTGCAGATATGCCCGTCCAGCCCAATACTCAACCAATGGATAAGGTAGCCTACCACCAGACGGAGCGTCCGTCCGACCAGCAACTGATTCATCGCATCGTCTCCGAAGTCGCTGCCCGGGAGGGTGTCGAGCCGACCGACCTGGAGCCCATCGCGTCGTTCGTCGACGTCGACGCCCTCGAGGCGCTGGTCAGCGACCACGCGAACTTCGACGGCCGCGTCTCGTTTACGTACCTGGACTACAGGGTGACCGTCGACAGCGACGGGGCCCTGACCGTCTCGGCCGACGCTCTCTGACTTCTGCGGCCGTCTCGCCGTCAACGGTGGCAGCGCAAGGCCTATGACGGCCGGGGAAATAGCCGCCAGCAGTGAGCGAGCGAACCGGATCGACGGCGGGTGACCGCGTCGCCGACGCGACGGCCGACGGGACAGTTCCCGCCGATCGGGTCCCCGGCTGGCCCACGACCCGGGCCGAACTGCTCGACAGGGCCGCCGAGTACGCAGCCTCCGTCGATCTCGACGTGGACGTCGGCGCTCTCGAGTGGGAGATTTCCGAGCGAGCCAAACGTCGTGCCGGCGGCTGTCGCTACGACGCCGAGACCGGCCAGATCACCGTCCTCCTCACCTGGGAGGCCTATCGGGCCCACGGGTGGGAGACGTTCACCGGCACCATCCGGCACGAACTCGTCCACGCCTGGGAACTCACCCACTTCGGCGAGTGTGGCCACGGCGAACGGTTCCGGACGAAGGCTCGGGAAATCGACGCCCCGCGCTTCTGCCAGGCGTTCACAGACGGTCGCCTTCGACTGGTCTGTACGGCGACCGACTGCGAGTGGACCGTCGAGCGCCACCGCGCCTCGAAGACGGTGAAGTTTCCCGACGACGGCTACGTCTGCGGCCAGTGTGGCTCCGACTACCTGGTCCGGCACGTCGCCACGGGCCACGAGTGGCAGTCGAACGAGGGGTATCGCCGGGCTCGTGGCGCGATCGGCGACGACTGGTGAGAAACGGACGGCGCGTCGACACCGGACGGGCTGTCGTCGGTCGGCCGGTCTGGGACGGGTACTTTGTCCCGGCGACCGTTAGTCCGGAGGGATGACAGCGAACGTCTCCGAACGGTCGGTGGGTCGGCGCGATATCGCCACACGCGGCGCCGTCGCGGTGGTCGGCGCTGTGCTGGCGAACGTACTCTTGCTGGCCGTCGTCCTGGCCAGCGGCGCCGTTCGGCCCTTCGACCCCCTCCAGTACGCGCCGGTCGCACTCTTTACGGCTGCCGGAGCCGTCGCCGCGACCGTCGTTTACGGCTTCCTCGCGGCGCGTCGGGCAGACCCGGACGCCGCCTTCGTCAGGATCGCCGTGGCCGTCCTCGTGGTGTCGTTCCTCCCCGACCTGGGACTCCTGTACGTTGACCCTGCAGCGACCCCGGCGGGCGTCGTCGTCCTCATGCTGATGCACGTCGTCGCCGCAGTCGTGATCGTCGCCGTCCTGACCGACCGGTGGCCATGACTCGGCCACGACCGACGGACGGGGGCGAGTCCGATGACTGATTCACCGCCGAACGGCGGAGAGACGCCGGTTTCCCGCCGAAAGTATCTCCTCGCTACCGGTGGCCTCGCCGCGAGCCACCTGGTGGGCCAGCAGGTGACGACCCGCGAGGCGAGCGAGCGCCATGAAACCCGGACGACCGACGGACGGCGCGAGGACTTTCTCTGGTTCAGCGAGTGGCTATGGCGCCCCGAGTCCGTCCGGGACGGCCTGTTCGCGTTCGCCCATCGCCACGACCTCGCCGTCCTGCTTGCGCCCGGGTCGACCACCAGGGCGACGGTCGACCAGCTCCGGCCACACCTCGAAGCCGCCGCGGCGTTCGACCTCGACGTGTGGCTCCGACTGGGCGTGCCGGTCGACCACCCCGTCGAAACGCTCGTGACCGACCCGGCAGCACGTGAAACCCACCTCGACCGCATCCGGTCGGTAGTTCGACTCCACGCCGACCTGTTCGACGGCGGCCGCGTCGTCCTCTGGGAAGAGGCGCCGGTGATGGGCGAGTGGATCGACGGTGGCGCCTGGAACGTCGAGGCCAGAAACGCGATGCTCACACACGGGCCGGAACTGTTCGACCGCCAGCGAAGTGCGGTTCGCGAGGTGGCAGACTACCCGGTCGGCATCTTCGTCCACTTCCCGTACGTCGTGGATTCGAAGTTGCCGGACGTGTTTCCCGCGCTGATCGAACGACTGCGTGACCGTGGCGACGTCCCGGACTTCGGATTCACCGACTTCTATCGGGGCTGGTACGAGAAGGACGTGGGCCCGGGACCCGCCGACGCCGCCGTCCGGAGCCTGGTGGCAAACGCCAGCGACGCCCTGAACGGACGCCCGGTGTACTACCTCGGCCAGGCCCACACCGTGAACCCCGAGCACACCCCGAGCCGGCAGTCGATCCGGTCGAACCTCCGGGCCTCGCTCGCGGCCGGCGCCGACGGAGTCGGCTGGTACCTCCGCAGCAACTACGTTCCCACGACGCAGGGATTCGACCCGCTCGTCCCGAACGAGGTCGGAGCGGCCTTCGCCGCCGCCCCCGTCGGGACGCTGACCGTCGCCCGCGACCGCTTTCACTACGCCTGGCAGGCGACGCTCGCCACCCGACCCCGGTTCGACCCGGCCGAGCGGTTCGACCTCTGGCTCGTCGGCGACGGCGTGGGCTTTTACGACCTGGAAGTGTGGCTCGAACAGACGACCGGCGACCCGGTGTTCGTCGGCCACGTCGACGGCTACGTCCCCGGCGACTATCCGTATGCACCAGGAGGCCAGACAGTCAGTATCGTCCGGGGCCTCCGGCGCGACAGGTTCCTCCGTGATGGGCTCTCGCTCCGCGTCGTCCCGAAAAACCCTGGACCCGACGCCACCCTCGACCGGGTACTCGTCATGCCCTGTGACCCAGCCCACTACCTGACAGAACCCCAGGCAGAGCGACTGCTGACGGACGAATCCGACGGTCCCGCCCCCGTCGAGTTCGGGCTCGGCGAGGCAACTCCCGGGGCATCCCTGGCCGGAGACGGCCCCGTCAGGGTCGAGATCCCGATCGACGACCCAACCGCGACGGGGTTGGCGGGGCTTCGGTTCCCGGAGTGGGTCGACGCCGTCGAACGGCTACGGGACGTCGCCGCCAGCCCCGACTACGATCCCGAGAACACGTTCGACCTGTGGATCGGTGGCAACGGGCTGGACGCCCCCGGAAACCCAGCGTTGCGGGAACCGGATGGAGGAACGTCGGACCTCGACCGGGCGAGCGCCGTCGCAGTAGGGTCTGCCGAGGCCGCGCTGTACTACGGCCTGGACCGTGACCGGTTTACCCCCGGTGACGGCCTCTTCCTCGTCGACGTCCCGAACGACTGGCGCGTCGATGCCATTCACGCCATGCCGTTCGCCGGCACCGCGTGTTTCCGACCCCCGGACGTGGTTTCGAGGCTGCTGGCCAGCCAACCGGAGGAGGTGGCAACCTACAGTATCTGGTCGGCCTGAAGCGCGCAGACCGGCAGGAAAGCAGGCGTTTCCCCGTCAAAGCCAGCCGACGACCGGCGCGACCAGCAGGAAGAGCCAGAGGAGGCCCCCGGCGAGGACGAATCTGTTGCGCCGGGGGATCGTCGACGAGATCGTCGTCGCACCGGCAGCGATCAGACCGAGTGCGACTGCGACGCCGACGCGGTGAAGAATGACCTGGAGCGGCAACATCTTGACCGAGAGCAACACGTAGTCGAGCCAGATTGCGGTGCCGACGCCGGAGGCGGCGACGACGAAACTCCGGACCGGCGGCTTGTGCCGGGCGAACCGGTAGGCACACAGCGGCAGTGCGGTGACCAGAAAGAGGTACAGGAGGCCGGCGATGACCTTCGGGGAGAGCCAGGGCGCCTGGTGTTCTGCGAAGATGCCCGCCGCCCGGACGAACAGGTAGACGGCCACCAGCGACCCGAACAGCAGGGCGTCGGCCAGGAGCCTGAGCCCGAGGACGAACCGCCGTCGACCCACCGTCTCCAGCAGGCGACGGGCCGGTCTGGAGTCCAGGGCAGTCGCGAGGTAGCCGTCGTCGGCCGCGCCGGGGCGGCCGTATCTATTCTCCGTCCAGCGGACGTGCAGCCATCGACGGCCTCGGCGACGATTGCCGACCGCGACGGCGCCCACCACGAATGCACCCAGGATGCCGGTGCTCAGACCGAGCATGTCGCGGAGTTCGACGACCGTCGCCCAGCCGTCGAAGTTCGGGCCGCCGTCGTTACCGAGGTACTTCCGCCAGACGTCGGCGACGTAGGGTGAGCCCATGAACTCGTTTTCGACCCGTTCGCGGGCCGAGTCGATGCCGTGGACGGTGTGGCGCAGGCGGAACCAGTCGAAGTGTTCGCTGTGGGCCTGGATGGCGATCCAGTTGTCGGTTTCGTACGGCGACTCGTACACCCGAAGGTGGTACCGTTTGCCGAAGTAGTCGCCGTCGTGTAGCTGGTAGCTCTCCCGTATCCACCGGCCGCCCGGTGACCCCTCGATGCTCTTCGTGTGAAACGAGAGCGCCTGGTGGGGTACCCGGACGGTTTCGTTGGCTTCCCTGGTGAGTGCGAAGTCGTGGACGTAGGTGTACCGCGTCGACCCCCGGGCGGTCGTCCAGTCGATGAGGCTTCCGTTGAACCGTACCTGGCGGCTCTCGTTCCCGCCGGCCATCCCCACGGTCCACTCCTCGCTGGTCTCGTTCCAGGTCGCACCGCGCCTGTCAGTGAGGTAGTACCGGAGCAGGTCCTCGTCCCCGTGGACGATGACGTTGATGGCCAGCGTCCGCGTTTCCGGCCGCTTGGCCGAACTTGTGAACGGCCAGAGGACGTTGTCCCCGGGGCGCGGTTCGACGAGGACGTGTGGCACCTCGGTTTCCGTCTCGCCCTCGGCGCCCGTATCGACGGCCAGTGCTCCGGCCACCAGCAGGACCGTGGCGGCCAGGACCACCAGCACCAGCGTCAGCCGGGTAACGCGCCGGGGTTCGACCACGTCAGGGTCTACGGTTGGAAGAAAATACGTGTTCTGTTGGTCAAGCCAGATCGAGTTTCACATATACTAGTATTTTGCGTTATTTTATTCGATTTTCATCTACCGATTGTGCCGTCGGACCGGCCGTTCGTCGGCCGGGAAACTCCTCGGTTCGAGAACCAAAAATCCGTTCAGCGAACGCCTTAGTGGCTCTATCACCTCGTTCGGAGTATGCTACTCGTCGGCAGCGACGACGGCGTCTATCAGGTGCATTCGCTCGACGACTCGGGCCCGGCAACCCGGTCCCTCGAATCGGGCCGCGTGGAACGGCTCCGGCAGTTCGACGCCCTCCCGGGGATTTTCGCCGCGACGAAGACGGGTCTCTACCACTCGACGGACGGCGAAGCGTGGACCGACCTCGGCGTCCCCGAGGAGGCCGTCTACAGCGTCGGCGCCCACCCTGACGGCGACCGCCTCTATGCCGGGACGCGACCGGCCCACGTCTTCGAAGCGAGCCTCGATCGGGGCGACGCCGACGCGACGCCCCACGGAGACGGCCTCGACTGGGAACGGAACGAGGGTTTCGACGATATCGAGTCCAGGGACGAGTGGCGGCTCCCCCGCCACGACAACCTCGCACAGGTTCGAGACCTCCACTTCGACCCGGCCGCCGAGAGCCGACTCGTGGTCGGTATCGAGGTCGGCGGCGTCTACGTTAGTGACGACGCCGGCGAAACGTGGACCGAGCGGTCGGACGGCACGCACGACGACGTCCACGAACTCCACGTCGCCGGTCCCGAGACCTACGTCGCCGCGACCGGTTACGGGTGTTTCCTGACGGAGGACGCCGGCCGCTCCTGGACCCGCCTCGACGAGAGCTACGAGCAGCGCTACTTCCGGAGTGCGTTCGAACACGGGGGCCGGGTGTACGTCGGCGGTGCACTCGAGAACTCCTCGACGTGGAACGACCCGGATGCCGACCCGGAGCTGTTCGCACTCGACGTCGCCGCCGGCGACTTCGAACGGGTTCCCATTCCTGCCGCCGACGAAACCGTGACGGGGATGACGGCCGCCGACGGGCACCTGATCGTCGCCACCCACCGTGGCTCCGCGTTCGTCCATCGGGGAGGGGCGTTCGAAGCTGCCGGGCAGTTCCCCATTTCCGACGACCACACCGGTCGCTACACGCCGCTGACGTGGCTCGAATCGTGACAGTCGAGTTCGAAACGGGGGGAGAGAATGCGGGGAGGCCGAGCC
>CAZGAX010000033.1:0-28130 GCA_964523745.1 uncultured Halobacteriales archaeon | reverse complement strand
ACGAGGCAGAGCCTTGGAAGTCGCAGCCCGCGCAGGCCGAAGGCCGAGCAGGAACATCTTCCTGAGGATTGAAAGGGCGAGGCCCGCGTCGCGGCTCCGCCGCGACGGTATAGGAGGTCGGCGGAGCCGGCCTCCCCGGTGGCGGGCGAAGCCCCTGGTCGTCTACGCCGGCACTATCCGAGCGAAGTCGTTCGAAAGAGCGCAACGCGCTCTTTCGTGATGACGAGAGACGCCTACGGCGTCTCTCGAACCACGAGGATATCCGGCGTAGCGACCGCCAGCGGGCCGAGGGCTTTCCCGCCGTTGCGGTGACAATAGTACGAGGTCGATTCCAGAGCCAGCGGGTCGAGGACTCGACGAAGAGCGCCAGATAAACATATGAACAACTGTTCAACTGATTTGGGCGGATGGTGCCACCGGGTAGCAAGCAGGTCCAAGCCCATCCACCAACCCCGGTACGCCGGCACAATCCGACACGGTCTCACCGAAGCCACTCCCACCAAACGCCGCGATCTGGTCACTGAGAAACATTCATGTGTCAGTGGTTGGCAATGCTAGGTGAATCAACCGAAAACCGAGCCGACCTGCGGGCCGACACAGCCCCCACCACCGATGCACCCCACGCCACACCCCACGTCACCACTCGACCCGGCCAGTCGACGACCGCCGCGCCGACCGTCACAGCCTGCGGCCACCGGTCCACGGGAGGCACCATGGACGTCGTAGCCCTCCTCGGCGTCGCCCTCCAGCTGGACGGTCTGATCCCACAGGAAATCATCCAGGCACTTCCGGAACCCCTCTCCGCATCGGGGGCGCTGTTCTACGGCGCGTGGGGGCTGTTTTCCTACGCGGTCGTGACCAAAGTCGGCGGACTGTTGCGCTCGTCGGGGTCGCCGACGAACGCCACCGTCGAGGGGTCGGGAGCCAGCGTCGGCAAGGGAACGACGACCGTCGGCACCACGTCCAACACCGGGCCGTCGCTGAAGAAGGGCGACCACGCGGCCTTCACCTTGCCGGCGTTCCTGCCGCTGTCGAAGGGCGTCCGGTCGGTGAGTCACAACGAGGTTCACGCCATCGAACTCGGCCTGGTCGTGGGCTTTGTCATCTCGTGGCTGACCTCCATCGGCCGGCAGAACGTCGCCGTCTTTCTATCCGTTATGTTCATCGCCGGGGCGCTGGGCTACAAGCGCTACCGGACGAAGGCATTCAAGACCGTCCGGCTGGAGCCGTGGTACGCGATGATGGCCTTCGCCGTCGGCGGCGGCATCGGCTGGCTGTTCTTCTCTCCCGACCTGGCCGTTCTCCAGGGACTTTCGCTCCCCGTCTAGTTCGGGTCGGCGTCGATGGGCTGGGGCCAGGCCTTGTAGAAGACGAAGGGGCGGGATGCCTCGGCGCCGGAGCGATTGTCGGTCCCGAGGTCGGTCACGAGCATCTCGAAGCCCGATTCAGTAAACTTCGTCACCGTCACCTCGTCGCGGCCGGTGATCCGCCCGCCGTCGGCCAGCGTCCGGACCGAGGCGGCGACGCCCGGCGAGACCGTGGGGCCTCCCGTCCCGGGGACGCTAGGCCCGGTCGACTCGTCCAGCACCTGGTGACGGAGGTCGCCGTCGTCCGCGATGACGGTGCCGTGTGACCAGCCAAAGGAGAGCGGGGTGTCGACCACCGTCTCGGCGTTGATCTCCGTGAGGCCGAAGCTCTGGAACTCGACCATCGAGGGCTGGAAGCCCAGTTCGACCGCGAGCAGTTCGTCCGAGCCGGGTTCGGGCAGCCGGAAGTAGCCCATCGCCGGCTGGACGTCGCCGGTCTGCATCGCCACGTAGCTGACGAGCTTGCTGTCCGTCGATCCTAACTTTGCTGGCCCGCCGTAGACCTTCTCGTACTCCAGGTCGAGCCGGTCGCCCAGCGCCGTGGCTTTCGCCGTCGTCCGTCCCCTGACCTGGCCGTCGTACCCGTAGAGGAGGTGCAGCGCCCGGTCGTCGTAGGCGGCGTAGCTGGCGAATCCCGGCACCGAGGGCTCTGTCGTTGCCGTCCGGACGAGCTGGGCCGGTCCCTCGCCGCTCCCGATGACGTCGCCCACGGAGAAGCCCAGCGGCAGGTCGGTCATCAGGTGGCTTCCCACGTCGTCCACGGTGTTCGTCGCGAACAGCATGACGTGGTCGGCGTTGAGACCCAGATCGATCGACTGCGTCCCGGGGTGGTCCGGCGTCCGGAAGTGGCCCACCTCGACTTTCGGCTCGCCGCGGAAGGCAAACGCCTGGTAGAGCACCGTGAACTCGGCGTCGGCGCGGTCGTCGCGGAGCCCGGCGGCGTCGAACTCCATCCGGAAGCCGTCGAGCGTCGTCTCGGTGACGGTCCCCAGGACGCGCTCCGGCGGGTCGTCGTAGTGGACCAGCAGCTCCAGGGCGTGGCCGTCGCTGGCGGCGCCGAGCCCGCCGTCGAGGCTCTTGCCGTCGTCGGCCAGCGCCATCGTCGACTGCTGGATGTCACCTTTCGTCCGGAGTGCCCGGCCGTGGGTCCAGCCGTCGGTCCGCTCGGCGGCCGTCCGGCCGGTACCGTCGCTGCCGGTGCTCCCCCGGACGTTGGTTGCCGACAGCAGTATCAGGTCGGGCTCGAAGCCGACGCCGGCGACCGTCACCGTCGAGGACTCGGCGGGCGTCGTGAACGTCCCGGTCTCGATGGCGGCCAGGCCCGTGCCCTTTGGAAGCTGGGTCGGCGGGCGGGGGAGCCGGGTGCCCGACCCGGTCGGGCGGTTGTACAGAAGGTAGCCGGCACCGCCGAGGCCCGTGAGGACGGCCACCACGCCACCGATCTCCCAGGGATCGAAGGGAACGAGGCCACCACTCTCGCCGGGCTCGCCCCTGCCACCGCCGATCACTATTTCCCGGCAGGTCGTCGTGTCGTTCCCGAGTTCCCCGACGACCCGGACCCGGGGAGCGTAGCTGCCGTTCTGCTCGTAGGTGTGGGTGACGACGAACTCGCTGTTTGCGTACTCGTACTCGCCGTCGCCGTCCACGTCGAACTGCGCCCGGTAGCCGCCCTCGGAAGCCCGGGCGTCGACGACCCAGGTCCGGTTGCCCCCCTCCTCGGCCGGGTAGAACTCACAGGCGGCGACGACGGACTGGGTGTACGCCCGGGCCGTGTCGGTCGCGTTCCGGTCGTCGACGACCGTGACGGAGGGATTCAGGCGGGTCGTGTCGGCGTACTGGACGGTGGTCTGTGGCCCGGTCGTCGTCTGGTCGGTCGTGCCGTCGCCGTCGACGTCCCACCGGTACTCGGTGATGGACCCGTCCGGGTCGCTCGCCCCGCTGGCGTCCAGCGTGACGGTGTCGCCCGGCTCCGGGGACCGGGGCGAGATGGTGATGGCAGCGTCCGGCGGCTGGTTCTCCTCGACGGTCACGCTGCCACACTCGGCGTACTCGAATCCGCTTGCTAGCTCCGTCCGGGCAAGGACGGTGTAGGTGCCTGCCTCCTGGTACGCGTGGGACACCGGGGGCTGGCGGTACTGGTACTCGTAGCTTTCGTCGCCGTCGACGTCGAAGGAGACGCCGTCGGCCTGGCCGTATCCGCTGGCCTGGAGGCTAACGGATTCGCCGGGCGCCACCGTCGTCGGCTCGACCGAACAGGTGAACTCGGCCGTGTCCTCGACGGTAACGTCCCGGGTCGTCGTGTCCGTCGCGCCGTCGTCGTCAACGACGGTCAGCGTCGCCGTGTAGGTACCGGGGCTGGCGTAACTGTGGGTCACGACCTCGTTCGGGCCGTTCTCTTCGGCGGCGCCGTCGCCGTCGAAGTCCCAGACGTAGCGGTCGATCGACCCGTCAGAATCCGAGGACTCCACGGCGTCGAACGTCACAGTTTCGCCGACGTCGACCGGGCTCTCCGGGGTGTAGTAGAAGGTGGCGAAGGGGGCCTCGTTGGGCTCACGGACCTCGACGACGACCGTCGTCACGTCGGTCGCGCCGTGTTCGTCGGTCACCCGGAGCCGAACGGTGTAGTTGCCCGGCTGATCGTAGCTCTCCTGGACCGTGTCGAACGTCTCCTTGAACGTCTCGTAGCTCCCGTCGCCGTCCAGGTCGTACTCGAGGGACGTGATGTCGTCGCCGTCGGGGTCACTGGTGCCCGCCGGGTCGAACGTCACCGTTTCGCCTGGCGTGGGCGTCGTCGGCGAGTGACTCAGTTGCGCGCTGGGGTCCTCGTTCGCGTCGATGGTGAGCGTGCCACACTGGGCGGTGTCCTGCGTGTCGTCGGAGTTGTTGAACACCCGGACCGTCGGCGTGAACGTCCCGGTCTGGTCGTAGGTGAACGTCTGGTACTGCCGGGTCAGCTGGTCGGTGTCGTAGTCGCCGTCGCCTTCCTTGTCGTACTGGTAGGAGTCGGCACCTGTCGAGTCGTAAGCGTACACCGTCACGTCGGTTCCCGGGGGTGCCTCGTCGTCGGACAGCGAACAGCCGGCGACGGCGTCGGGCAGGACCGGCGGAATGCTTGCCTGGTCGGCCGGGGCGTCGCCGGCCGCGAACCCAGCAGTCGCTGTGGCCCCGCCGACCAGTAGCGTCCCGCCGAGTAGCAGGGCGACAAGGATCAGTGGGACTGCGAGCGTCGCGACCGCCGAGTCGAGGTCGAACCGGCGCGTCCACGCCGGCGGTGCCGTCCGATTGGACATGGGTAGTGGGTACCCGGCCGACGCCGTAGGCGCCGGTGCCGGGTCGATGGTCACAGTTCAGAAGGTACCCGCATAAATGTTGTTTGCTGTCCTATCAGTCACGAACCTGGCATAGATAGCTGCGCAGTCAGGGGGCTGGAAAGCCTGCTGGCGATTTCGACGGACGGCGGCGTGTTCGGACCCGATCTACCATCCACGCAACGAAGGGTATTCAAACCGGACACTACGTAATTAGTGACTGGTAGCTTATACAATACCTTTTTGCTACCTCGCCGTGGTGTGGGTCCGTATGTCACTGACGGTGCTTGGTTTCCAGGCGGCGCCGGGGCGTCCCCGGTGGTCCGGGACCTCGTTCCGCACGGGACCCGGGAGGCCCGGCCGCTGATGGCGTCCGGACTGGAGAAACTGGAGGTTCCCGACGACTCGGTCGACCCGCAGGAGGGAACGGGGACGAGAATCGAACAGATCGGGGGGCAAAGTGACGCCCAGACCGTCCTCGACCACGACGACGCGCCGGCCGACGTCGACTGGTCGATGGTCCAGGGCTGGATCGACGAGTTCACGTCGTGGTACGGCGAGGTCGAGCGCCAACTCCTGTCGGCGTTCTACATCGACGGCGTCGGCATCGAGATCTCCCTGGGCGTCGAAGTCGGCGCCGGCTTGCTGTCGGGTAACCTCGACCCCATCGGCGTCTCGATCCTCTGGATCACCAACTCGGAGGCCGACGCGTCGATGGACGGCGTCGACGAGGACCCGGTGTGGGGCAGCCCGCACTACTACGCCTTCAGTTCGATTTCGGGTGGCGTCGGCCCGGCCGCAGAAGTGAGCGGGAACGTCAGTGTCGACCTGTTCTACGCGTACCGCTACGGCCCGGACCCGGTGACGCCGGCTTCGTGGGCAGGACCGACGGCGTCGCTGGACGTCGAGGCGAGCCTCTCGCACTTCGGCGGCGCCCAGGTCTCGGCGTCGCGGTTCAGTTCGATCGACCTCGACAAGTCCAGCGCGTTCGGCTTTCTCGCCTCTCCCTTCCCTACGAGCGGCTGGCACGGCTACAGCTTTTCCGGCGGCCTCCAGGGGGGCGAGGGGGGCGAATTCACCCTGAACCTGTCGCTGGTCGGTGCCAGTGAGGGACTCTTCGAGCACCTGTCCAACGCCTACGATACCCTGCCGGACCTGACCCGGCCGGAGGTCCGCCAGGAGATGCAGGAGACAGGCGAAATCCCCGAACAGGGAGAGTTTCACTACCAGGACGACGTACCCGGCGGGGGCTTTTTCTCCTGGTTCGCGGATTCGACGTCCGGCGTCGGGGAGGCGCTGGAGGAATGACGGGGGCCACGGATGCCCGGTGACGGCGAAGGCGGGTCCGACGGCGGAGATTCCCAGGGTGCCATCTTCGTCGAGTTCCTGAAGGTCGTCGAGCCGGTCGTCAGCGCCGTCCAGCGCGGGCCGATGGGCGTTTTGACGTTGCTCGACGAGATGGGCGTCAGCGAGGAGGTCATCGGCCAGGACGCGAGTGCCCTGTACGACGAACTGGAAAGCTCTGTCTCCAGCAACGGCGGCGACATCGTCGAGACGGTCGTCGGCATGGTCGAGGAGACCGACGGCGTCGAGGACATCGAGTCGCTGTCGGAGATCGACGACGTCGACTGGGGCGCGGTCCTCGAAGAAGTCGACATTCAGGACGTCGAATCGATCGTCAAATCGGCCAAGGCCATCTACGACTCCTTCGAAGCGCTCACCGAGGTCGAACTCCAGTTCGACGCCGACACCGAACTGTCCTCGCTCGGGGACGCGGTGATGGACTACCTCCTCATCCGGTACCTGCGGACCTACCGCCGGGAGGTGTACGGCTGGTGCAAGACGTTCGGGGTCATCAGGAGCGAGATCGAGGGCCAGGAGCGCCCCGAGACCATCGACCTGGGCATCCTCGTCCAGGCCGTCCAGGACCCCAACGAGATGCCCAAGGAGCTCCTGAACTGGGGCGAGGAGGGCGCGAAGTTCCTCGCGACGCTGTTGCTCAGCCAGTTGCTGGAGACGTTCTGGGGCATGGACGTCCCCGCCAAACTCACGGAGTCGGCCGAGGAGGAAGTCGGTAAACTGGCCGGCGACGTCACGCCCGAGAACCTGCCGGACCCAGAATCGGCGGGTATCGACGACCTCGGGCAGAAGCTGCTCGTACCGCTGATCGGCTATCAGGTCGACAAAGGCAACCGGTTCGAGACGGGCGTGAAGATCGTCCCGATACCGCCCAAACCCGGCGAGAACCAGCTTCCCGGCGTCGCGTTCGTCACCTACGGCACGATCGCCTCGGGGATGGGCGGGAAGATCGGCGACAACGACGACTGGAAGGTCAGCGTCGACGGTTCGGGCCACCTCGCCAACCGCGGCGTGGCCATCCGGCCGTCGCTCTCGGAGGGCGTCACGACTGAACTGGTCAACGTCGAAGGGTCCGACGCCACGGTCAGCGGCTCGAAGTCCGAAGACCAGCTCGTCTTCACGCTCTCGCTGGAGTACGTCGGTGACAGCGCACAGGCGAAGAGTACCATCCTGGGAACGGCGGTCGGCCGCCTGGAGATGGACGGCCTGGACTTCACGACGAACTTCGAGTACGCCAACGACGAGTTCGGCTTCGCGGTCGAACTGACGACGACTGGCGTCATCGCCATCGACCCGCAGGGCGGCTTCCTCGACAAGGTCATCCCCGAACCCATCAGCTACGACTTCGAGGTCACCGTCGGCTGGTCGACGAAGAGCGGATTCTACCTCCAGAACGGCGGCTCGCTGGAGATCGCACTGGCCGACGACCTGCCGCTCGGCCCACTCAACATCAAGGAGACGTTCCTCGGCCTCGAGCTGCCGGACGCAGGCGGCGGCAGCGGCGTCGGTGCCGGATCCGGGAGCGGCGCAGGTGGCGGATCCGGCGGCGGCCCGCCGAAACTACCGACCTCGATCGGGAGTTCGCCCGAACTCGACCTCGGGTTCATGACGGCCAGAGTCGAGCGGCTGGGGCTGAAAAACGAGTTCGCGTTCCCCGAGGAGGGCGGCAACCTCGGGCCGGTCGACCACAGCATCGGATTCCGGCCGCCGGACGGCATCGCGCTGTCGGTCGACGCCGGCCCCGTCTCCGGCGGCGGCGTACTCAACTTCTATCCCGAGGAAAAGCGCTACTCCGGCGCCTTACAGCTCCAGATAAGCGAACTATCCATTACGGCCGTCGGTTTGCTGAAGACCGAACTGCCCGGTGGTCGGGACGGCTATTCGCTGTTGCTCCTCATCACCGCCGAGTTCCCGCCCGTCCAGTTAGGATTCGGCTTCACGCTCAACGGTCTCGGCGGGCTCCTGGGGATCCACCGGTCGATGAAGTCCAAGCCGCTGGGCAACGCGGTCCGCAGCGGCAACGTCTCGTCCATACTGTTCCCGAAGAACGTCGTCGAGAACGCAGACCGGATCATCTCCGACCTTCGGACGATCTTCCCGCCGACGGCCGACCAGCACGTCGTCGGCCCGATGGCGAAGTTCGGCTGGGGCACGCCGACGCTGATGACGATGGAGGTCGGCGTCGTCCTCCAGTTCCCCACGTTCAAGATCGCCATCGTCGGCGCCTTCCACCTCAACCTCCCCGACGAGGAGGCCGCGCTCGTCACGCTCAACCTCGCCGTCGTGGGCATCGTCGACCCGCCGAACCAGAAGCTGGCCATCGACGCCAGCCTGTACGACTCGCGGATCGTCATGTGGACGGTCTCGGGGGACATGGCGATGCGGCTGTACTGGGGCGACGACTCCCGGTTCCTGCTGTCGGTCGGCGGCTTCCACCCCCGGTACGACCCGCCGTCGGGCTTCCCCGAACTCGACCGGGTGAAAGCCAGCCTGGGTGCCCCAAGCGGCAACCCCCGGCTGGAGTACAGGGGCTACCTGGCGACGACGCCCAACACGTTCCAGGTCGGCGCCGGCGTCTACCTCCACGCCGAGGCCGGGCCGGCCTCCGTCGACGGTGAACTCAGCTTCGACGCGCTGTTCCAGTTCGACCCGTTCAAGTTCATCATCGACTTCATGGCCCGCCTGGCGGTCGAGATAAAGGGCAAAGGCCTGGAGATCAAGGTCGACGGGACGCTCATGGGGCCGGGACCGTTCCGGGTGAAGGGCACCGTCACGATAGACATCCTGTTCATCTCCATTTCGGCGGACATCGACGTCACCATCGGCTCGGGCGGGGACAAGGAGAAGCTCCCGGCGGCGAAGGTGATGCCCGAACTGCTGACCGAACTGGAGAAGGGCGGCAACTGGTCGGCACAGCTTCCCGACACCGGATCGTCGCTGGTCACCATCGCGGATAGCGGAGACGGCACGGGCGGCGACGGCAAGGACGACGGCCCGGTGCTGGTCCATCCCCTCGGTGGACTCGGCGTCCGCCAGCAGGTCGTCCCGATGAACGAGGCCATCGAGAAGTTCGGTGAAGCGGTCCCCGGCGACTACGAGAAATTCCGGATCGCCGAGGTCCGCGTCGACGACGAGGTCGTTTCCGAGCGGCACTACACCCGCGAGAAGTTCGCCCCGGCGAAATTCCGGAAGATGTCCGACAGCGAGAAGCTGAACAGCCCGTCGTTCGTCAAGCGCGACGCCGGGCTGGAGGCCGGCGGGTCGCTGCTGTACTACCCGGGGAGCGACGAGGAGACCGCCGACCGCTCCCGACAGATGCGGCGGGCGACCAGGCTGGTCTACGAGACCACGGTCGTCGACGAGGAACGCGAGAACCACGGCGAACCGCTCTCCAGCCTGGGTTCGTACGCCGCCCAGCCGGTCGCGGCGGCCCGCGTCGGCGTCCCGCTCGGCGAGGTGCCGGAAATCCTCGCCGAGACGGCCATCGCCGACGTGGAACTCCGGCGGGACTTCGTCACCAGGGACGTGCCGGTGTACGGCACGCCCGGCGGGACGGTCATCGGCCACCGCGAGGGTCGGGAGGTGGTCGAGGCGACGGCGGCGACGACCATCGACGAACACGAAGCCGAGACGGCGGCCGCGACCGCCGGGACGGACGAGTCCGGGTCGGCCGGCTGGTCGTCGGACGTCGGCATCGTGACCGACGGACCCGGGGTCAGCACCCTCTCGCAGTCAGCTTCGGAGGACGATTCATGAGCAACGGAACCGACGACACGGCGGCAGTCGACACGTACTACGAATTTCTCCCCAGCGCCCGGGCCGGCTACCGGCCGAACCGCTCCTACAAGGGCAAGAAGGTACTCGACGGGCGGAGTCGACTGGGGGTGACGCTAAACGTCGAGGGCGTCCCGGTCGACGGCGGCGGCTGGGAGGACGCCGAGCGCGAACCCGAGGTCGACCTCCGGATGTACGGGCCGGGCGACGTCACCGGCATCGACGGCCGGCAGGTCGTCCGGGTCGAACCCGAGCCCAACACCTCGACGTTCGCGCCGAACTACTTCCCGCTCGTCGAGTTCGACCGGGCGGATTTACCCTGGCTGTTCAGCCCGGAGCGGGCCGAGACGACCGACGGCAAAGCTCGGCCGTGGATGGCGCTGGTCGTCGTCGAGCGCGGTCACGACGAGGTCTCGATCGAAGCCGACGGGACGAAGCCGCTGCCGGCGCTGACGACGCCGGCCGCACAGCTCCCGCCGGTCGCCGAGTGCTGGGCCTGGGCCCACGTCCAGGTGGTTGGCGAACTGTCCAACGCTGAACTGGAGCGGGCGCTGACCAACCCCTCGAAGCAGGTCGTTTCCCGGCTAATCTGTCCCCGTAACCTCGACCCCAACACCCGGTACACGGCGGCCGTCGTCCCGACGTTCGAGCCGGGCGTCAGGGCCGGGCTGGGGAAGGAACCCTACGACGCGAGCAAACCGTCCGAGCAGAAGATACGGCCGGCCTGGGACCACACCGCCGACGGGACGGTGACGCTGCCGGTCTACCACCAGTGGTCGTTCACGACCGGCGACGCCGGCGACTTCGAGGCACTCGCCCGGAAGCTCGAACCGACGATGCTGACGGAGCACGGCGTCGGCGTCCGGGAAATCGACCTGACCGACCCCGGACCGAACGCCGTGGCGGCGCCGGACGGTCTCACCCGCAAACTCGGCGGCGCGCTCCAGTCGCCGGGGCTGGAGCCGCCGGACTACCCCGAGACGAGCGGCGGGACGGATTCCAAAAAGCGGGCCGCGCTCAGGGACCTGCTTAACGACCCCGCAGGGACCGAGGGCCTCCAGGATTCGGACGTTCCCGTCGTGGGACCGCCAATCTACGGTCAGTGGTACCTCCCGGAGGACGCCGGCTGGGGGCTGAGCGAGACCGGCGTGCCCGAACCCCCCGGCGTCCCCGAGTCGGACGTCGGTGACGGGCTGGCCGACTACTTCCACAGCTGGATCCACGAGCTGAACGTCGACCCCAAACACCGGATTCCGGCGAGCTACGGCACCGAGGTTGTCCAGGAGAACCAGGAACAGTTGATGGAGGCCGCCTGGAAGCAGTTCGGCGACCTCGAACGCGCCAACGAACGGATCGGCAGCTCCCAGGCCGGCGACCTCGTCGGGAGCAACCTGTCCGACCGGTTCGAGGGCGTTGCAGCCGAGCGGTTCGGCTCGCGGGTCCGGGACCCGGTCGAGTTCGCCGAGGACCTGGAAGCCTACCAGGCGCTCCAGCGACAGGGCCTCCTCTCGCCAGACGCGCTGGCAGAGGACCTCCTCGAGGGCCAGCCCGTTCCAGCGTCCGGGGGCGCCGTCGACCCGGTCAGTGGCGGCGCCGTCGACGGCGCGACCGACGGAGCGGTGGACGGCGTCACCGGCGACGTGACCGGCGGCACCGGTGGAACGACCAGCCCCACGTCGGTCGACTGGGGCGGCTCGACGACCGCTGGCGGTGACGGCTCCGCCGTCGACGCCACGACGCTCGACGACACGACGGTGACCCGGACGGGCGTCGTCTCCGACGACCGTGTGACGTCCGGCGTCGGCGGTGCGATGGCCGGCGTACAGCAGCGGGCCGCCGCCCAGGGTGGCGACGCACTCGGGGCGAGCAAACTCGGCCGCGGCGACCCAATCGCCGACGGCGCCGGCGCCATGGCGATGGTGAACGGGGCCACTCAGATGGCGCGACTGGCCGAAGTGAACTCCCCGGGTTTCCGGAAACTCACGCACAACGGCAGCAAACTGGCGAAGGGCGTCGAAGTCGCAGAGACGGCCGCCGACGTCGCCTCGGCGCGGTCCGGCAAGACGGTGACGCCGGACGGCGACCGGACGCTGAGCAGCCGCTTCGGCGGCGGAACGGCGGAAAAGCCGCCGGCGGCGAAGTCCGCCGAGCCGCCCGAACCGAAAGGGGCCAAACCGCCGGCCGACGGCTCGGCGGCGAAGTCCCACGAGCGGGGCGAGAAACCCACAGACGGTGAGGGGCCGCCGACCACGGACTGGCGGGTCGACGACGCCGGCAACGTCCTGACGCTGGAAGACGCCATCGACCGGCTCGACGGCCCGGTCGTGGCGGTGCCACAGACGCTGATCGCCGTCGAAAGCGTCCGGGACCACTGCGAGACGGCGGACTCACGCCTCTCCGAGCTGGACGACCGGCTGACGGCAGCCGTAGACGGCCGGGACGGCGCGGCCAGCGAAGCCGTCGCAAGTCTCACCGAGCGGCCGACGGTGGGCGACCACTGCCGGGCCATCGGCCAGAACACCGGCGACGCGCTGGCTCGCCAGCTGGGCAAGCTGGTGGCCGCCGACCCGAAGCCGCTGGCCGACTCGTTCACCGCGAAGCGACGCGACGAGGTGCTGGCCCGGTTCGAGTCGGCCCACCGGTCGCTCGTCGAGGCCGTCGACCAGGCCGCGGCGGCCGTCCAGCAGGCCGAATTCGACCCCCAGGCGGTCCGCAGTCACGTCGACGCTGCCCGGGCGGCACTTGCCGACGTCGAGAGCGTCCTCGAAACCGTCGAGTCGGCCGTCGACGACGGCATTCCGCCCGGCGCAGGCCAGCAGGCTGCGCCAACGCAGCCACAGATGGCCGTCGACGCCACCCAACTGCTCGACGTGAACCGGACGCTGGCGGAGCCGGTGGACCCGACGACGGCGCTCCAGTCCCGGGAGGGCGACCTCGCCGGACTGCTGCAGAACGGGTACGGCGAGGTTCCCGGGATGCTCGACGCCGGTGGCTGGTCGAAGCAGGCGGCAGCCTGGCGGATCAATCCGGCGCTGCTCGAACGCGACGTAGAACTGGCGCCCATCCTCGCCGCGCCGGAGTTCGACCGGCCGATGTACCGGTGGCTCAAGCGGGTCGACCAGTCCTACCTGCTGCCGGGCGCCGAGCAGGTGCCCCAGAACTCCATCGGGGCCGTCGAGACGAGCTCGGAGTTCATCGAGTCGTTCATGTGCGGCCTCAACCACGAGATGGGCCGGGAACTCCTCTGGCGAAAGTACCCGACGGACCGACGCGGTACCTACTTCCGGCGGTTCTGGGACTACGTCGGCGAGGACGACCAGCCCGACGTACAGAAGATGCACCGCTGGCGGCGGAGTCCGCTCGGCGACAACCGCGCCCAGGGCATCTCGGACAACAGGGTCGTCCTGCTCGTACGGGGTGAACTGCTGAACGCCTACCCCAACACCCGGATCTACGCGGTCAAGGCAGTGCGGGAGGACCGGGCCGATTCGAGCGACGCGACCAACTGGGACCGGATGCCGCTGCTGGAGAAGAAACGCCAGGAGGCCCTCGAAGAGCGGCGCAACGGCGTCAAGGAGACACTGCCGGACTATTCCGCGGCCCAGCTGGAACAGTGGGCGCCGAAGAAACCCATCTTCCGGGGCAAACTGGACCCCGGCATCACGTTCCTGGGCTTCGACCTGACCTCCAGCGAGGCCGAGGGGGAGACGCTGGACGAGACGGACGACACCGACGACGCTGCCGGCGAGGCCGACGCCGAGGAGGACTACGGCTGGTTCTTCGTCCTCGAAGAGCCCGTCGGCGAGACGCGGTTCGGCCTGGACGTGCCGAGCGAAGGTGACTACGGGTCCGTTCCGGTCGGCATCGAACACGGACCCGAGGGGAACCGGTCGACGAAAAAAGACGTCGACGCGGCCGAACACGGCTGGAGCGGCCTCTCGTGGGGTCATTTGGTCGACTCCGCGAAGGACCTCGACGCCAAGACCCACGTCAGCGTCACCGGCGACAACCCGGCCGGAGGCGACGGCGAGGCGCCGTGGGCCGTCGTCGAGGGCGAGAGCTGGACCGAGGGGGCCGGCGACGTCTACGAGTACCAGGACGCCGCCGAGTGGGGGGCGAACTCCGCCCACATGGCGAACGTCACCTGGCAGCTCCCGGTTCGCATCTGCATCCACGGCGACGACATCCTGCCCGACATGACCGACGACGACTCGACGACCACGGTGACCGACACGTTCGCCAGACAGACGCTCAGCGACCGGGCCCTCGGGGGTGAGGACTGATGGCCGACGATGGCTCGGGGACCGAGCAGTCGGGCGACGATCGGACGGGTGACGACCACCCGGGAGCCGCCCTCTCGTCCCATCGGGCCGCATTCGAGCAGGCCGAGCGGGAGATCAGCCGCGCTGCGGCGGTGCTCACCCGCCTCGAGACCCGCGCCGACCGGGCCGGTCGAGGCGTCGACGACCCCGACCACGCCACCGCAGTCGAGGCGTTCGACCGGTGGGTGGCCGGCGCCGACGCGGCCGGAATTCCCGGCGACAGGGCCTGGCGGTTGCCCGACGATGACCGCCAGACGGCGCTTTCGTACCTGACCGACCCGCTGCTCGACGGCGACACGGTGTTCGGACAGACGCTCGACCCGGCCGACGCCGACGTCCAGTCGCTGGCGGCCGACCTGAAAACGTACGTCGAGGGTGGCAACGCCGAGCCCGCCGACCTGACCGCCGACTTCCAGACGCTCGTCGAGTCCGGTGACGGGCCGACGCTGGCCGCTCTCGGTACACTATTCGAGTGGATCGTCCGGGCCGCCCGGCGCCACCGCGACGAGTGCCGGCGGGCCATCAACGGCGAGGCCGTCGACCCAGGCGGGACCGCCGCCGCCCAGACCAACCCCAACGCCGACGGCGAGGGGACGCCGGGTGCCGGCGGTGCCCTGAGTGACTTTTTCACCGACCTCCCGGACGAGCTGTCGATACTCGACGACGAACCGATCGCCCTGCTGCCGGTCCGCCTGGAGACGCGGTTCGTCACACCCAACGACGAGACGCCGGATGGTTCCCTCGAAGGTGATGGCGGTATCACGGCAGCTACCGATCCAGTCCTCGAAGGAACCGGGGTGCTGGGAGACTGGAACCGGACCGAGCCGGCCCAGCAGGAGCTGCGGGTCCGTGTCTACCCGGACCAGGTCCACGTCGACAGTCACGAGCCCGAGCTAACCGCCGACGAGGAGCGCTGGGGGCGCAACTTCTGGGCGCAGGTCTGGTTCGCCTGTCACCGGACCGAGACCGTCGACGGCGAGACGAAGATCTCCTACGACGAGTCGAAGCTGCCGGCGGACCTCGAGGACGTCGTCGCGACGCTGCACGACGGCTGGGGCGAGCGGTTCTCGACCGACGACGCAGACCGGCACGCCGAGATCAAGGAGCGAGCCTGGGGCCAGCTGGTCGACCGGTTCGGCCAGGAGCGGGGCGCCTGGATCGTCCACGCGATGGCTCCCGAGGAGGGAACGGCGTTGCTGACCGGCTGGGCCGGCAGCGAGTCGCCGTGGCCTACCGACCAAGGGGCGCCGGACCTGGACTTCCCCGACCCGGAGACGCGGCCCGAATCCTGGTCGCGCCAGCCGAAGGCCAGGCTGTTGCCAGACCGCTGGCTCGCCGTTGGAACGTGGCGCCGCGCCGACGAGCCCGACGCCGAGCCGGAGACCGTCCGGGTGACCGGCGACCCCATCCAGCAGCCGCTGCCCGTCGGCCCCAACCCCGAGTCCGTCGGCGGCGAGGCGATCGAGGAACGGGAGGGCACAGCTCCGGAGGGCATGGAGTGGATGGTCGACTGGGAGGCGGCCCGCGACGTGGGGATGGCCCTGACGGTGACCCCCGACGACCTCGACGGCGAAGACCCCGGCGAGGTCGTCTTCGAGGAACTCCTGGTGGTTGGTGTGAAGGCGTCGCTATCGGGCACAGAGAGCACCGACGGCCTCGAATCGCTGCTGGCCGCCCACCACTACAGCGACGGCCTGGAACTGCTCCGGCGGGGGACGCCGACCAACAACCACGACCTGGATTCGGGCTACGTCAAGAATCCACGCCCGGAGGAGACCGTCGGCGTCGAGGCCGGCGCTCCCCTCACCACGTTCGGGGACTTCTCGGACGGCGACCTGCTGTCGCGAGCCCTTGGCATCAGCGACCCCGGCGAGCCACACGTCTTCGCCCACGTCGACGGCGCCGGCGAGCGCAGCCAGGCCGCCGCCCGGCACATGAACTCGGCGCTGTGGCCCGGCACCATCGGCTACTACCTCCAGAACGTGCTCGTCTCGAACGACTGGACGGGCCTGGGGAGTCTCTGGAACGGCGACAGTACCGGGGGCTTTCCCGACTCGCCGATGGAGGCGCTGGGGGCGAAACTCAAGTCGTTAGACGCCTGGCGGCGCCACTTCGTCCGGTACGTCCGGGCCGGCGGGCCGTTCCCGCCGATACGGGTAGGTCGCCAGCCCTACGGCGTCCTGCCGGTCGAAGCGCTGTGGAGCGGCGGCGACGAGAGCGAGTCGCCCGTCACGACCGTTCCCGAAGATCTCGACCTCGACATCGGGACGACGGTGAACACGCCGACGGGCCAGGTCGACCTCAGCGAGCCGGTCGGCCGGGACCTGACCAAGACTCCCGGGGACCTCGATTTCTCCGGCAAGCCGACGACCGGCTCCCCCGAGCCGACCGATCCGTCGGCCGACGGGACGGATTCGACACCGGAGTCGACCGATTCGCCGCCTGAATCGACCGATCCGACGCCGGAGTCGACTGCCCCGTCCGAGAGAATCGACACGACCGACGAAACCGGCGGGTCCGTCGGCGACGACGTGGTCAAACTGGACGCCGAGACGGCCGGGCAGGTGAGCACGTCGGGCTACTCTGTCGCCGTACCCGAGACGGCGACGCAGACCGACGCCGACCTGTACGGGTCGAGTTTCGACCCGGCGACGCCGCTCTCGCTCTCGGGGAGCAGCCCCACGCTGAAACAGCCGGACGGCGGCGCACCGGCGACGATGCTACGCCACCGCCCCTTCAGGGTCGACGACCGGCTGCCGACCGAACTCGGGAACTGGCTCAGAACGGTGACGCCTGGCTGGGAAAACGCCGTCGAGCACGTTGACCGGGTCGACGACTCCAGCACGGACGCCGGCCAGGTCGAGCGCATCCTCCAGCGGGAGGCGTCGGTCGACGCCTACGTCCGCGAGGGGCTGGTCGGAGCCGACGCTTCCGGCGGTTCCCACGTCCTCACCGAGCACCAGAGCGACCTGCGGAAGACGTTGACCGACTACGGCTTGGACTCGCTGGATCCCCGGCTGGCGTGGCTTGTGCCGTCGTTCGAACACGTCGGGACGCACGACCCGTCCCGGATCCGGCCAATCGCGACGATTGCCAGCGACCGGGCACCGCACTACCTCTCGATACTCTACGAGTACGACCTGGAGTTCCTCCGGGAGATGGGCTTCCCGACGCCGCTGTCGAAGTTCACGGTGGACCGTGAAGTCTTCAAGGACGTCGTCGGCTACGGCGACGGCATCGACGACCTCTCCGACGAGCAGATCGCACTCGACGTCATCCTTCGGTCGCCGGACCACGGCTGGTTGAAGGGCATGCGATTGCTCGCGTTGACCAGCATCGGCGACGACGTTCCGGCGGTCACCGATTCGTCGACGGTCACCGGCCGGAAGGTAGACGCGCTCGTCGAGACGGACGGCGACGCCCTCCAGCACACCCTGTTCAAGCAGCTCACCCGGTTTTCGACCATCGAGGCGTACCTCAACGCCCGCATCAGGCTGGGGGTCATGTGGGACGAGCCACTGCTCTCGGACGTCGAGCAGTTGCTCTCGGCCGACGGCCCGACCCAGCAGCCCGTCCCCGACCCGAGTAGGGTCGACGACGATACCAACACTGTCTGGGACGCCCTGGCCGACAACCCCTCGCCGTACTACGAGTACGACACCTACGCCGAACTGCTCCGGAAGACCTGCGCGCCGGGCTACGACGAACCGGCCGTCGACCCCCGGATGCGGGAGTTCTTCGAGAGCCTGGCCGCCCTGGAGGCCCAGGACGCTGCGGACCTCCGGCGGCTGACGACCGAGACGCTGGACCTTGCGAGCCACCGCCTCGACGCCTGGTGGACCTCGCTCGCCACCCGGCGGCTGTTCGAACACCGCGAGCGCCAGGAGGTCGACCTGTACGATGGGGCCGACTACGCCTTCGTCGGCGACCAGTTTTGGCGAGGCGAGGGCACCGAAACCCCTTCCAGCGCCGTCGACACCGTGACCGGCACGGGCGTCCAGGTCGACTACGACCAGCTGTCGATCGCTGAAGACGGCGACAGCGATGGCAAACGTGGGAGCGACCAGCAGTCCGAGCCGGGTCAGCCGAAGACCGTCGACGCCGAGCCACAGTACCAGGTCAAGGGGACCCAGGACATCCAGACGGCCGGAACGGAGTCGGGACCGCTCCTCGGTGGCCAGACCGAGTACGGCTTCCTGGAGAACGCCCAGTCACGGGCCGTCAGGACGCAGGGGATGGGAATCGGCCTCCAGGGCCAGGCAACGACGGCGGAATCCGAGCAGGCCGACGCCGGCGAGCCGGTCACCTACGTCGGTGCCTACGCCTTCGTCGAGAACCTCCACTCGGACGACCTCGACGCCGCACTCCCGGGAACGGACTCGGCTACCGGCGGTGAGGAGGCGGAGTACGTCCACGCCCCGTCGCCACAGCACGCCACCACGGCCGCCATCCTCCGGAGCGGCCGGAAGAACCACGACGACGATGACGCCCTCGCGGAGTTGCTGGACATCGACCTGTCGCCGGGGCGGGTTCGGGCCGCCAAACACGTCCTCGAGGGGGTTCGGCAGGGCCAGCTCCTGGGGGAACTGCTCGGCTACCGGTTCGAACGCCGGCTCCGCGAACGGACGAAAGCCTACAACGACCGCAACGCCGACACCATCAACCTCGTCAAGTACAAGTTCGCCCTCCGGGAGGCCTACCCGGCCGTCGAGGGCCAGCTCGACCACGGCCAGGGAGAGACGGCCGGCGACTCCAGCGGTGGGAGTCAGAGCGAGACTGGCGACGGCGAGGGCGGCGAGGGAGGCGACGGCGAAGACGGTGAGGCCGGGTCGACCGGTATCGGGAGCGAGGCCGCCAAGAGCGACGTCGTCGACGGCTATCGCCTGCTGACGAACTGGCAAGGGACCGACGACTCGTCGTTCCTGGCTGGCGTCGAGTACGAGGCTGCCGGCGAGGACGCAGACGGCGACGACGTCCCATCAAACCTCGACGAGGCGCTGTCGGGGGCGGCCCGCACCGAGTTCCTGACCGTATTCCGCGAACTCGACGCCATCGTCGACTCGGTGACCGACCTGCTCCTCTCGGAGAGCGTCCACCAGCTCGGCAAGGGTAACTTCGAGCGTGCCGGTGGCACCGTCGACGACCTGGTCAAGGGCAAACAGGTGGCCGAGCCGGAGGTGGCACAGACTCCCCGCAAGGACGTGGGCGTCACCCACCGGCTGGGCGTCGTCTTCGGTGACCCCGGGACGGCCTCGACCCCGACGGAGTGGAACTACCGGTCGTCGGTAGTCGAACCGGACTCGCTCCCGCGGGTCGGGGCTACTGAGCCGCTCCGCGACCACACCGTGAACGCGCCGCTGCATCTCCAGCCCCGGGCCGACGCCGAGCGCAACCTCGACGACTGGCTCGGGACCCTCCTGCCGAATCCCAAACGGGTCACCTGCGGCGCTTCCATCCGCTGGACGGACGACCGCGCCACGGCGACCGGGACGGCGACGCTACCCACCAGCGAGGGCTCGGTTTCGGTCACCGACCTCGACTTCGCACCCGACCTGGTCGTCCTCTCGGTGCCCCACGCCGTCGGGGAGGGTGAGGTCGCTGGCGACGCCGGTCCCCACGGCTGGACCCACGCCGTCGCCCTCCAGAACCCGGACGGAAGCGTCGACCACGTGTCGACGAGCGTTGGGCTGGACCCGGCAGGGACGGAGGGAAGCGGCCTCGTCAGCGACGGCGACCTGCACCTCCGGCTCCACGACGCCGGCGGCGACCACGGCGAAATCAGCGGTTCGGTCGCCTTCGCCGACGACGGCTTCACGCTCGACCTCGACGCGGTCGACCTTCCCGAAAATGCCCTCGAAGGATCTGCCGTCACGTACCGGGCCTACGCCCTGGGTAACGCCGCGACGGTCGAGGTGGGACACTTCGAGACGCCGACGGGGTCGGGCTCCCACAGCGTTCCGCTCTCCGTCGACGCCGACCACGTGATGCTGTTCGGTAACACGGCGGCGACGACGGCCAACTCGACCCGATCGACCGGCGACGCGGTCGGGCTGTCCCACGGCGTCGCCACCGAATCGAACGGTACGGTCGAACAGCACGTCGTCGCGAGCAGCGTCGACCCCGCGACCGGCGACGCAGTGGGCGGTATCCACGACGACGAGGCGCTGCACCTCCCATTCGGGTCGGGCGGCGCCGTCGCCGGGGCGACGGCCGCCTCGGTCCAGCGCCTCGGGACCAGCCTCGACCTCTCGTACTCATCGGTCCACGCCGGGAGCGCCGGCGACGCCTCGCGGGTCGTCGCCTACGTCGCCATCGAGACGCCCGACCGGGTCGACTCGCCGGCGGTCGGCGTCATCGACGGGACCCGCGGCGCCGGCGACCAGACCACCGTCACGACCGGCTTCGAGCCGGGCTACGTCGAGTTCGTGACGGCCCCGTCGGTGTCGAGTACCGGTAGCGACGCCTCCCTGACGACCGCTGGCTTCGCCCACGGCACCGCCGTCGGCGTCGGCCGGCAGGTGGCGTCGACTCACGTGACGCGGGCCGACGGCGACGGCGTCGTCCACGCCGGCGAGACGAGCCGGGGGCAGGCGCTCTCGATTCCCTCGGTGGCGACCGACGGGACGGTGTCGGGTCACGACGCCGCCCGGGTGGCCAGCGTCTCCGACGACGGGTTCACCGTCTCCTTCACGGAGGTGGCGTCGGGTGACCAGGTCATCGGCTACCGGGCCTGGCCGGCCGACCCCGACGAGGTGACCCACGTCGTCGACGACGGCGTCTCGCTCCACGAACTGGAACTGGCGCCGCTGGACGCCCTCGCACTCTCGCAGGCCAACCAGCAGGCCGGCGCCTCCCAGCTGGAACAGCGGATGCACTACCAGGTTCTCCGGAACCCCCCGGAACACGAACCTCCCGTACCCGACGACGCGACGGTCGAACTGACGTTCGCGGAGGCCGGTCCGGGGGCACCCGACGACTCGGTTCCCGTCGGCGCGTTCCTCGAGACGGTGCGGGAACTCCAGCAACTGGTCGCCGACGGCCGACCGATGGACGCCGGCGACCTCGGACACCCGAGCGAGGTCGACGACGCTGGCTACACCGAGGCGTCGGCCCGCGAACTCCAGGAGAGGGCCGACGACGCCCAGGACCGCCTCGCCGCCGCCGGTGCGCTCGTCGAGAACCGCGTCGAACTCCTGGACACCGAAGAAGACGAGACGCGGATCACCCAGGACGTCGCCGTACTGCGGGAGCGCCTGACGGCCTTCCGCAGGGAGGTGCCCATCGACGGCCTGTCGGCGGTCGCCGGCCGCGTCGGCAGCACCCTCTCGGCCGACCAGGACGCCCTGATGGACGAACTCGACGACCTCGCCGCCCATCTGCCGGCAGGACCCGTCGACCGGGAGTCGGTCGAAGCGGCCGTCACAGTGACGAACCGGGCCGGCCAGCAGGTGGCAGGGCGGGTCCAGGCCGCGGACGCCGACGTGACGGTCGAGGTCTGGAGCACCTCCGGCGTCGAGTGGTTCGAGCGGACGCCGGCGACGACTACCACCGGCCCGGAGGGTGCGTTCTCGGTGCCGATGGACTTCGACGACGTCACGCCGGGGACCGGGTTCATGGTCTACGTCCGCGAAGGGACGACCCTGCTGGCGGCGCTGCCGGGTCGGGTCCTCCCGCCGGAAGGTGCGGTGACTGCGAGGCCGGAGCAGGCACAGACCGTGGAACTGGAGACCGAACTCGGGCAGGGGACGACGCTGGACGTATCGGTCACGCCGGCAGGCGCCGACAGCCCGCTCGTCGACGACGAACCGGTGGACGTCGGTGCCGGCGGCTACCTCCGCGTCGAGGCCGACTTCTCGTCGCTCTCCCCGTGGACGGTCTTCGACGTGGAGGCGACCCAGGACGGCGATACGGTCGCCTCCGCCGAGGGCTACGTCGAACCGGACGCCGTGGGCGTCGTATCCGACACTGACGTGCTCGGGCCCCTGCTCTGGCTGGCCGACCGGCGGAACGCGTTCGACCCCCACGGCGGCGACGGGGAAGTTCCGGCACTCCACCGCGCAGTCACCGAGGAAATAGACTGGGCAGCGGTCCGGGACGAGTGCGAACTGATGGCGGACCTCCACGACAAGACCGGCGGCGGGGCCGACGCGATGCCCGCCGAGCGCGACGTCGAGGCGGTCGCGTCCGTCGTCGACGTGGACCTGACGGCCCTTGCGGGCACCGAGTGGGACCAGGACGCGGATGCCCTCGAGAAGCTGGACTTGCCGGCACTCGACGCAGCGGTCGCCACGGTCGGTCGGGCGCTGTCGGGCCTGGCCGTCGACGACCTGTTCGACGTGACCGGTCGGCCGGACCGTGCCGAAGGGCTCCGGTTCTGGGCCAACAACGACGCGATGACCGACGAGGGCGTCCTCACCCGGTTCCACGGCTTCCGGCGCCACCCGAGCGGCGTCTACGACGACGACCTGCCGAACGTCGGCTTCGCACCGTCGCTGGAGGCGGCGTTCACCGACACCGCCGACGCCTATCCACGGGGCGAGACCGACGCCCAGCGCTTCCTGCACTACCTCCGGCCGTTCCTCCGGGCGATGCCCCGGCTCGTCCAGGACGCGGCGTTCCAGGCACAGCTCGCAGACCCTGCGGGACTGGCCCGCCACCTCCACGCCGTCGCGTTCCACCCCGAGGAGGCGCCTACCGGGAACGACCGGAGCACGTTCCTCGCGGACCTCCGGCGGTTGACCCGCCAGCCGGTGCTCGACGGGGCGCTGTTCACGCCGTACGCCCCGTCGATGGCGATGGCCTCCGGGATGGACGACGTGCTCGCCGCGTCGGGCGTCGAGCCGCCGTTCTACAACCACGACGAGCGGCTGCTCGACCTGGACTCTGACGACGGTGGTTCCGGGGACGGCGAGTCCGGCGACGATGGCTCGGACGGCCAGCCCGGCGACACGCCGCCGGGCGGCGGGGCTGGTGGCCCTGGTGGCGGATCGGGCGGTTGGCTCGGCAGCGGCTTGCCCGGTGGTCCAGGAAGCGGACCGGGCAGTGGTCCCGGCGGCTTCGGCGGCAGTTTCGGCAACGCGAACTTCCCCGACCCGGAGGACCTGGACGTCCAGCACCTTCGGTCGAACTTCGACCTGGTCGTCGGCCCCGAGGACACGCCGTCGGGGACGCCGGTGACGGACTTCCGGTACCTGCTGGAGGTGTTCCGAACGGACGTGCTGACGACCTACCTGGCAGCGCTCGACAGGGGCGACCTGCCGCCGGACGAGACGACCTCTCGCGGGGACTACGCCGCCGACCTGACGAGCAAGGCTACGACACTGGAGACGACCGTTTCGACGCAGTACGGCCACCTGTCGGCAGGCTTCGACGCCGGGGACTTCGACGTGGCGTTCCGGCGGGGCGTCCTCGAAACGCTGCGTCGGGGTATGCTGCGCGTCTCGTACTTCGGCGTCTACGGCAGCACGCCCCAGTCGGTCCGGGGCGGCGAGGAGGCAGACGTCGAGACGCTGCTGGGCCAGGCACGCGGCGTCGTCGCCACGGTCAAAGAGCGGATGGGCCAGGCCGACGAGCCGGCGACCGAGAGCCCGACGCCGAGCGTCGACGGCCAGCGCCGACGCCTGGAGGCGGTCTTCGGCGAGGACTTCCCGGTCCTGCCGACGTTCCGGCCGATGAACGCGGCGGAGCTGACGGCGACGTTCGGCCGGAGCACCGAACTCCAGGGCGGCGACCCGCTGGCGGCCGAGACGTGGCTCCAGCGAACGACTCGCGTGCGGGACGAGTCGGCCAGGTTCCGCCGGGCGCTGACCTACGCCGAGTCGCTGACTGCCCGGCGCCATCGCAGTCTCCAGGTCGGCCAGCTTCCGCACAGGGAGTCCGAACTCTGGGTCGGCCTCGACGGCGAAGACCCCGAGCCGGGCCGACTCTCGCTCGTGGCGCAGTTCGGCGCTGGCTTCGACGGCAGCTTCGACGGCGGACCGATAGCCGGGCTGTTCGTCGACGAACACGTCGAGAACGTCCCCAGCCCGACGGAGACGACTGGGGTCGCACTCAACTACGACGACCCCGACGTGACCGCGCCACAGTCGATCCTCCTGGCCCTCCCTCCGGAAGATGGCGGCTGGTCCCGGGACGCCCTGGAGGACGTGGTCCGGGACACGCGGAAACTGATGGGGCTGCGGATGGTCGACCTGCAGGACCTGGGCGACGCCGGCGAGTTCGGGAGCCTGCTGCCGATGTTGACGTTCCCGAACAACGACGCGCCGGCGCCGGACGCACCGTCGATGGACGTCGACCGCATCAGGTACTTCGACGACCTGGCGCCGAACCCGGCGACTATTGAGAACTTCTGGGAGGACGACTCATGAGCGAGAAGGCCTCGACGACGAGGTGGAACCGGCTGTCGCCGACGACGCGGAACCAGACGATGCGCAAGGGATTGCGGGGCCTGCTGGCCGACCCCCTGTGGATGCTGGGTCGGCAGTGGCAGGTGGGCGAGCTCACGGGGGAAGACGCCGGGTCGCCCGTCGCCGTCGAACTGTGGTTCGACCACGACCCGATGACGGCCGTCGACCTCGCGCCGGACGACGACACCGTCGCCCCCCGGAGCTACGACCCGAAGACCGACGGTCCGCTGGAGACGCTGGTCGAGCGCGAACCCGTCGTCTCCCACCCGGACCGCCAGCCCAATCGGGAGACGGCCGTCGAGACGGGCCGGTACTTTCTGGCCAGGCTCGACGAGGAGGGTTTCGAGGTGGATGGCGAGCCACCTCGGGCGGCCGACTTCCCCGAGGACCTCCAGCTCGAACCACCAGAACGGGAACTGGACAGCACCGGCGAGCGCTACGTCGCGGTGGTCGAGGGCCGGTCGCTCGACGGCTGTGCCCTCTTCGAGCGACTGACCGAGGGCTCGTCCATCCGCTCGGCGGCCGACTGGCAAGCCGTCGACTGGCGGTCGGTCGACGTGCCGTCGGTCGGCTCGGGGTCGGACGCGTTCAAGCGGGCCGCGAAGGCGTTCGTCGACTGGTACGACGACCTCTACGACGAACCATCCAGCGAGGACGGTGCTGCGTGGAACGCCGACCGGATGGAGTACGAGTTCGACGCTGCGACGGGGTCCGGGCCGACCGAGACGGTGTTCAGCGCCGAGGAGTATCCCGGCGGTCGGCTGGACTGGGACTCGTTCTCGGTCGTCCAGGACGACGCGGCCTCGCTGACTGCGGACCTCTCGGATGCTGCCGGCGGCGACGGCGGCGACTCGATAGACCTCTCGCTGCCGGGCGGGTCCGGCGGCGCCGGCGGGACGATCCCCGTCGACCCCCTGGGAATGCCGAACGACCGGCCGGAGCCGGACGCGAGCATCGTGCCTTCGAAGGTAACGTTCCCGGGGATGCCGTCGGCGCGCTGGTGGGAGATGGAGGACGGCGAGGTAAACGTCGCCAACATCGAGGTCGGTCCCGGCGAACTGGGCAAACTGCTCCTGACCGAGCAGGCCACGCTGTACGGCAACGACTGGTTCTCGATTCCGGTGGAGGCCCCGGTCGGCTCTCTCACCCGGATCACCGAACTGCTGGTGACCGACACCTTCGGCCAGGTGACCCACGTGGAGTCGGCCGTCGAGAACTCCGATACTTCGGAGCAGGGGGGCTCTGACGCCCAGGACGGGGAGGAAACGAGCGCCGATTCCGTCGAGGTGAGCGACGAGGCGGCCGAGCACGCCCTGGCCGGCGCACTCTCGGACAGCGGCGGCTGGAACATGTTCATGCACACCGGACTGCCGAACCACCGGTCTCCGGGCTTGCTGTTGCCGCCGGTGCTGGGCGCCCATCACGAGAGCGACCCCGTCGAGCGGGTCGTCATGGCCCGCGACGAGATGGCGAACATGGCCTTCGGCATCGAACTGGTCACCGAGGACGCCGTCGGCGACCCGCTGAAGTGGGCGGAGTTCACCCTCCCGGCGCTGACGGTGGACACGGTTCGGCGGTCGGCCGACCCCGCCGAGGAACGCCTGCGGTTCACCAACCCTGGCGAGAGTCCCATCGACGTGGGCGGCTGGACTGTCGCCAACGGCGACCCCGAGACCGAGTCGGGGCTCGACACCTACACAATTCCCGAGGGGACGGTCGTCGGACCCGGCGAGTACCTGACCATCTACTCCGGCGTGGGCAACGACGCCGAGATGGGGTCGCTGTACTGGGGTCGGACCAGCGACCCCGTCTGGCAGGACAGCGACGAGGTGACGGTGACCGACGCCGACGGCGAGGAGGTCCTCCAGGAGTTCGTCGGCACGCCAAGCAACCCCACGCTGCCGGACTACCGCCTGGTCACCGACGTGCTGGACTACTGGTTCCCCCTGCAGATGGTGGCGGCCGGCGACCGCGCTCCCGGCGAGTTCGCCATCGGCGACCTGCGATTCGACCTGGCGCGCCTCCTCGACTCTGACCTCGACAGTCACGAACCGGCCGGACTGGTCCTCGAAGACGACCTGTTGCTCCACGACGAGGAGCTGACCCGCGCCGGCCTGGAGGTCACCCGGACTTACCAGTACTCCCGATGGATCGGCGGCAGCACTCACCTGTGGGCTGGTCGTCGTGCCGGTCCCGGCCGCGGCGAAGGTGCCAGTGGCCTCCGGTACGACATCCTCGACGAGCCCTCCGCCGAACACGCCAGCGGTCGGCGGTCGGGTTCGGGTGACTGACGCCGATTCGAGGGTCTGGGATTCTACTTCTGGACGAACCACGTGGCGCGCGCTGTCGAGGCCGCCGAGCGATAGCGAGGCGGGTCGAGACAGTCAGCGCGCGAGGGATGAGCACCGCAGCGAACGGAGTGAGCGAGGAGCGCAGTCGGCTGGGGAGGACGGTGGCCCGGGGCGGTGGCGGTGTGGACCTGGTGGAATGAAAGGGCGAACCTCGGTCGCGGTGAGCGAAGCGAACGGAGTCGCCTGAGCGACCTCTATTCGAGCGACCGAAGGGAGCGAGAATATGTCGCTCAGCGACCGCGACCGAGGTGAGGGCTTTCATAGACAAAGCGGTCGAAATGATGCAGAGTGTAGAAACAGAAGCAACTCATTCGTCTAGCCGTTCGTTCGCAGACTCGAACCCCAGCTCCCGTTGCTCCTTCGACCGCCGTTCTTCCCGAGCAGCGATCGCCTCGGGGTCGGGATTCACGTCGTCCTCGACGGCGCCCCAGGACTTGTGGACCTTGGCGTGACACCAGCGACAGAGGAAAATCGTAATCTCGTGGGTTGGCTCCCCGTCGCCCTCCGCAGAATCCGCAGCGTACGACAGGTGGTGCTCTTCGAGCAGCGGCCGTTCGTCGTCGTGTGCCATCCGGACCTCTTCCAGGCCACAGCGGGCACACTCCCGGTCGTGGTTCCGACACCGGAAGTGCGGGCAGTCGCTCCAGTCCCACTCGCCGTCGAGGGCCTCGCAGTCCCCGTTAGCCAGCGTGACGGGGGCGTCCTCGTCGGGCGGCGGGGCGACCACCGGGCAGCGGTAGTCCTCGCGGCGGCGTTCGGCGGCGAAGCTGGGGTCGCGGTCGCCCTGCTCGACGGCGAAGCGGCACCGGCCCTCGTCCGTGAGGTGGTCACACCGGTCGACCTGGGCGTACGGGTCGGCGACGCCGACGGACGTCCCGGCGTCGGTCTTCTCCATGTCTGCGGTGGTGTGGGTGGAGCGGCTTGAGTCTCCCGGCTAGCCGTCGTCGGTCTGGCTGGAGATGTGGTTTTGACCGTCGTCGTACCGTCGAAGAAAGCCCTCGGCCCGCTGGCGGTCGCTGTGGCGGATATCTTCGCTCCCTTGCTCACGGTTCCCTCCGGTCACCGTTCGCTCAGACCGAGACCTCCCTGCGGTCGGCCTCGCGTCGGTCGCTCAGATAGAGCCGCCACAGCGACTCCGCTCCCTCCGGTCGCGCCACCGGGGAGGTCGGCTCCGCCGACCTCCTATAACGTCGTCGTTCGAAAGGCGCTCCGCGCCTTTCGTGATGACGAGAGACGCCACCGG
>CAZGAX010000032.1:0-28714 GCA_964523745.1 uncultured Halobacteriales archaeon | reverse complement strand
TGTAACTGGTCGGCGACGTCCCTGTCGGCGTTTGCGGCCAGGGACACGTAGATGTCGCCGTTCCGCACGTCGACCACTTCCCCCATCGTCGCGCCGTCCTGGGACACGACGCGCTTGCCGATCTGGTCGTCGCTGTACTGCGGGCACATGTCGTTCGGTACGGCGGCGAACGCCGTGTGCGTTCTTGCCCGGCGGCCGCCACTTCCGTTCGTTCGACCGCGGGTCGACTCCGGGTCTGTGACGGGCCGCCTCACACGTAAGTGACGTCCGGCCAGACTTCGACGTGATGCTCGTCCTCGGCGACGCCCACGCAGACGAGGTGCCGAAACGGGAGGCGCTCCTCGCAGCCTACGAGGCAGCCGACCCGGACGTCGCCCTCCAGGTCGGCGACCTCCAGCACTACGACCTGCCGGTGACGACCTACTTCGTCGCGGGCAACAACGAGGACCTGGACGTCATCGACGCGCTACGGGCCGGCGACCGGCCCAGCGGGGTGTCTAACGCCCACCTCCTGGCAGGCACCGTCGCCGAAGTCGAGGGACTGCGCGTCACCGGCCTCTCGGGCAACTTCGCCCCCACCCGGTACGAGAAGGACCGGGAGGAACTCGAGGGCGACCGGCGCCGTCACTTCGTCCGGGCCGACGTCGAGAGCGTAGCCGCCGCGGAGGACGTCGACGTCCTCCTGACGCACGAGGCGCCGACTGGACTGCTGTTCTACGGCTACGACCCGGGCTGTCAGCACGTCACCGAGCTCCTGAGCCGACTGGAGCCGGACCTGTGTCTGGTCGGACACCACCACAAGGATGCGCGGGCCACCGTCGAAGGGGTCCGGGTCGTCAGTCTGGCGCCGGCCTGGGAGCGCTACTACGAACTCGACCCCGACGACCTGACGCTGCGGAGCGAAGAGACGACCACCTAGTCGATCCGGTCGCGGGCCGCCGCCACGAGGAAGGGGAACGTGATCGTCGCGTCGGCGTACACCGAGACGTTCCGGGCGGCCGATTCGAGTTTCCCCCAGGAGCGAGCCTCGTCGAGGGTTGCTCCCGACAGGCCGCCGGTCTGGGGCGGGTCCATCGTCAGCTGGACGGCGAAATCGTAGGCGTCCGGCGAGACGAGCATCGTCTGAAGGACGTAGTTTTTCGGGACTCCGCCTCCGACCACGAGGGCGCCGGCCTCCTCGGCGTGGAAGGCCTGGTCGGCGATGTCGTCCATGTCGGCGAAGGCGTCGACCTGGAGGTCGGAGGTCTGGCCGTATATCCAGGTCTGGATGCCCAACACGGAGTCCTGGACGGCCGGGCAGTATATCGGAACGTCGTGCTCGTAGGCTGCGGCGGCGATGCCCGGACCGGCGTCGACGTTCTCCTCGTCGTTGACCTCGCTGTTCGCTTCACCGAGCGCCGCTGTCAACTCCCGGATACTGACGGTTCCCTCGTGGGCAAGGTCCGGGAACACCCGGTCGCGGAGGTGTTCTTCGAAGTGGGTGAAGTGCTCCTGGGGGAGGTAGACGTCGTAGATGCGGTCGACGCCTTCCTCCCGGAGCGTCTCGTCGTGTTCCCGGGGCGTCTTCTCCGGGGCTTCCTCCCGACCGTGGTGGTGTTTGCCGCCGATGGCCTCGATAGCGTCGTGTGTGAGGTTCGCGCCGGTCGTCACCAGGGCGTCGACGTGGCCATCACGGACGAGGTCGGCCACGATCGGTCGCATCCCGGCGGGAACCATCGCCCCGGCCAGGCCGAGAAAGTTGGTGACGTCCTCGTCCCCCAGCATTTCGGCGTAGATGTCGACGGCCTCGTGGAGTCGGCCCGCGCCGAAGCCGGCGTCGCCGTAGGCCCGTGCGAGGTCGTCGACGCTCATTCCGGCATCGGCCCGGGAGTGGGACACCGGGTCGTGGCGAAACTCTTCGCGGCCGGCCTCCTCGTCGGTCATGGCCGTGTCTCGAACGCCGAAGGGTTTGAACGCCCCGGTCTGGGCCGTCGCGAGGGATAAACAGGGTCACAACGACGGGAAAAACCTCCATAGTGTTGTAGATTCATTGTAGAAGGAAATGGCTCTAGCGAGTTCGGACGTCCCTTCGCCACCGCTCGACAGCCTGGTGGGTGGCGTGACGACGGTGCCGGACGGGGACCGCGACGAAATCGACGTCGAGGCACCCTTCCACGGCGAACCGGTCGGGTCGGTGCCGTCCTGTACCCCGGCAGACGTCGAGGCAGCTATCGCCAGTTCCCGGGATGCCCAGGGAGCGTGGAGCCAGCGACCGCTGAACGACCGAGCATCGGTACTCTCGTCGTTCGCGGACGAAGTCCTCGACGCCAGCGACGAGTTGCTGGACCTCGTGCAACTGGAGGCCGGCAAGGCCAGATACGACGCCTTCGAGGAACTTCTCGACGTTGTGGCCTCGGCCGACCACTACGCCGACCGGGCCGGGGACTACCTGGAGACATCGCGCCGCGGCGGGACCCTGCCGCTGCTGACGAAGACCACCATCACCCACCACCCCCACGGTGTTGTCGCCATCATCTCGCCGTGGAACTATCCCCTCACGCTGGCCGTCTCCGATGCCCTCCCGGCGCTGCTGGCCGGTAACGCCGTCGTACTCAAGCCGGCAGAGGAAACCCCCTTCACCGCCCTCCGGGCCCGTGAGCTACTCGTCGAGGCCGGCCTACCGCCCGACTGCTTTCAGGTCGTCACCGGGTCGGGGTCGACGCTCGGCCCGCCTCTCATCGAGGCGGCCGACTACGTGGGGTTCACCGGCGGGACGGAAACGGGGCGGACCGTCGCCGCCCAGGCCGCAGAATCGCTCACGCCCCACTCGCTGGAACTCGGCGGCAAGAACCCGCTGGTCGTTCTCGACGACGCGGACCTGGAGAAGACGGTGACCGGTGCCCTCCGGGGCTGTTTCGCCTCCGCCGGCCAGCTTTGCATTTCCTTCGAGCGAATTTACGTCGAAGAGGCCCTATTCGAGGAGTTCCGCGACCGGTTCGTCAGCAGGACAGACCAGCTAGAACTCGGCACCGCGTTCGACTACGACGCCGACGTCGGCTCGCTCATCTCCGAAGACCACCTCGAGACCGTCAGAGACCACCTGGACGACGCCGTCGACGCCGGCGCGGAACTGGAGACCGGCGGTCGCCACCGCCCCGACGTCGGACCGTACTTCTTCGAGCCGACGGTCCTTACCTCGGTTCCCGACTCGGCCGACCTCTCGGACGAGGAGACGTTCGGCCCGGTCGTCCGGGTCGAACCGGTCGCCGACGAGGGTGAAGCTATCGAGCGGGCCAACGACTCGGCCTACGGCCTGAACGCCAGCGTCTGGACGGACGACAACGACCGAGGGGCACGCGTGGCCCGGCAGATCCGCTGTGGCACCGTCGGCGTGAACGACCCCTACGTGGCGACGTGGGGGGCCATCGACGCCCCGATGGGCGGCATGGACAAGTCGGGCCTCGGCAGGCGACACGGCCGGGAGGGTATCGAGAAGTACACCGAGTCCCAGACCGTCGCCGTCCAGCGAGTCCATCCGCTCGCCCCACCGGCCGGCGTGTCCAAGGACTTCGTCGCGAATCTCACGACGCGCTATCTACGGTTCCGCCGCTGGCTTCCGGGGTGGCCGCCGTGATATTCCTCACCGGCTTCCCCGGATTCCTGGGGTCGTCACTCGTCGAGCACCTCCTGGCGGAGGACGAATCGGTCACCTGTCTGGTCCAGCCGGCCTACGCAGACCAGGCACGGCGCCGCGCCGACGACCTGCTGGCCACGACGGATTCCGACCCCGACCGGATCCGCCTGGTCGAGGGCGACCTCACCGAGTCGGAGATGGGCCTGGCCGACCCTGCTGCCCTGCAGGAGGAGACTGACGAAGTCTACCACCTGGCGGCCATCTACGACCTGGGCGTCGACCGTGAGCCCGCCGAGGCGGTGAACGTCGAGGGAACGAGACGGGTCCTCGAGTTCGCCACGGCGGCCGACGTCGACCGGTTCCACCACGTCAGCACCTGCTACGTCAGCGGCCGGTACGACGGCACCTTCGGTCCGGACGACTTCGACGTCGGCCAGTCGTTCAACAACCACTACGAGGCGACGAAGTTCGAATCCGAGAGGCTCGTCCGAGAGGAGATGGCAGACGGATTGTCTGCGACCATCTACCGGCCGGCCATCGCCGTCGGCGACAGCACGACCGGCGAGACAGAGAAGTTCGACGGCCCGTACTACATGCTGAAGCTACTATTTATGCAACCCCGTGTGGCGTTCGCGCCGGTCCATCGCCACCCGGACCGGTACGAACTGAACCTCGTCCCCCGGGACTTCGTCGTCTCGGGGATCGCTTACCTGTCGCGCCGGGAGGATACCGCAGGTGAAACCTACCAGCTGTGTGACCCCAGCCCACCGACCGTGGCCGAGGCGGTGGCGGCCTTCGATCGAGTACTGGACAAGCGGGTCGTCCCGGTTCCCCTCCCTCGAGGGCTGAGCCGAACCGTGGTCGAGGGAGTTCCACGGCTGGATGACGTGCTGGGCGTAGAGCCAGCCGTTCTGGACTACCTCAGCCACCCGACTAGTTACGTCTGCCCGAATACGACCGCCGCCCTCGACGGCACCGACATCTCCTGTCCGACTTTCGAGTCGTACGTCGACGTTCTCGTCGAATACGCCAGAACCCACCGGGACATCGACTCGTCGCCCATGGCCTGACCCGCGGACCATCCTTGCTCCTGCGGGTCTGGTGCTTTTTCGCAGACCCCGTCTATCTCTGGCATGGAACGGACTTGCACGGAGGAGATACCGTGAGTTCCCTGCGCCGCGGCCAACCGCGCGACGAAGGATTGACCGAAGCGGTCGAGACCGTCGAATCGAACGCCCGAACGCTCGACGGCGATGCCATCGGGGCCCTCGCCGACCGGGCGGCCGACGCGTCCTACGTGCTGCTTGGCGAAGCTTCACACGGGACGAGCGAGTTCTACCGCTGGCGTGCGAAGCTGACGGCGGAACTTGTCCGCCGGGGCGACGTCGCATTCGTCGGGGTCGAGGGCGACTGGACGGACTGTTACGAGGTGAATCGACACGTCCGGGGTTACGAGGGAGCGCCGACGAACACCAGAGTAGTCCTCGACGACTACGACCGCTGGCCCACCTGGATGTGGGCAAACTGGGAGGTACTGGAGTTCGTCTCCTGGCTACGGGAGTACAACGCCGACCGGGACCGGGCCGACCGCGTCGGCTTCTACGGCCTCGACGTCTACAGCCTGTTCGAGTCGATGGACGCGGTGATCGACTACCTCGAGGCGCACGACATCGACGAAGCCGGGCGAGTCCGCGACGCCTACCAGTGTTTCGAACCCTACGGTGAGGACGCCCGAGAATACGCCCGGTCGACCCGCCTGATTCCCCAGGATTGTGAAGACGAGGTGGTGGAAGTCCTCGCGGAACTCCGGCGGAAGATACCTGCCTTCGACGCTGACCCCGACCCAGAATCGGCCTTCAATGCCGAGCAGAACGCCCTGGTCGCGCGGAACGCCGAGGCCTACTACCGGGCGCTGGGCGAGGCCGACGTCAACTCCTGGAACGTTCGCGACGAGCACATGGCCGACACGCTCGACCGGCTCTGCGGCCGGCCAGACGTGGACGGAACGGCGGTGGTCTGGGCGCACAACACCCACGTCGGCGACGCCCGAGCCACGGACATGACCGACCGCGGCGAAGTAAACCTGGGCCAGCTGGTCCGGGAACGCCACGGCAGCGACGAGGCCGTCGTCGTCGGGTTCGGTACCTACCGGGGATCCGTCGTCGCCGCGAATTCGTGGGGATCCCAGATGCAAGAGATGCAAGTCCCGAATGCGACCGAGACGAGCGTCGAAGACGTGTTCCACCGGGCCGACGTTGGCGACTCGTTCCTGGTCTTCGACGAGGTCGAGGACCTCACACCGCTGGAAATCGAGCGTGGTCACCGTGCCATCGGCGTCGTCTACCACCCGGAGCGGGAACTCGGCAACTACGTGCCGACTGTCCTGCCGAAGCGGTACGACGCGTTCGTCCACGTCGAGGAGAGTCAGGCACTCCACCCGCTGCACAAGGAACCGACCGCGACGAGAGAGCCCGAGACCTATCCCTGGGGCGTCTAGAGTCCCGTCGGGAAGTCGACGAACGTCGTCTCCAGGCCCCACTCGTCGACGAGTCCCTGGAGAGACCTGACGCCGAAGGTCTCCGTGGCGTAGTGGCCCGCCAGGACGACGTGGATGCCCGCTTCGCGGGCCTCGTGGTAGACCTGCTGTTTTCCCTCGCCCGTGAGGAGCGCGTCGGCACCGGAGTCGATGGCGTCATCGAGCCAGTCGGCGCCGCTGCCGGTGACGATGGCGACGTCGCGGATAGTCCCGGGTCCGAAATCGAGGACGCGTACCTCGCCGTCGCCGGTGTCGAGTTCCTCCGCGAGTTTGTCGTGCAGGTCGTCGACGGTGTAGGGTTCGGGAGTCTGGCCCCGCTGGCCGACGTGTTCGCCGCCCATCTGGCCGAACGGTGCCCGATTCCCGAGGTCCAGGAGGTCGGCGAGGCCGGCGGCGTTGCCCCACTCCTGGTGGCCGTCGAGCGGGAGGTGGCTGGTGTAGAGCGCGAGGTCGTCGTCGATCAGCGTCGCTATCCGGCGGTAGTTCCGGCCGGTGACCCGCTCGATGCCGCCCCAGGAGATGCCGTGGTGGGTCACCAGCAGGTCCGCCCCGGCGTCCCTGGCCCGGTCGATGGTCCCGATGGCGGCGTCGACGGCGAAGGCCACGTGTTCGACCTGGGTGCTCGCCGGCCCGACCTGGAGACCGTTGGCACTGGCGTCGACGTCGGCGTACGCCTCGGTGTCGAGTTCGTCGTCCAGCCGCGCGCTGAGTTCGCCACAGTCCATAGCCCCGGCTACGGATGGCGGCGACGTAGGCATTGTGCCCAATTATAGCGAACAGACGGCACCAGCGAGGTGAATGGTCACGGGACAGCGTGCCGTACAACCGCGAACTACCCCGTGTCAGTATCTCAGGTCACGAGGAGGTCTGGCCGCGCTTTCGTACAAAAAGGTCAGTCCTCACTCCGGTCGGACGAGCTGGCCGTTTTCCTCGCCGAGCAGGTCCCGGTCGATGGCCAGGTCGATGACCTCGGCGCAGTCTGACCGGGCCAGGCCGTACGCGTTGGCGGCGACGGTCTCGATTTCGTCGCGCTCGACGGGGAACTCCCGATTCTGGAGCAACCGCATCACCTTGTTGTACTCCAGCGCCGAGATAGACGCTCCGGCGTCGGAGACGACTTCTGCAGGGGTTTCCTCGTCGCTCTCGGCCTCGTCCGGGTCGGGTGCCTCGGCAGCCGAGGAAGTCCCCTCGTCCGGGCCGGATTCGTCGGTCTCGACGTCGCCGGACGGTGCCGCGTCGAAGTCGAGCGGATCCGACTCCGGAGTTTCGTCGGCCGCATTCTCGTCGTCTCCAGTCGCGTCGGCCGTTCGGGTCTCGAACTCCTCGGGGACGTCCGCCTCCATCGCCGATCTGAGTGCCTCGTCCGAGTCTTCGGCCGGCGCGTCGGCACCGGTGGAAGTCGAGTCGTCGCCTGTGGCGGTGGCATCTCGCTCTGTCTCGGTGGACTCTCGCTCGGTCCCGGTGGCGTCCTCGTCGGGTACGTCGCCGAGTTCGAGGCCCGGTGAGTCCTCGACGGCCTCCGTGACGACGTCCATGACGGTGTCGAGCTTCTGGTGGCAGGACGGACAGAGCGTGACGGTGTGGCGTTCGCCGTCGGAGCGGAGTTCAGCCGGGACGACCGGGTAGTCGGCCAGCGGCTCGTCCATCGCGATGCCGCAGAAGTAACACGCAGACAGGTGGTTCATATCCCTACCTGCGTGGCAGCCTGCAAAAAGGCCACGGCGATACGGTGTTTGGCGAGCGAAATCCGATCGAGCGGACTACGTCAAAGACGCGAACGGCCAGAAAGCCCCACCCACGTAGCCTGCCCAACAAGCCATATCTGCGGGCTTTCTGGCTGTTTCCAGCACTCCGTGGACAGTTGGAGCAGGAAATCAATCCGCAGCGTGGACAAAGACGAATTCACGAAGCAGTTTTGCCCCCAGAGAGGCAGCCTGACCGTCGTCGCGGTCGTTTACCTCGACCACGTCAGCACCGACGGCGTGGGGAGCCACGTCCCGGACCACGTCCCGCATCTCCCGGGGCGTGAGGCCGAATGGTTCCGTCGTTCCGGTCCCCGGGGCGAACCCTGGATCGGCGGCGTCGACGTCGACACTGAGATACGCATTCTTGCCTTCGAGGGCAGGTTCCCAATCCGGTACCTCTTCGGACGGGACGACAGTTACGTCGTCAGCATCGGCGCGGTCCCACTCCTCCTCACTGCCTGCCCGGACACCGAGAACGACGGCTTCGTCGGCGACTTCAAGGACGTGCCGAGTCACCGTCGAGTGGCTGAGTTGGTCGCCACCGAAGGACTCCCGGAGGTCGAGGTGGGCGTCGAGGGTGACGTAGACGTCGGGCTGGAGCGCTCGGACGGCAGCCACGGTGACGGTGTGTTCCCCGCCGACGAGAATGGGCAAGGTGCCGTCGTCTCGGTAGTCGGCCACGGTACCTTCGAGGAAGGTCAGGTACTCCGCGACGTCGCCGCCGGGAGCGACGTCACCGTGGTCGTGAACCGCCAGGTCGGTGAATCGCTGGTCGGTTCGGTGGTCGTAGTCCTCGAACGGTTCGGCGTAGGTCCGGACGCGGCGGGGACCGAAGCGGGCCCCGGGCTGGAAGGTAGTAGAGACGTCGAGGGGCGCGCCGAGGATAGCGTAATCGGCGGATTCTCGGTCGGCCGACGCGCCGGGAAACATTCGCTTAAACGATCTTGCGCTGCTCTTCCATCTCGAGGTACTCGATCTCGTCGTCGGGCGAGAGGTCCTCGTCGTCGGGGACGAGCATAGTGAATGTCTCGTAGGTCTCCAGGTCCATCACCTGGGCGTCGTCGCCGCTGACGGAGACGACCTGGCCCTGCTTGCGGTTGATGATCGGCACCCAGATCTTGGCGTCGACGGGCTGGGAGAGCGAGCGCTTCTTGCCGTCGAAGACGCCGACGGCCTCGATGCGGGCCTTGGCGCTGCCGTGTTTTCCGGGTTTCGCCGTGCTGTAGGAGTTGATCTTGCAGGCGGCGTCGTCGATCATGACGTAGCTGCCCTCGTCGAGGTCGCGCACCTCGGACTGCTGCTTGGCCATGTGGCGCGATTGTCCACCTGCCAGTATAAACGGTTTGGAATGGTGGCGGGCCTGGCTCGCGGGAACCTACGTCTCCTCAGGTGGACCATCGTCGACCGCTATCGAGGTGGCGTCAGTTCGGCCGGGGGTTTGCCTGTCGTCCACGTCGCCGTATCCGACGGCTTGCTGCCCGGCCTCGGCCCCCCGTTGTCGCATGCTGTGGCGGGTGAACTGTGGCTGGGCGCGGATCCCCCGCCTGCTACGGAACGAGCGATACAACCCCAGGAGGGCGACGAGAGCGAGCAGGACGGGAATCGCAGTCGCCATCGGCGTCGAGAACGCCCACAGCAGACTCGCCGACACGACGCCAGCGCCGAAGGCCATCCCGAAGACGAGTCGCTTGGCCAGGACCGTCAGGTGGTCGTCCGAGTCCCGGATGTCGGCCTGGACGACCAGGTCGTCCCGGTCGATCGTGTCCAGTGCCGACTCGAGTTTCGGCGGAACCCGGACTGCCGATTCTGCGGCCGACCGCACCTCGTTTGCCCTGTCTGCGACGTACTCCCGGGCACCGGCCTCGATGTAGCCCTCCTCGCGGAGGAAGCCCGTCGCCACCTCGATGAAGTCGAACTCGGGGTCGAGCGTGACGCACACTCCTTCGACGACGGTCGCGACCCGGAGGACCAGTGCGAGATTCGACGGAAGGCGCAGGGGGAACTCGTAGATAGTGTCCTCGACCTGCTGGATGATCTGCTGGACGCGGTAGTGTTCGATGTCCTCTCCTCTGGCGTCGGCGATGGCCAGTTCCATCACGTCGCCCATCACCTCCCGGTCGGCTTCCGGGCTCAGCGTCCCCATCTCGATGAGCGAGTCGAGGATAGCGTCGATGTCCTGGCTGGCGACGGCGGCGTAGAAGTCGACGATCTTGTCCTGGACGAACGGGTCGACGTAGCCGCTCATGCCGAAGTCGTAGAAGACCAGCGTGCCGTCGTCTTGAACTGCGAGGTTCCCGGGATGGGGGTCGGCGTGGAAGACGCCGTCCTCGACGATCATCTGCATGTAGGCTCGCTGGAGGTGGCGAGCGAGGTCAGTTCGGTCCAGCCCGCGCTCGTCGAGATCCTCGACGTCCGTGATCTTCGTGCCCTCGACGTACTCCATGGTGAGAACCCGGCCCGTCGAGTGAGAGGAGACGACCTCTGGCATCCGGATCGCCGGGTCGTCCTCGAAGTTGTCCCGGATCTCCCGGAGCATCCGGGCCTCCCGCTCGTAGTCCATCTCCTGGCGGATGGTTCGGGAAAACTCGTCGGCCAGCGTCTCCAGCGAGAACGAGCGAGACTCGCCGACGAACCGCATGACGACAGGGAGCGTCCAGCGGATGACCCGGAGGTCGGCCTCGACGAGGTCCTCGACGCCAGGTCGCCGGACCTTCACGGCGACCGGCTGGCCGTCCACGCTGGCCCGGTATACCTGGCCGAGACTCGCCCCGCTGATGGCCTCGGTGTCGAAGTCGTCGAACCGCTCGTCGACCGGCCCGAGTTCGGCCTCCACGACGTCTCTGGCGTCGGCCCAGTCGGCCGGCGGAACGCGGTCCTGGAGCTTGGTGAACTCGTCGACGTACTCCGGCGGGAGGACGTCCGGCCGGGTCGAGAGCAACTGGCCCAGCTTGATGAACGTCGGGCCGAGGGTGAGCATCGATTCGAGCAGGGCGACAGCCCGTCGGTGACGCTGCGCTGCGGTGACCTCCCGGGACGAACCAAACAGGAGGAAACGACGGCGGTCCCGGGCGTAGGAAACGGCCAGCGGGAAAAACTGCCAGGCGACGACGAGAAACCGCCAGTACGCGCGCAGATTCACCGCCCGGACACCTCCGCCTCAGGCCTCCTCGATGGGGATGGAGGCGCCTGGTGACGCCGAGCGTTTGGGTAGCTTCAGTTCCAGGACGCCACGGTGCATCCGGCCTTCGGCACCAGCGCCGGTCGCGTCGGGTGGCAGGGGCAGGTTGGCGTCCAGAAACACCGAGCGGTTCTCCCTGACGAACTCGAACTCGGGGTCGAGGTCTTTGCGACGCTGGGCTTCGATGCTGAGGAGTCCGCTGGCGACGCTCGCCTCGACGGTCTCGGCGGTCGCTCCGGGCAGGTCCAGTACCAGGAGGTACGCCTCGTCGGATTCCAGCAAGTCGCCGAAGACCGGGTCGGGGAGCCCACGCAGTGCGTCGCTGAGCGGAGACATGGACGCACCTTTGACTGCCGGAGCGAAAAAGTCCCCGGTAGTCGCGGTAGGCTCGGCGGGCGTCAGGTCTCGAACTCTGTCAGCGAGGTCAGGCGGTGGTCGCCCAGGACGGACAGCCCCACTCGGTCGGGGTCGTGGCGCTCGACGTGGACGGCTTCGAGGCCGGCGTTCCAGGCGGCACCGACGTCGGACGGGTCGTCGCCCACCAGAACGCCTTCGTGGCCGTTGTACGCCACGCCGAGGTCGCTCATCGCCATCTCGACGGGGGCCGGGTCGGGCTTCCAGCCGGTCTCTTCCGTGCAACAGACGACGGTGTCGAACCAGTCGCCGATGTCGAGGTTGTCCATCACCGGTTCTGCGAGGTATTCCTGGCAGTGTGTCACCACGCCGAGCGGTTCGGTACGTTCGGGGACCATCGCGGCGGCGTCGTCGTAGAGATACGTCGCCTCGGCCCGGGCTATGGGGTCTTCGACCTCGTGGAACTCCGCCCAGAATCGCTCCGGGTCGACGCCGAAGTCGGCGAGCAGTCGGTCGCGACCGTCGCCGATGCCGTACCACAGCAACTCGGCTTCCCGGTCGGAAAACTCCCGTCCGAGTCGGTCACCGACCTCGCCGATCACTTCGTGGACGTAATCGGGCTCGATGTCCACGACCGTACCGTCGAGGTCGAACAGCCAGAAGTCGTACTCGCGACCTGCCATCGGGATCACAGATGTAGACGGTTGACAGATAAGTACTTTCCGGCGCTCCTGGCCCGCAGTCGGTCGATACTGGGCCTTATGCGTCATCAAACGTTCGTAAGCAGGGTGCTAACTATGTACACTCCCCTCCCCCTACTCGACGTGGATCGCGCTGCCGAGATACTTGGACAGCACCTCGCTCGCCGTCTCGGCGTTGAACGCGTCCAGATCCGCCGCTATCTCGGCTTTCAGCGCAGAGAGATACGCTTCGTCCGTCCGCAGCTCACGGAAATCGACGGTTTCGACGGTGACCCCCAGCGCGTCCCCGGTCAGCTCCCGGAAGTAGTCGGGGTCGGACAGCTCGCCGCGCCAGAGATTGTCCCGGAAGAATCGCCAGCCCGGCTCCCCGGGTGGGTCGGCGGACCGTTCTAGTCGCGTCTCGAAGGTCATCGGGTCGACCGAGACGCCTCCGACGTCCGGCTCGAGCCGGAACCGGACGCCGAAGACGTAGCGGGCGGCTCCGTGGCCGTCCGCGGAGGTCTCGGCACCGTCCCCACTGCCGTCCTCGGGCGTCACTCGTAGATGTCGTCGAGCCGTTCGGCCATGTCCACGTCGTTTTCGGTGATACCACCGGCGTCGTGAGTGGTGAGTCGGACTTCGACCTCGCCCCAGCGGATCGTCATCTCGGGGTGGTGCCAGGCGTGTTCGGCGACACCCGCGGCAGCTGCGGCGAACCCGGAGGCGTCGAGGAACTCGTCGAATTCGTACGTTCGGACGATCTCGTCGTCCTCGCGGTGCCAGCCCTCGGGGATCTGTGCCTCTATCTCTTCGTCTGAGAGCAGGTCTGCCATGGCAGTCGATCTGTCGCACGGCTGGCCGAAGTGTGTTTGGGTCACTCGAAAACGGCGGTCGCCGGTGCAGGCGTTATCTCGTCGCTGGCGCCGGGTCCGCCGGCGTCGATGCCGCCTCCCCACCGGTCTCCGACTCGGCCAGGTCTTCGCGAACGAACGTCACCGGGCACGGTGCATCGAGCAGTAGCGACTGCGCGGTGCTCCCGAACACGACCTTGCCGACGGCAGACCGCCGGCGCCCGCCGACGACGAGTCGGTCGGCGTCGACGTCGGCCGCAAACTCGACGATGGCGGTGCCGACGTGTTCATCGACGAAGCCGTGAATCTTGACCGTCGCGTCCGACGCGGACAGTCGGTCGTCGAGCGCCTCACTGACCACCCGGACTGTGGACGAACGCCGGGCGAGGGCACTGGCATCTGGCGGCGAGCGACGCTCGTAGTTGAGGGAATCGGTCCGCTCCGCGTACTCCGACGGGGAGTGGACGTGGACGACGTGGATCGTCGCCCCAGTAGCGTCGGCGGTCGCAGCCGCCGCCTCGGCGAGTGGTTCGGCGCGGTCGCCGTCGGACGGCCCGACAGGGACGACGACGTCTTCGACGCTCATGCACCGACCCTCCCGACGGGCGAACCGGTCGTGACCGAGAGAAACTGATTCGAGACGAGAGCCGTGTCGTCACTGCTACTGGTCGGACGGTGCGTTTCACGTGGTCGCTGGGCGTTTGTAACACTCAGTTCCATGTTTCTCGATTGGACGTATGGCCAGTATTCCCTTAGTGTTTTCTATGTTCGAAATGTTAATGAGGATTATGCCGTGAAAACGTGCCGTGCTATCGGAGAAAATAATTGAATATACCGGTCTGTCATCCCAGTCTTCGGATTCCCCCTCACTCCGCGAGTTCCCCTCCCCTTCCCCCTGCCAGGCGGCGCTCACGGACCTGGCGAGGCGTTCGAGGAGTCGACGTCACGTCGCGTTCTCTAGTCGTCGAGTTGCTCCAGGACCGCGTTCGGCATCTGCTCGCGCATCTCCGGCGGGATGTCCTCGGGGCTCACGTCGGCCGCATTCGAAGGTACCTCCCGCTCGATCGAGGGGTCGAACAGCCGGAGCGCCGTGTGGATCGTCGACCAGTCGTCGTTCTCGGCCGCGTCGCGGAGACTGTCCGTCGGCGCGGCCAGCAGTTGCGAGACGATGGCGTCGGCCATCGCCTCGACGACGGCCTCCTCCTCGGCGTTCAGGTCGAGCTTGCCCAGCGCGGTCTGGACCTCCTGCGCCTTGATGCGCTCGGCCCCCTCGTACATCGTCGAGATGACGCGGTCGGCCCGCTTTCGCTTGTACTGGGTGAGCAAGCGGTCGAAGGCCTCGTCGACGATGTCCTCGACCTCCATCGCCGCTGCCTCGCGCTGGCGGCGGGTCTCGGCCGTCGCGGCCTCCAGGGCGTCCAGATCCCGGAGCGTCACGTTCGACAGCTCTCCCACAGCCGGCGGCACGTCGCGGGGCTGGGCGATGTCGACGACGAAGGTCTCGCCGGCGTCTGCCAGCCCGTCGGGGTCGAACACCGGGTCCGGGCTGCCCGTCGCCGAGACGACAACGTCCGCCTCGGCGGCAGCGGCGGGCAGGGCGTCCAGGGCCACGGCGCTGGCCGGCACGTCGACCGCTTCGGCGACGTGCTCGGCGTGGGGCACCGTCCGGTTTGCTACGATCAGCGTGGCCACCTCGGTCGTGAACGCCTCGGCGGCCTTCCGGCCCATCTCGCCGGCACCCACTACGAGCGCCGTCGCGTCGGCCAGGTCCTGCTCCTCGGCGGTGACGCGAACGGCGGCGCTCGCCAGCGAGAGGGCACCCTCGTTGATGGCCGTCTCCGTCCGGGCCCGCTCGCCGACGTGGATCGCCTTCTCGACGCCGTCTTCGAGGACCGGCCCGATGGCGCCGACGCTCCGGGCGTCCTCGTAGGCGTCCCGTACCTGGCCGAGGATCTGGTCCTCGCCCAGGACGAGCGATTCGAGGCCCGTAGCCACTCTGAGGAGGTGGCGCAAGCTCTCTTCGTGGCCCATCTCGACGACCAGGTCGGTCGGTACGTCGGCAAAGAGGTCGAGCAGGATGGCCCGGCCGGCAGCCTCGTCGTCGGTGACGACGTAGGCCTCGACGCGGTTGCACGTCTTCAGCGCGAACACCTCGTCGACGTCGGGGTCGTCGGCCAGGGCAGCGGCTGTCGCGCGCTGGCTGTCGAACGCCGCCGTCTCCAGGTCGTCGACGGTGGCGGCCTCGTGGGAGACGCTGGCACCGACGATTACGCCCGAGCCCCGAGTCACGTCAGATCACCTGTCACGTCAGAGATCACGTCCGTCGTTATCTGTGGTGGCTTGGACCTGCCACTATCTAAAGCTGTTCGATCGAACAAGGTCAGTTAGCGTGGCGCTCTGTCAGTTCGTCTCCCGGCTCTTCGTCGCCCGGGACGCCGCTGACGGTGTATCCTTCGTCCCCGAGTTCGGCCAGGATCGCGTCGAGGTCGGCGTCGGCCTCGAAGTAAAAGACCAGGTCGAACGACCCGTCGCGGAGGAGTTGCTGGCACTCCCAGACGAACGACTCGTCGTCGAGAGTGCGACCCTGGTGCTGGTTCGATGCGAACTCCGGGTCGTCGGTGCCCGAGTAGACGAACGTGTCCGTCGGCTCGTGACCGGCGTGGCTGGCGATAACGTCGCCGACCTCGACGGTCGTCTGGTGCATCCGCGTCTCTTCGCTCCCGTCGAACTCCGTGTGGACGATCAGGCCGTCGAGTTCGACGTCGCCCGGCTGGAGCAACTGCCAGGTGCGCCGGTAGAGGTCTTCGTCGAGCGGGTCTGTCATACCCGAAGCTACGCGGGCCGACGCTTACGATTCACGGTTCGCGCGTCACTTGTGCCCGGCTTCAGCCAGTGCTATCGCCGGTGTGACGGCTCCGACCAGAAGTCGTTCGCCGTTACAGCCGCGTGAGGTTCTCCGCACGCGGCCCCTTGTCGGCCTCCACGATGTCGAACTCGACCTCCTGGCCCTCCTCGAGGTCGGGCCCGCCGATGTCCTCCATGTGGAAGAAGACGTCCTCGTCCGCGTCGTCGGTTTCGATGAATCCGTATCCGCCTGACTCCTTGAAGAAGTCTACAACGCCTTTCGCCATTGCACCCCGAGGTAGGTGCCACGATAGTAAAAATTCTACGGATAGTACGACCGAAACGGGACGGAGATGGTCGCTCCGCACCTCTAAGCCGGTTTCTGCCGGTGTCATCCGAATCGCCGCCAGTGGTAGCAGAGACGTACCGCAGTTTAGCCTCATCCTATCACCGTTTACGAGAACCGTACGCGCCGAGTGAAACGTGAAGGAACACAAGACTCATATCGGCAGGCTGAAAGCCTCCAACCGATGTTGCGCCGGCTGCGCCGCCCGCTGGACCGGGCCTACGAGACCCTCCTGAAGCGCGAACTCTCCGAGACGCCCAGCCACGTCGCCGTCATCCAGGACGGCAACCGGCGCTACGCCGACAGCCAGGGCGAGAACGCCCACGCCGGCCACGAGGCCGGCGCCGAGACCACCGAGGCGCTGCTCCACTGGTGTGACGACCTCGACATCGACGAAGTGACGCTGTACACCTTCTCGACGGAGAACTTCGACCGGCCGAAAGACCAGCGCGAGGCGCTGTTCGACCTGATATCGGAAAAGCTCCGGGAGTTTGCCGACACCGACCGGGTCCACGAGGCCGAAGTACGCATCCGTGCCATCGGTGAGGTAGAGCAGCTCCCCCAGCGCGTTCAGGACGCCGCGGCCTACGCCGACCGCCAGACCCGTGGCTACGACAGCCTCCATTTGAACATTGCACTGGCCTACGGCGGCCGGCGCGAACTCCTGGGTGCCGCCCGGGAGATAGCCGACGACGTCGCGGCGGGCGACCTCGACCCTGACGACGTCGACGTCGAGACGATAGAGTCAGCGATGTACGACGGGCCGACGCGGGACGTCGACCTGATCGTCCGGACCGGCGGCGACGAGCGCACCTCGAACTTCCTGCCCTGGCAGGCCAACGGCAACGAGGCCGCCGTCTACTTCTGTACGCCGTACTGGCCGGAGTTCCGGAAGATCGACTTCCTCCGGGGGATTCGCACCTACCAGAACCGCCAGGACGCCTGGCGCCGGACCCGGGCCAAGCGAGCGCTGGCGCTGGTCCGTGCCTTCGGCGAAGCCGAACTGGCCGAGGCTCGTGGGATACTCAGTCGCTTTCGCGAACGCATCCCCGGCGGCGCCAAACAGGTGGACGCTGAAGACCTGGACCTCGAGGACGTCGAACCGACTGCGGACTGACGGCGCCAGCGACGAACTCAGTCGGCCACTGCGGACGCTTCAGCGTCGGCGTCGAGCAGGTGGACTTCCACGCCGTCGTCGAACGAGACGGTGATCACGGAGGCCACACGACTGTACTCCCGGCGATTGCGTCCACCGAGGTCGATCCGGATAGACTCGGACACGAGGTCGACGTCGGCCAGCGTCGCGAGGTGGCGGTACACCGTCGAGATGGGCATCCCGACGCGCTCGGCCAGTTCGTCGGCCGTCAGTCGCTCCCCACGGAGTGCGCCGAGGATCGACCGGCAGCGTTCGCTCCCGAGCACGTCGAGCACCGTGTCACCCACCGACGTGGACCCGCTTCCGGCGTCCGCGACGCCGAGTGCCGGCTGGGCAGCCATTAGCTCGCGTCCTCCTCGTCGGCCGGCCGGACGACGACCTCGCCGTCGACGAGGTGCCACTCGACGCGGTCGCCGGACTCAAGTTCGAGGTAGTTCCGGACGGCCTCGGGAACGGTCGTGAGATTAGAGTTGAGTTTGGTGTCAGTTAGTAATCCCATACCCACATATTATCGTAGTATATTATAAGCATATCTATAGCTAATTGTGAACAAATTTCTGGAAGAGAGCGTCGGACTGAGAGAGAAGGGGCCCCAGCTACCGGCCGTACCGACGCTGGCGGGACTGGTAGTCCCGGAGGGCACGGAGGTAATCCCGCTCGCGGAAGTTCCGCCAGTTGACGTCGGTGAAGTACAGTTCGGCGTAGACAGACTGCCAGATGACGAAGTCAGAGAGGCGTTCGGCGCCGGTCTTGATGACCAGGTCGGGGTCCGTCGGAAACACGAGGCGGTCCTCGACGTCTTCGGCAGTGATCGCGTCGGGTTCGAGGTCACCAGCGTCGACGGCCTCGGCGATACTTCGGACAGCCGTAGCGAACTCGGCCTTGCCGCCCAGCCCGATACTCACCTGGATGGGCGCCTCGGCCGGTTCGTCCGTCGCCGGCGTCCGGACGGCGATGGGGCGGGGGGCCTCGACTGCCTCGAACTCCCGGCGGAGCGTCGGCACGGCCTCCTCGTCGAGGACGCTGACGTAGACCAGCACTCGCTCGGCGCCGTACTCGAACGCCCACCCCAGGAAGCGAGTCATCGTCTCGTAGGCACCCCGCTCCAGCAGGTCGCGCTCCGTGATCACCAGGGCGACCCGCTCGGGGAGACTCGCGTCGCTGAGCCGCAACCGCGTCGCCAGGTAGGTCTCGTACAGTCCCACGAGGCCCCGTTGCCAGGCCGGCGTCCTAAACCCTCCGAGAGGGGCCGAAAGCTGGACAGACGAGGAGGGATCTGCGACGAACGCCCACGAGGCAGTAGCTGACCTTCGGAAAGCGTAAGTGGGCCTCGGATAAACCGGCGGTGTAGTGACCTCCACGGTACGGCGCGCAGCGGCGTTTGCCTTCGTGGGTAGCCTGTCGCTGGCGGTGCCGATAGCCGGTCGCTTCGAGGACCCGGCCGTCTCGACGGTCCTGGCGACCGGGCCCTTCCTGCTCGTCGCCGTCCTGGCACTGACGCTCGTCTCCGAAGGGGCGGTGTTCGAACTGTTCGCCCGCCCCGGTGACCGCCGAAACGGCACGCTGTACGGTCTGGCGGGCTTCGCGTTGGGCGCCGCGGGCCTCGCCATCCTCGCCGTCGAGTTCGGCATGCCCCCCAGCGTCTACGTCGGGACCGTCCTGCTGCTGTCGGTCGGCAACCTCGGCGGCCACCTCGTTCGATCCGTTCGAAACGAACCGGTCGTCGCGACGGCGGGGTTCGTCACCGCCGGCTTCCTTGCCGGTGCCGCGGGGATGCTCGTCGCCGAGTACTTGCTGGACACGACCAGCCAGTGGCCCATCGTCGCCTTCCTGGCCGCCAGCGGGGCCCTGCTCGCGGCACTGCTGCGGGAGGTGTTGTTCCGCCAGGACGACCCGCTCGTGATGGTCGCGGTGGCGCTGCTCCTCTGGCTGTTCGCTTCCCTTCCCCTCGAAATCTCCACCACCAGGATCGCCGTCGCCCTCGGCGTCACCGTCGTCCTGGGCTACGTCTCCTACGCGATGGAAACCGCCTCCCTCCCCGGGATGCTGACCGGCGTGTTCCTCGGCCTCCTGACCATCGTCCTGGGTGACTACGGCTGGTTCGCCATGCTCATCGCCTTCTTCGGCATCGGCGGCCTCTCCTCGAAGTTCCGCTACGAGGAAAAGCTCGAACGCGGAATCGCCCAGGAGAACGAAGGCGCCAGAGGCACCGGCAACGTCCTGGCGAACTCGCTGGTAGCGATCGTCGCCGTGCTGGCCTGGGCCGCCAGCCCGGACGTCGGCCTCCCTCGCGACCTCTTTTTCTACGCCTTCGCGGGCTCGGTCGCCGCCGCCCTCTCTGACACGCTATCCAGCGAAATCGGCGGCCTGTACGACGACCCAAGACTCATCACGACCTTCGAAGTCGTCGACCCGGGGACGGACGGCGCCATCACCTGGCAGGGCCAGGTTGCCGGCTTCGTCGGCGGCGGCGTCATCGCCGCCATCGCCTTCGGTCTGTTCGGGACGGTCGGACCCGTCGGCGCCGGCGTCGTCGTCCTCGCCGGGTTCGTCGGCATGACCGTCGACAGCTTCCTGGGCGCCACACTCGAGGGAGGCCTGCTGGGCAACCAGGGCGTCAACTTCCTGGCGACGCTCGGGGCGGCCATCGCCGGCGGCCTGTTCGCCGTCGCGGCCGGCCTGGTGGCGGCCTGACCATGCCCGGAGTTCGTGAGGGGACGCCCGACGACCTTCCTGCCCTGCGAGCCGTACAGACGGCGACCCTGGCCGAGCCCTGGCCGGAACTGCTCGAAACCGCCGTTCACGGCGGGCCGACGCTGCTCGTTCTCGAAGCCGAGGACCCGATCGGCTACGCGCTGGTCGTCGCCGACGGCGAGCGCCTGGCGTACGTCCCCGAACTCGCCGTCCATCCGGACCACCAGGGCGAGGGCAATGGCTCCCGACTCATGGCCGAACTCACGACTCGACTCGCTTCCGAGGGATACGACCGCGTTCGGCTGACCGTCCGGGCCGCCGACCAGCGGGCTCGCTCCTTCTACGCGAACCGGCAGTTTACGGCGGTCGAGCGTCTCGACGACCACTTCGAGTCGGGTGACGGTCTACTGCTCGAACGCGACTTAGAATGAGTCGGCGGTCCGGATTCGGACGCCGGTCGGCTGTTTGACGAACTCGCCGGTCTCCCGGGCGACGACCTGGCCGACGTCCCGCTGGGCGGCGACGTCGAGGACTGCCTGACTGAGCGTGCCGTCGATTACGACCGCGCTGGGAGATTCTTCGGCAGTCTGGAGTACCTCGACGGCCTCCGACGCAGCCGCTTCGGCGAGAACGCCGAACTCGGCGTCGAGTAGCCTGACCGTTCCACGCTCCTCGCCGACGACGGCTGTGACGTGGTCGCCAAGCGTCTCCGGCACTGCCGTCTCGAGTTCGGCACCGCCGCCGTCGCTCGTCGACTCCGGTTCGTCGCCGGTTCGACCGGCCGTCTCCGTCGCATTACCACCGCCGGCGGGTGCCGTTGCGCCGTCGGGGACGGTCTTGGTCCCTGTTTCAGGCTCCGCCACGTCGTCGTCCCGGACAGTCCCGACTACGTCGGCAACCGCCGAGTCGTCCTCGCTGTCTCCGCTTGCAGTGTGTATTGGGCTGTCGGGCCCGTCCGTGTGGTCGGTGCCATCCGCCGGCGCGGCCGACCGTTGGTCTTCGACCGGGGCGACCCTCCCACGGACGGCCTCGACGGCAGACGAGGCGTCGGTGACCTCCGCCAGCGGAACCTTCCGACGGAGAGCCGCCAGTGCCTGGCCACGGCGGAGGTCTTCGACCGCCCGGTCCTCCGGCGCAAAGGCCACGTAATCGACGTCCCCGACCTGTGCGAGTTCCCTGAGAACGAGTTCGCCACCCCGGTCGCCGTCGAGAAACGCCGTCACTGTCCGGTCCCGCGTCAGTGCCGAGACGGCCTCCGGTACGTCGGTGCCTTCGACGGCGATTGCGTTCTTGACGCCGTAGCGCAGCAGCGTCCGAACGTCCGCCCGGCCCTCGACGACAACGATGGCGTCGCTATCGGCGACGCGGGGGCCGGCGGGTAGCCCCTCGTACTCGGTGAGGTCGGCCACCCGGACCCGTTCGCGGACCTCCTCGACGAGTTCCTGGCTTTCGGTGGCCTCTGCTTCGAACTCGGCCAGCAGGTCTTCGGCCCGGTCGACGATGGCCTCCCGTTTTGCCGACCGAACGTCCTCCAGGTCGGCGACGGAGAACTCCGCGCGGCAGGGTCCGATGCGGTCGATCGTTTCGAGACCGGCGGCCAGGACGGCCGTCTCCACCCTGTCGAGTCCGCTGGCGATGGTGACGGTCCCGGAGACGGCGCCCTCGGTGGAGTCCAGGTCGACGTCGATGCGCCCGACCTTCGAACTGTCCTGGAGGGTCCGGAGGTCGAGTTCGTCGCCCAGCAGGCCCTCCGTCTGGCCGAAGATGGCGCCGACGACGTCGCTACGCTCGACGACGCCTGTGGCTCTGAACGACGCGTGGATGAGGTACTTGGCGGGATCCTGCATTGACCTGGCTCCGGGGGAGTGACCGCCGACGTGGCGGTCGACCGTGGTTGTCGTAGCTATGCCGTCCCGGCCGAAATACCTGGCGGGATACGTCTATGGAACGTTGCCGACGTTGCAATTGACGGCGTTTGCACAGCGTCGAACAGCCAGAAAGCCCCCCCCCCCAGCGACGTCCACATCAGGCCTACCCGAACCCAAGTACCGGTGGAACTTAACGGAGTCACGAACTACCCTCCCCCATGCAGACTCACATCGTCCCGGTCGGCTTCGACTACGACCGGCTCATCGCTCCCCTGGTCAGGGAGCAGATGGCCGTCGACCGGGTCATCCTCCTCGAGGGCGCCGTCGGCAGCCAGGCCAACGTCGAGTACTCTCGCAACCTGGCCGAGAAGCTCGAACAGGACTACCGGAGTCTGCTGGGGGCCGAGACCGAACGGGTGGTCGTCGAAGACGTCTACGACTACGACCGTGCGTTCGAGGAGGCATTCGCGCTGATCAACGACGAACTCGACCGGAGCGACGACGAACAGGGTTCTGTGTGGGTCAACATCTCCGCGATGCCGCGGACGGTGTCGTTCGCCTTCGCCACGGCCGCTCACTCCATCATGGTCGAGCGGGAAGGTGACCGCGACCGGATTCACACCTACTACACGGTGCCAGAGAAATATCTGGAAACCGAACTGGCCGAGGAACTGCGCAACCAGATCGACCTGCTGGCGGACCTCCAGGCCGAACTCCAGTCAGGGGACGACGCGGGCGACGGCGACCTCCGCGAGCGGGTCGCAGACCGCCTCGACAGCGCCGAGACGCTCCTCTCGGAGTTCGACGAGCGAGGCACCACCATCGGCGCCAAGGAGATAGACGGCAGCCACGTCGTCGAACTCCCCGTGGCGTCGTTCTCGAACGTCAAGCCCTTCGAGGAGGTCATCCTGTTCACTCTCGGCGAGCACGGCGAGTTCGCCTCGGTGTCCGAGTTAGCCCACCAGCTCGCGAGAGAACTCGGCGAAGAGTACACCGACTCCTTCCGGTCGAAAGTCATCTACAACGTAGACCGGCTGGGCCCCGGCGGGAAGGGCTACATCGAGCAGGAAGCCCAGGGCAAGTCCCACCGGACCCGGCTCTCCAGGATCGGCGAACTCTGGGTCCGGGCACACGGCGACAGGGACGCCGACCACGACGTGTAAATTGAGGTGCTCACACCCGCAACTTCTCCACCCGCGTCGACAGCGCCAGGAAGACGCAGGTCACCGTGAGGACGACGGCGCAGGCTGCCGCGAGGTCGTGGGCTACCAGGGTGTGGTCGACGGCACCGTCGACGAACTCGGCACGGAGGACGGTGTGGTGGAACTCCCCGACGACCGGATAGAGGTAGTCGAGCACGTCGTTGGCGGCGTACCAGACTGTCGCGACGGCGACCGCCGGGACGGTGAACGCCGCGTAGCGGTGGATGAGGAACGCCTCGACGGCCATCGCGAGGTGACTCAGTATCAGGAACCAGTACATCAGGAGGCCGATGCCGGCCGGGCTCTGGAGGCCGAGCTGAACGTAGGGCGTCCAGAGGCCGAGTTTGATGCAGCCGAAGAAGGCCAGGACGTGCAACCAGTCGGCCTCGAAGTCGAGGCGCCAGGCCGCCAGCGAGAGGGCAATGAAGAGAGTCGCCATCGGACTGTCGGGAACGAACGGCCACATTCCCAGCGGCGTGTCCGAAAGCTGGGGCGTGTAGTACCAGAAGCCGAAGGCCGTCCCGGCGAGGTTGACCAGGACGATTGGCCACGCGAGCCGAAGGCCGACGTTCTCCAGCCAGGTCGGCAGCGGCGCGACGTACCGTGGCAGGCTCTCTGACGGTGGCAGGTCGCCGTCGAAGTAACGGGCGACGAGGTCGTCGACGCGGCGGCCGAACCCCGAAATCGCAGCCATGTCCGGCCTGTCGAGCGGTCGGGGCAAACCAGTTGTGGTCCGGACGGGGTCGGGTCCCCGGTACTCACTCCTGGTCGCGGTTCAGCACCGGCACGTAGCCCCGGCCGACGAACGGCCCGAAGAGCCACTCGGTGAGCGACAGCTGGCGTTCCGGACCCTGGAACCGGGCTATTCGAAGTCGATTTTCGGTCGTCCGGAAGTAGTTGACGAGGGTCACGAGGAGAACGCCGCCTGCGGTGTTTCCCAGCAGCACCGGGAGGACGAACTCGAGAAAACCGGTCGAGAGGGCGACTTCACCGAGGAGTGTGAGATAGAACAGCTCCGTGAACGAGACGACGACGTGAAAGAGGTTGCCCAGCGGGATGGCCAGGAAGCCGACGTAGACCACGAGAAAGCGCGTGATAGAGTCCCGGGCCGAGTAGTCCAGCCAGACGACGCCGGCGACGATGAGCCCGGCGTAGCTCGCCTTGAAAAACAGCGCCGACCACGGCGTCGCGAGACCCTCTCGGCCGATATCGACTGCGGCTGCCGCCGCTTCCGGCGGAAAGACGTCGGTCAGCGCGAGGATCGCTGCACCGTTCGCCGCACCCGCGACGTTACCAGCCAGCACGAGCCCCCAGACCCGCAACAGGTTCGGGATCGACGCCAGCCGTTCGACCGCCAGCGTCACCGGCGGGAGCGTGTTCTCGGTGTAGAGCTGGTAGCGGCCGAGGATGATGAACACGAATCCCAGCGGGTAGAGCACCGCGCTGGCCAGCGGTGCGCCGCCGGTCGCGGCCGTCACCGACGCGTACAGGAGGAAGGTGAGCGTCATCGCGAAGCCGGCCGCGAAGCCGCTGAAGAACAGCTCCCGGGGTCGGGACGTGAACTCCAGGTCGGCCGCCACGACGATCCGCTGGTATATCTCGTCGGCCGTGAACCGGTCCCGGAGAACCGCTCCGGTCGCCGGCGCCCCGCTCCGTGAGTGTTCCAGTCCCACTTTGCCGGGATCGTCGGCGTCTCCCATCGGACGTACCGAACGCCAGAACGGCGAAAAAGCCGACCGACCGTCGTCGGCCCAGGCACGGACTAGCACAGCAGCCCGTGGCCGGTTAGTCGCAGGGAACGGGGCGGTTACTCGCAGGAGATCCGTACGAGGAGGGTGGGCAGTGCGGCTCGTCAGTCCCAGCCAGCTCCTACTCGGCGTCGAGGTCGGGCTGTTCGTCGGGGTCTACGACCGGGACGTACGGCCGGCCGGCGAACCGACCCAAGAGCCACTCCCGGACCGTCAACTGCCGAGCGGCGCCGCGAAAACGGGCACTTTCGAGGCGGTCCTCGGTCGTCTGGAAGTAGTTCACGACGGTGACGAGGATCACGCCGCCGGCCGTGTTGCCCAGGAGCACCGGGAGGACGAATTCGGTGAGTCCGACGAAGAGAGCGACGTCCCCGAGTGCGGTCATGTAGACTACCTCCGTGAACGAGACGACGACGTGGAAGAGGTTGCCGAGCGGGATCGCGAGAAACGCCAGATAGACCACCAGAAACCGCGTGATCGTGTCCCGGGCCGAGTAGTCGAGCCAGACGACGCCGGCCACGATGAGGCCGGCGAACCCGGCCTTGACGAACAGGTCGGCCGGCGGCGTCTCGATCCCCTTCCGGGCGATCGAACTGGCCGCCGTCGCTGCCTCCGGAGAGAACACGTTCGTCCGGGCCAGGACGAGTGCGCCGAGTGCCCCACCGACGAAGTTCCCGGCGAGCACGATCGTCCAGTTGCGCAACAGTGCCGGGACGCTGGCCAGACGCTCCAGCGTAAGCGCCACCGGCGGGAGCGTGTTCTCGGTGTAGAGCTGGTAGCCGCCGAGGATGATGTAGACGAAGCCGAGCGGGTACAGCATCGCACTGACAACCGAGTCGCCGTCCGTCGAGGCCGTTAGCGACGCGTACAACAGGAACGTGAGCGTGATGGCGAAGCCGGCGGCCACGCCGCTGAACAGGAGTTCCCGCCGCCCGGCCGTGATCTCCTCGTCGGCAGCTGCGATGACGCGCTGGAACACTTCGTCCGAGGAAAACCGGTCCCGGAGGATGGCCCCGGTCGCCGGGGCACCACTCCGAGCGTGTTCGACGGCCTCCCGGACCGACTCGTCCTCCCTGTCGCCTGGACGGGTCATTATCGGGGCCAGCACGTCGAGACGCAAAATCGCTGGGATTCTACAACTACCTCGTCAGTGGTCGACCCTCGCTGTGCCGGACAGGACTTACGTGGTTACGGCCGGAAGTGTCGGACGAGCGCATGGTATCCCGCGCTCCCGCCGACGGGGATAGCGACGCCGACGGCTTGCAACAGCTGCTCGACAAGGGAACGCTCGCCGTCATCGGTGTGCTCCTCCTGTTTGCTCCGGCGGTTCTCATGGTCGTCACGTTGGTTTTCCTCCAGCTGGTCCACGGACTGGCCATCGGCGAACTATCCCCGCTCGAACTCGTCGAGCTGTACCTCATCGAGGTGGCCCTGCTCGCCGCGTTCGCCTATGCTATCGTTCGAATCTTGCGCTATTCGACCAGACACAGTCTCCCGACGACCCTGGACTCCCTGGACCGGCGTGCGGCCGGCGACGACGAGCCAGAAGACCGGGACTAGCGCACATCGACGGCAACGCACCGGCACCCGTGGCAACGACGACACGGTCACGCCAAAGGCAACCGTTAGGTGACTCCACCGCCAAGCCGGCCGTATGACCGAGGAAACCGACCTGGAGGACCTCCAGCGCGGCACCGAGCTGGTAAAACGGGGGTTCGCCAAGATGCAGAAGGGCGGAGTCATCATGGACGTCGTCGACCCCGAGCAGGCACAGATCGCCGAGGAAGTCGGCGCTGTCGCAGTAATGGCCCTCGAGGCCGTTCCCGCCGACATCCGCAAGCGCGGCGGCGTCGCCCGGATGGCCGACCCCGCCGACGTGGCGGAGATCATCGATAGCGTCTCCATCCCGGTGATGGGAAAATCCCGCATCGGCCACCGGAAGGAAGCCGAAATTCTCGAAGCCGTCGGCGTCGACATGGTCGACGAGAGCGAAGTCCTGACGCCGGCCGACGACCGCTACCACATCGACAAGCGCGAGTTCACCGCCCCGTTCGTCTGCGGCGCTCGCAATCTCGGTGAAGCCCTCCGACGCATCGACGAGGGCGCGGCGATGATCCGGACCAAGGGCGAAGCGGGCACCGGCGACGTCAACCAGGCCGTCCACCACCAGCGCAACATCAAGGGTGCCATCCGCCAGCTGGAGGGGATGACCCACCAGGAACGCGAGGCCTGGGCCCGGGAGAACGACGCACCGGCCGAACTGGTCCACGAGACGGCCGACCGGGGCCGCTTGCCGGTCGTCAACTTCGCCGCCGGCGGCATCGCCACCCCCGCAGATGCCGCGCTGATGATGCACCACGAGTGCGACGGCATCTTCGTCGGCTCGGGCATCTTCGGCGCCGAGGACCCCGAGGCGATGGGTCGGGCGGTCGTCGACGCCGTCAACAACTGGGACGACCCCGAGGCGCTGGCCGAGATCTCCTCGAACATCGGCTCGGGCATGAAGGGCGACGCCAACGTCGACCTGCCGGAGGAAGAGCAACTCCAGGGTCGCGGCGTCTGAACACCGAACGGAGACTTTTCGCAGTCCGTCGAACCGGTAGCGACGGCGGGGCCGTCGGTCAGGCCTGCGGTGGCTGCCCCTGGGGGACCTGCTGGCCCTGGTTCCGGTCGCGATACCAGACCGCCAGGTACCCACCGGCCGCGCCGACCAGCAGCGGGAAGACGACGCCGGCGAGGACCACCGCGTTCGTCCAGTCGGCGAGGCTGCCGACGGTCTGGACTGCCGCCTCGGTCCCCCAGGAGTTCATCATCCCCATCCCGGCCATGGGAATGCTCTCTCCCGACTGAGTCGTGATCGTCGGCTCCATATCGATGACGACGTGGCTCATCGGGAACAGCCAGAGCAGGAAGGCGATGGGCCAGACGAAGCCCAGGACGATGCTCGCACCGACCCGGGCCCCGTCGCGTTCGTCGGTCACCTCGCCGCGGAGCGACCAGGTTCGCAGGAAGCCAGCGACAAGCGTCACTCCCACGACGGCCAGGAGCAAGATCAGTCCGTTCGTGAACCGACCGGGATTGAGCTGCGTGACGTTGAGGTAGCCGGCCATCGCCATGACGAGTCGCTGGAGGAACGAGTACGAGATCTGGAAGTCGCCCGGCAGCCTCGAGAGGTCCGGCGTGGGCACCAGCACCACCGACACGGTCAGGCCGGCGGCGACCGCAACCCACCCGTAGAACGTGCTCATCAACGCCGAGAGGTCGTCGAACGCCCAGACGCTCAGCCCACCGAGGCCGCCGAGCACGACCGGGAACATGACCCCGACGACCACGATGCGACTACCTGCCTCGGGGACCGAAAACAGTAGCGCCAGGACCAGCGAGACCACGAAGGCTCCCGTAGCGACGGTCGCGCCGGTCTTGAGGTACGCGGCGAGCTCGTCGTCGTCCACGTAGTGCCGGGCGAGGTACCGACCGCCGGTGTAGGCGATCCACGGGAAGATCGCATACAACAGGAGGAACGGCACGTCCGGGTTATTCTGGAGCAAGTAGAGCAACTGCTCGAGTTCGCTTTGGACGGTCGGGTGGTCCGAGGGGTCAACGCCCGCTGGACCGCTAACGCCGGCCGCAGTCGTGTACAGGTCGACAATCCGTTCACCGGGACCGAATTCGGCGACGATGAAGAAGAGCTCCGCCCCGAGTTGGACCGGCTTCTTGTCGACGCCGTAGTACGTCGCCGCCGTGACGAGGACCCACGGGATCAGGAGCGCGACGGCCCCGATAATGGAACCGAGCTTCAGTGGCAGTTCCCGGGCGTAGGCTTTGAGCGTCGCCGCGCCGCCACCCTGCTGGCCGGGGTGACCGGGTCCGCCGGGATGGCCCGCCCCCTGGCCGGGGGT
>CAZGAX010000031.1:0-28744 GCA_964523745.1 uncultured Halobacteriales archaeon | reverse complement strand
CGTCTCCGAGAGCGGGATGCTACCCCCGTCGCCGAGGAACCGCTGGGCGTTTGCCATTCCCTCGTCGCTGAGCGGACTCTAGGGTCCCCACCAATTCGTTCCAGAAATACGTTCAAATCAATCGATACTTACTTTTTACTTGCCTATGACTCATTTGTATGAATCGGCGAGAGTTACTCAGCGCACTGGGGGCGACGGCCGGCGCCGGCGTCCTCGCTGGCTGTTCGAACGGGGGATCGAACGGTGATGGGGGGTCGGATGGCGGATCCGATGGCGGCACCAGCGGCGGGTTCGAGGGGAGCGTCCAGGGTCCCTACACCTACAACGTTAACGACGAACTGGAGGTTCTCTGGGGTCGAGTGACGCTCGAAACGGTGCCGGAGTGGCCAACGGACGGGTTCTACCGTGGATGGGTCGGAACCGAAGCAAACGGACCGATCGGAGTGATGACCGCGTTGAACGGTGACCGGACTATACCCAGGTACAAATTCGAAAAGAAGGACTACGTCGGCGACAGGTCGATAACGGTCGATGGCTCAGTCGACGAGGTGGAAAAAATCGAGCCCGGCGCCACACTCACGTTCGGACTTCGAGATCCAGGCTCCGAGGAGCTCTATACACTCGGAACGCTCTCGTACGAGGGTAACGCACCGAAGAAGACCCCGAAGTACGCACCCTGACCGGGCGAGGTGGGGACGGGCGACTGCGTCAGTCGCGTTCGTGGCCGAGACCTAACGTCACTCGTCTTTTTGGGGTGGGTCGTCCAGTACCCCCGGCGAGTGCTCGAACTCCACCGTGACGTAGTACGAGTCGTAGGGCTTGCCGCCTGGCCATCTGTGGTGTTCGACGTCGACATCCTGAAGCGGACCCAGTTCGAAATCCCGTGACCAGTCGAGAAACTCCATCGACTTGCCGCTTGGGAGATGGTCCGGGTAGACGTCCATAATCCCCTTTCTTGAACCATAGTCTTCCGATCCAGGTTCGCGGAAAACGAACCAGGCTGACTCGCTCTCAGCCCGCTTGATCCCCATGAAGTCTGCCCGGAGCTCGACGATAGAGCGGGTGTCCCCGATAGACGTGGAAGTGCCTCCAGAAGAGTCCGAAAACGACATCGAGACCTCGAAATCCGTCACAGATTCCCGGCCATCTCCCGGGAGCAACGATTCGCTGTAATTCATCGAACCGAATATCATCAGGTCGTCGATCGATGAATCGTAGTACCGGAGGCGCATGAACCCCTCGTCCGTAGCAGCCATATCGTGCGGCTCGAAGTACTCGATCTGTGTGACGAACTCCAGTGATAACAGTGCCATGGATGGTCCCCAGTATCAGTCGTCCCCGGTGGTCAGTACACGTTCCCTCGGGCCAATAAACTCACCGTCCTCGGTCACGACGAACGTGACGTCTGTGTCTGTCGTTACGTAGGCCGGGGTAAAGTCCACGTTGGTACCCGACCGCCAGTCGCGGTCACCACCCGTGAACACTGACACATCGAATTCTAGATTGGTTAGTGCCTCACCGTTCGATCGTGCTCCGCCGTGATGGGCCAATTGAAGAACGTCTACAGCCCCGAATTCGTCCGCGAGATCCTTCTCAACGTCCTCACGAATGTCTGACGTGAGGAGGAAATGGTGACCGTCCTTTGATATTTTCATCACTATCGAATTACAGTCGGGCTTCTGATCACACTCGGTACGGGGACTCCCCGGTGGATTCAAGACGTCGATGTCTACCTCACTACCCATCGCAAGTTTCCAGCCCTCGCCCGTGGTTAATCGTTCCCGGTCGATACTCATCCCACGCAGTTCATCTTGCAGCGTAGACTGCTCACGACTTGGTCCTCCGGAGCGACTCTCTGCCGTTATTCCGTTGAAATAGAGGTTTTCGATCGTGATTTCTCCGTCTTCGTGCACCGAGAGGAGTCCATCTTTGTCGAATCTGGTGTGCTCGTTCAGAATCAGCCCCCCGATGTGATCGGTGTGGTTGTGCGTGACCACGAGGTAGTCGATCTCCTCGACGTTCCTGTCTCGTAGTTTCTGGACGATGTCGTTCTCCTCACCGTAGTCGCCGGTATCGATCAGCATCGTCTTGTTCTCGCCACTACTGTCGTCGGCGACCTCACGACGGACGAGGATCGCAGCGCCATTCTCACCGGGGTCGAGGAACTCCACGGTCAGCTTCGAGTCCGGCAGCCCCGTCTCCTCGATCTCGTCCAGATCGTCGTCGTCATCCTCGCTGACGATGTTCGTCGGTCCCGCCGTCATCTCCTCGAGTTCGTCTTCGGCGACGTCGGCCAGCGCTTTCGTCACGCCGCTCGACGAGGGATTCATCAGCACCTGTGCCATCGGGCTCCCCGACTGGTGCTTGCGCTTCTGGTTGTAGCAGGCGAACCGGTCGCCGTGGGCGCCACCGCTCGGACTCGGCGTTCGTTTCCGCATCGTGTAGCCCGGCCCGATGAACGACCACGACGCCGAACACTCCGTGAACTGGTGTTTGGGCGAATTCGGCGCTGCTCGCTCACCCGTCCCCAACGTTCCCTTCGGCATCACCGTCGCCCCAGGCATCGCCACCACGATCGGGACGTTGTTGCTGAAGTTCAGGGCCGGCACCTTCCCGACCCGCCGGTCGATGTCGTTGATGGTGACGTACACCGGCTGTTCCTGCCGGACGTACGTCGTCGCCTTGCTCCCCGACGGCGTCCCGGTCCGGGCCGTCACAGAGAACCGGGCGTATTCGCCTTTGAACTGCACGTCCCAGGCGTTCACCGACGCCACCCAGTACCCCGGCAACGGCGCGATCGGTAAGCCGGGCATCGGTCCGCCCGATACCTTGCTGGCGAACGGCGCGTGGACCGTGTTCTCCGGGTCTTCCGGACCCTCGCCCGCCGGTCGAACCGCCGGGACCGTCGTCGCCATCACCGGCTTCGTCGACAGGTAGCTGGGTGCTCCCTTCACCCGGAACTCGATGTCGCCCATCAGTTCGGTGTCGACGGTCCCCGGGCTGGTCGTCTCCGGCAGCGAGATGCTACCCCCGTCGCCGAGGAACCGCTGGGCGTTGGCCATTCCCTCGTCGATGCTCGTCTCACCCTGGAGTTCGTCGTTCGCGTTGTCCTCGCTGTTCTGGGTCCGCTCGTTGATGTCCTGAATCCAGTTGTCGATCTCCTGGAGGTACCGATGACGAGCTTCGGCTCGAACCAGTGCGGGGACGTTACTGTACGAGCCGGATCCGTCGTAGATGTAGCCGGCGTCTCGCCGGTCGAGTTCGGTCAGGAACGACTCGTAGGGGTTGTCGCTCTGGATCATCTCGACCATCGTCAGCTCGATGGGATCGACGTCCTGGACGATCCGTGGGTAGAGCTGGTGTCTGAGGTCGCGTTCCAGCCAGGCCACGAGCTGGTCCTCGTTCCTCGGTGACGGACTCCACTCGACGTGTTGCCGGTCCAGCACCTGGTTTCTGATGTCACTCCCGCTCTCGACGTCGTCTGCGTTTACTGCCGAGCGGAGCTTGGCTTCCGTCAGTTGCTCGCCATCGGCCAGGTCTATCGTCGTCGTCCGGCTGACGGCTTCTTCGGGCAGCGTGTCGAAATTCGCCGGCACCCCGCCGCTATAGGGGTTTGGCGAGCCACCCTCGTCGACGGCCGTCTCGACGCCCCGGGCCTGCACGTCGGCGTTTCGACTCCGGGTACCCTCGATGGTGAACGAAAGGGTGTACTCCACGTCCTCCCAGCCGGTCTCGTACGTATCGGATTCCCAGTTCTCGCACTCGCCGGTCGTCTCGTTCCGGTTCGTACACTCCTCCCACCTCTCGACGTCTTTGGCTTCGCGGGTAACCTGGACCGTCGCCTCGTAGTACGTGATGTCCCGCGGCAAGGCACCGTCGTCGTACTTCCGCTCCAGGTTCGTGACCTCGACGTCGCTGGAGCCCCACTCTGTGTCGTCGTCGAGCTTGTTCCAGTCCTCGCCCGACCCGGGATTGGTGCGTTCAGGGAGGCTCCCGCTGGACGTGCTGGCTGTGTAACTCGCCTGGGCGGTGTAGATGTCGTCGAGAGCTTCCCTGACCAGGTCCTCTCCGTCGGTTAGTTCGTCCGTCGGTGGAAGGGTTTCGTCCGACTGAGTGTCGCTACTGTTCGGCGGACGCCTCCGGTCGTCGTATTCGCTGCCGCTCCAGTCCTCGCGAAGCGGATTGCTCGGGTCCGTCCAGTCGATGGGTTCGTCGGCGACGTCCTTGTAGGCCGGATACGCGAACTTCGTGATGTTGGTCGTCACCGTCCGCCGGGTGGCGTAGGTCTTGTTCTTCGTCGAACTGCTGACGCCGTTCAGCAGGCCCGAGATGCTGCTCGGCATGGGGAACGACTTGTCCGTGAACAGGAACCCGGTCGCCGTACAGGCGCCGTCTGCCAGTCGGTTCGCCCTGCTCGAACTCGACGCGACCTTCGAGACGGTCTTCGACGCCAGACAAACCCAGGCCGGCGCCATCGACTCGGCGTAGTTCGGGTCCTTCGTCCCGAACGTCCGGTGTTGAACCGAAAAGATCGCAGAGTTGCCCAGCACCGCGACCTCGCGGTTCTCGACGACGCTGTGGAACGTGCCCCCCGCATCGGCGGCGGGCGTCGGGTTCGACCCCCGGAACCGTTCGTAGCCCGCCTTCGCCCAGGCCAGGGGATAGAGTCGGGCGGCGGCCTGGGTCCGAAGGGTGTTGGGACTGCTCATCGACCCGCTGTTCAGCCGCTGCTCGTAGGTTTCGACCTTGTGGTGGAGCGGGAACACCGTCGAGGCCACCGTCACGGAGATGTCCTCGGTCCGCGACCCGACCCGACCGCTCTCGTCGTAGGCCGTCGCCGTCAGGTCGTCTATCGTCACTTCGAGCGTCCCCGGCTTCATCGACGTGCCGCTGTCCAGCCCGGTCCGCAGGTCCACGCTGTTGATTGCCTGCTTGACGGACTGTTCCGTGTAGTGCGTCTCCGGGAGGCTCGTTTCGGTGCGGACCTGGCCGACCTCCTGGGTCGAACTCGTCAGCTTCCGCTGGGCCTCGAGGTAGATCCGGAGCTTGACGTAGTTGCGAAACACCTCGTCCTCGGTGTCCGAGAGGTCGGCTATTGCGTTCCCGGCCGGCGTACTCGCCAGGTCGGCAGACTCCGTGACCGGCTCTTTGGCCGCGTCCTGTGCCGCCGTCTGGACGGCGTCGCGTACCTCGCTCTGGGCACCGGCGAAGGCCTGGTCCATCGCCACCGAGACGTCGGTGTCGGTCTCGGGCTGGGTACGCAGGTTGAGGACCCCGACGATAGAGACACTGGTGAGCAACAGGAACACCCCCACCATCGCGAACGGCACTCTCGCTCGGTCGTCCGCTGCGATCGATATCGTCCGTGGTCGGTCTCGTCGTGCCATGGTTACCAGGTGTGAACGATTACCGAGGCGTTGTGCACGGTCTGCCAGCGCTCGACCCGGGAGGTGGCGTACGCCCCCTCGAAACCTCCCCTTCGTGAAGCGCTGTTGTTGGTCATGCTACTACTGGTCCCGTCATCTCATTTAAATTCAACATGGCTGCCCCCGGTATCCGGCGTCAGGGCTTCCAGACGACGACGTACAGGCGGCCGGCCCGAACGTCGCCGCCGGCGTACTGGACCGGGATCGGTCGACTCGCGACCGAGGCGCCGTCCGGGAATCCGCGACGTTCGACCTCGGCCCTCGTATTCGGGTGGCGGTTCCCGAGCGGACCGAACACGGCGTGTCGGCGCGTGCTGCTCGATCCCGGGGCAGCGACTATCGTCTGGCCGCTCGACCCGACGTACGAGACGTTGACGTACACGTAGTACCCCTCCGGCAGTGCACTCGGGTCCGACCCGGGAGGCTGGCCGGGAGCGGCGGAGATCACGTCGAGTGATTCCGAGGCGTCGTAGACGCCGGCGTCGTTGAGTTCCGCCCAGATCGGGTCGATGGCTCCCGCCGCGACGTCGCGGTCGTTTCCGCCCGACAGTGGACTGGTGATAAATCCTGCGTAGACGCTGATGGCGAAGGCGATGATAGCCACGGCCAGGAGGGCGACGATCGGTTCCGATTGCCCTCGCGTGGCGGCCCGCTCGGCCTCACTGCCGTCACGCCCCGACGAGCGTAACACTCTGGTCCCCCCATTCGACGTGTCGGAACGTCAACTGCTGGTCGGCGGGTCGCCATTGCTGGACGGCGTCGCTCCGGAGACTAGTTCTGGCTCGCTGCCGGGCGGCGTCGACGGCAGCCTCGAACTCCGTAGGGTTCCGATAGTGCGTACTCGGCGGGTCGCCGTGCAGTATCGCCAGGAGTTCGCGGTCAGACGACCCCGGCTCGATGCCTTCGGGGTCTGCTTGCGCGTCGATGTCCGGCCAGACCGGGACTGCCGACGCGTACGTAAATCCGGCCTCGGCCGTGCCGCCGTCGTTTTTCAACGCGATCGTCTCACCGGTCACGTAGTACTCGTCGGCGTCGTGGTCGTAGGTCCCCGAGGCGTTGAATCCGCTCGCAGCGACCTCGTCGATCGCGTCCGCTGCCTCGGCTGCCGCCGGCGCTGGCGTCGAGGGAAGCGAGAGGACCATCCCGAAGATGACGACGCTGACGACCGACACCCCCAGGAAAACGTACCAGGCGTCCATCGGCGCCTCGAAGTCCATGTCCCGATTGGTCCCGTCATCCTATTTAAACTCGGTCGAGGGCCCCGAGATCCTCAGCGGTCAGACGAGCAGGGAGACCGCAGTCATGCTGATGATGTACAGCGGCGTCGCCGTCACCAGGGCACGACCGATGTGATAGCCGGCCAGCGACTTGTCCAGGCCGTGGCGGAGCGCGACCGACAGCGTCGTCAGGATGATCGCCATGAAGACGAGGTAGACGCCGACGAAGACGGCGAGTTGTTCGACCGGCAGCGTGTTCGCTGCCTCGGCTGCCTTGGCCCCGGCTTCCGCCCCGCCCCCCGACGGGGTTGGGATCCCCTGTCCGGATCCCGAACCGATGCTACCCGAGGTACCGCTCAGGTACTCGCCGAGTTTGCCCGGATTGAGGCTCATTCCCTTCGAATCCCCCAGCTCTGCGGCGATCCGGTCGGCCAGTGCGACCGTCGCCCCGCCGACGAGCGGCCCGAAGTACGACGCGGTCTGGTCGAGCGTCCCGGTCACCTGCGAGAGCTGTCGCTTGGCCTCGTTTTCGACTTCCTGGAGTTCCTCGAGGTGGTCCGCCATCGAGACGATGGCCCGGCCGGCCGGCTGTCCCTCCTCGGCAGCGATGGCGACCAGCGACGCCGTGCCGTGGGCCCTGGCGCTTGGGATGTGGTTCAACGCCCCGTACTCGCCGAAAAACGCCTGTTCGACGCCCATGTGGAGGCGCTGCTGGAGCCCGGATGCCGTCTCGAACACCTCGCCCGTCTCGGCCGGGACGCGGTCCCCGGCGTGTTTGATGGCGCGCTCCACGGCGTGGCCCTCGGCGATCTGTCGGCCGATGAGATAGAGCGCGTCGGTGAGGTGAGTCTCGACGTTCCGAACGTAGGTCCTGACGTCCTTGATCGGCTTGAAGTACGAGAGCAGAAACGAGCCAAGGCCCATCCCGATGCCGGCCATCGGGGCGAGAAACGGCGGCCCGAGGAGATAGGTCAGCGCCGCCGCTCCCGCACCGACGCCGAGCCCGACCACCGCCGGGTACCAGACGCGGGTCGGAACGTCGGGGTGGCTGCGGTCGATGTCCGGCGGCGGAAACGCCACCGGCCGGCGGACCAGGATCCAGACGGCGGCCGCGACCAGCCCGGCCGGCAATCCCACGTCGTAGACGAGGATGAACGGGAGCATCGAGATGGAAATGTCCGTCGCGCTGGCTGCCGGAATGAGCGCGACCAGGGCGAGGGGCAACATGACGCCGAAGGCGTACAGCAGCGTTGCCGGGCCGCGAATCGTGCTGGTGAAGTCAGCCATCTGTTCGCGAGTGCCGTCGAGAATGGCTTCGAGCGACCGGTCGAGCGTCCTGACGCGCTCGGCCTCCGGTGCGTCCTCTGCCGTCGCGAGGAGGTGGGCCGACCGACGAAGCGCCGGGAAGTCCTCCTCCCAGTCGTCCGCGAACGACAGCAGTCCGGAATGTGGCTTGCCCATCGCACGGTCGATGTGGGCGTCGAGACTCTCCGCGAGCGGCCCCCGCCCCGTGTCGGCCGCGAACCTGACTGCGGTCTCGATGGCCGGCTGGATCTGCATCCGGAGGACGATCCGACCGATCAGGTTCGGCGTGTCGCCGAGCGCTTCGGTGCGCCTGAACGCGGCGATCAGCGTCGGCCCGGCGTGAAACGCGTGGATGACCGACAGCGTGACCCCCAGCAGAAGGACGAAGACCATGACGAGCCTGAGCGGTCCGGCGGCCGGAAAGACGAGGAACGTCAACAGGATCCCGGTCAGGAACGTGACGATGCCGGCTCCGTATCCGGCGCGAACGACAGTCTCGGGGGTAAACGGGGCCCCGATGAAGGCGATCGCGTCGACGAGGTCCTCGCTCGTCTCGACCTCCTCGGGGTAGAGTTTGGCGAGCCACTCGACGGTCGGTGCCAGCAGGTTCACGTCATTCGGCCCCCCGATTGCCGTACTCCGCCGCGACTTCGAGCGGGGCGGTCCGCCCGTCTGCGGCCAGCCGCTCCAGTTTCTTCCCTCGCTCGATGATCTTCTCGCGGACGTCGGCGTAGGTCTCGGTCGGGTCGGTGATCCGCTGGACGAACCGGCTCTCGCCCCGGTCGATCCGTTCGGTCGAACTCGCCGCGTCGCCCGATATCTCGTACAGCGGCGCAAAGCGGATCTCGTCTTCGCCCACGATGACCTCCTCGATCAGCGACAGGCGGCGCTTGCGGCCGTTCGGCGTCCGGTAGGTCTGGACCGTGACGACGAGGTCCGTGGCTCCGAACGACGACGGCGGCACGCCCAGGTCCGAGACGACGCGTTCGTACACCTCCTCGGCACCGTCACCGTGGATCGTCCCGAGGACGGCGTTGGCGTTGGCCCCGACGCGCATCGCCTCGTAGAGGACCTGGGCCTCCTCGCCCCGGATTTCCCCCACGACGAGAGCCCCGTCGCCGAGTCGCAACGCCGTGTGGAGCGCTTCGGTCGCGTCGATCTCCGGTCCGGAGCCAGTACCGGTGCGCAACGGCTGGACGTCCCGCTCGGCGCGCTGGAGCTGCCCGACCGGGAGTTCCGGCGTGTCCTCGATGACGACCGTCCGCGTGTCCGGCGTCACCTCGTAGAGGAGGGTGCCCAACAACGTGGTCTTCCCGGCGCCCCGGGTGCCGGCGATGAGTGCCGCCGCGTTGCGCTCGATCGCCACGGAGAGAAAGCCCGCGGCTTCCGGCGGCATGGTCCCGTTCTCGACGAGTGCAGGCAGGGTGAACGTGTCCTCGGCCTGTTCGCGGAACGCGAAGGCGACGCCCTCTGAGACGGGGTCGGTGACGCCGGCGACGCGGAGACTCGTCCCGTTGTCGAGGTCGGCCATCGCGTCGATCGTCGGCGCCGCTCGCGAGAAGGCCCGTCCGCTCGTCTTCCGGATACGTGACGCCAGCGCGCCGCCGCCACCTGCGGTCAGGTGGACGTTGGTCGTCATCGCCTGCCCGTCGACCTCGATGCGAAGGGGATTCGCGGTTACCGGTGACGTCGCGTAGACGTCCGTCACCCGCTGGTCGGCGAAGAAGTCCTCGAGGATGCCGTAGCCCCGCGTGTGCTTGGCGAGGATGGCGGTCAACAGCGGATCGGCGTCACCCTCGCAAACGTAGTCCATCGCTCGCGAGGCGGTACGGTTTCCTTCGACGAGACCGCGAGCGATGGCGTCGTACCCGTCCAGGATCAGGTTCCGCTGGTCTTCCGAGAGCGTGACGTCGAGCGGGTCGATCGAGTACAGCGGCATGCTGTCGGGCTGGTCGTAAATCCGTACCTCGCTCCCCGTCGAGAGTTCGGTCACGTCCCTGAGCCGCGACTGCGTCCCCACGTTGCGGTCGACGTAATAGTGTCCGATCGAGAGCCCGACGGTCGGCGAAAACACCTCGTCGTACCCGTCGAATCGCTGGCAGGCCGAGGGCAGCCCGGACTGGACCGCGATGTCTCCGACGGGGCCGACCCGGGATTCGAGTTCCCCGGCGATTTCGAGGGGATCGCGAGCAGCCTCCCCGGTGAGGCGAGCGTCACGGTCACCCATCAGGCTGACGAACCGGCCGGCAGTCGTGAGCAACGACACCGCGTCGTCGCTGTACCGGAACTCGAGTCCGTTCGTCCGAACCGTAAGGTCCTCGACCGACGCGTCGATGAGCGCCTCGATGACCGTCTTCCGGCAGTCGGGTGCCGTCTTGAGGTCGCCGTCGTTCGGGCAGTCCGACGCGTCGACAGTCACCGTCTCGTCCGCAATCGAGAGGTCACACCGGCAGCCGTCCGGCTCGTCGCCGCCGGATCCGAGGAGGCTGTCGAGACCCACGGCGTCGAGGAGGGACGCGAGGGAACCGGTCCGCGCGGTATCCGACATGTCGAGGTTGGCCCCCTCATCAGTGATAAAATTACACACCACCGGGTCGGGTCGGCCGCCACCGACCTCGGCGCCCCGTCACACCGTAGTACGTCACGCTCCCCAGTCCTCCCCGGGATCGTTGACCAGGTCCCGCGAGAAGACGACGATGGGGTCGCCGTCCTCGGACCGGGCCAGGCGCAGCCGATAGGACTGTGACCCGGATGGGCTGGAGAGTTTGACCGCGTTCCCGTTCTCGTTGACGATCACCGCGTCGAGAACTATGCTCCGGCGGGGTCGGCCCTCGACCCGGTAGGTCAGGACGGTGACGTTCCGGTCGGGACGGGGCACCAGGCGGAACGTCGCCACCCGTTTCCAGGCGATACCACCCCCGGGAAAGTTCACGTGGACGACCCGCTGTGGGCCGCGAACGCCCCTGGGCGGTGGCTCTTCGACGCGGACGAGTTCCACCGCGTTCTCCTCGATGGTGGTCGCTATCGTCCGCATCCGGCTCTCGCTTCGGTCGCCGGCTACCTGGTCGACGGCTGGCAGCGAGATGCCGATTATCGCGAGTGTGAGAATGACCGCGATGACGTATCGGATCACGGCTCTCTGTCAGCCCCACTCAGGAGAGCACGTTCGTGATCGATGCGAGCCAGCCGTCGTCATCGTCCTCCTCGGCGTCGCTCGGCGTGAAGTTCGTTTCGACGGACGACCCGTCGGTCCCGGACCCCGACCCCTCGCTCCCCGAACCGACGTCGGGACCCGTCGGACCCGAGTCGCCGCTCGACCCAGCGCCGTTCGACCGGTCTCCGGTACCCGACCCGTTCTGGTGTCGAGCACCTCCGCTGGCCTGTCCGCCACCGTTTGCGAGTTGCGGGGAGTGCGTTCCCGACGACGCGACGAGTTCGTCGGCCCGGTCCTCGGGAGCGTCCCGCCCGGACCGGCCATCGGAGCCGCCGCCGGCCACTGCCGGACCGACGGGCACCTGCGCTTCGAGGTCGTCGACCCGGTCTTCGAGGCGGTCGACGACGGCGAGTGCCGTATCAGCCCGCTGTTCGACCTCGTCGTTGACCGAACGGACGTTGCCGACGAATCCTTCGACGGCCTGGAACCGCGATTCGAGGTCGGCGACGCGGCCCTCGATGTCGTCGAGACGCGTCTCGATCTGTTCCAGGTCGTCGATGGCGCCAGCGAGGTCCTCGAGTTCGTCGAGCTGGTAGTCCCCGTCGACGACCGTCTGCTCGACGGCGGTCAACCGTTCGTCGAGGCGCTCGAGGTCGGTCATATCCCAACTGGACCCGTCATCGCACTTAAACCTCGACGCGGGCGGTCGGGACGTTCCGTTCCGGCGACGCACGTCTCCCGGTGCGGTCAGTCGTCGAGGACGACGTCACGGGCGCTGGGGCTGTCCCCGCCGTGTGGCGTGTCCCGCCGTCGGACGTTGGCGGCGTGGACCGTCTCGGTCGCGTCGTCGATGACGATGACTTCGCCGGTGCCGGTCGGCAGCCGCTCGGACAGCGAGGACTTCATGTACGTCGGCTGGGCGGCGCCGAGCGCGTCGAGGTCGTCCTGGGAGGTGAGTCGGTGGGAGACGATGATGTCCGACTGGGAGATGCCCACCTCCGAGATGGCGCTCGGTCGCTGGGTCGCCAGGACGAGACTCACACCCGGTGCCCGACCACGGGTGAGAATCGTCTCCAGGGCGGCCTTGCCGACGCCCTGGAAGAACGTGTGTGCCTCGTCGATCATGTACCACGGGAGTCGAGGGATCTCGTCGTTCACCCGGGCCCGGTACAGCGCCTCGCCGATACCCCGGACGACGGCGTTCATCGGCGCCGAATCCAGCCCCGACACGTCGACCACGGTCACTTCACTCCCGCCCAGCTCCCTGGCCGACAGCCCGTCAGTGTCGAAAATCCCCCACGACTCGGCCAGATTGAGGTGGTTGATGGCCGCCCGTTTGTCCACGCCGGGTGCGTCGGTGTCCTCGACGTGTTCTCGCATCGCGTCGAGCGACGCCTCGTGCTGGGCGGCCTGCCAGACCAGGCCGCCGGCACCGCTTTCGGGCGAGAGGTCGAGCAGCGCACACCACGACCGGGGGTCGAGCGTCGTCGTCTTGATCTGCGGGTCGGACACCACCTCGGCCGGAACCCGATCGCCGTCAGAGATCTCCGCAAGCGTCGGGAACACGCCCATCGGGTCGGCGATGACCGGCGCGATGGCCTCGGCCCGCGACAGCGCTTCCGCTATCACGCCGAGCGTATAGGACTTCCCGTAGCCACGTTTGCCGACGATTAGCATGGCGTGGGGTCCGTCCATGTCCAGGTGCAGCGGCGCTCCGCTGGACCCGTCCAGCGCCCGATAGGACCCGATCCGGCCGGACGGCCCCGCGTCCAGTCCCCCGTCCTTGCGTCCGATGACGAACGTCACGGAAACGGATAGTCAGTCTACCCAACTTGTAACTTCGGATCAGAGTTTAAATAGGAGGACGCGACCAAGGCCGACATGCGCTCACAACGTTCGCTGTTCGACGACGAACGGGCTATCGAGGGTCTCCCCATTCGGCTCGTCATCGCACTCGTGGTTGGCGTGGCGTCGCTCAGTCTCATGATGGGGGTCCTCGGGGGATTCTCCTTCGGCGGAGAGGCAGAAGTCGATATCAAGCCCGCAAACACCATCGTCGATGGACCGGGTGGGAGCGGGGACATGACGGTTACAGTAACCGTCCTGACAGCGGATGGCGAACCCGTCGAGGGAGCCCGGGTCATCGCCGGATCCGGAACGCTCTCGCTCGGAAGTCCGGTGAAGGACAACGGTGCAACCGGACCGGACGGGCAGACAGATGTTACGATCTCACACTCCAATCTAAACTGGCGGTCGAACCAGGAGAAGGGGACGCTCAATTTCGATATACGCGTTCCCGGTGACTCCGGGTTCGCCGACAAGAAATCTAACACCAAGATCACCGTCCTGCGGAACTGAACAGCGGGGCTGGGGGACGATCTCCCGCATCGTCAGGAGCACGCATCTACAATGAACGCAGACGAGACGAACACGCCGACGATTCGAATCGCCAACCAGGGCGGCGGAAGGCGACGCCCGGACCAGACTCGCCACCGACAGCCATGACGCTGCACGTCGACGTCCTGATCGGGATCTCGTTTGGCGTCCTCGTCGGTGTCCTGCCAGCGTTCGTCGTCGGGGCGGTGAGCGCCGGCGCGACGTATCTCGGCGTCGATCTGAAGAAGATCGTTTCGGTCGGCGTCGCCCTGCCGCTGGCAGGCGTCAACGCGTACGCAGTCGGCTTACTGTCGGGCGGACCGGCCGCTGTGCCTCGGCTGGTCGTCGCTGGAATCGTCGTGGTCTTGCTGGCGCTGTACGCGAACAGCCAGGGAGCGGCGCTCGCGGAGCGGTTCCCCCGGGATCTCTCGGCAGCGACGAGGAGCGACCGAACGTTCTCGGCGGCGGCGCTCGACGACGTGGACGGGTCGGGCGAGGTGGTCCTCACGACGACCGGGACGGTTGCCGACGTCGATGGCCACCCGCCACTGCAAGAGGACCTCCGGAGCGCACTCGAAGCCGAGACGTGGCGGGTTCCGGCCGACTTGCCGCTGTCCGAAATCGAGGCGCGGCTCGCAGACCGCCTCGAAACAGAGTACGACCTCTCGGCGGTCTCGGTGTCGGTCGACGACAGGGCACGCCTCGCCATCGCCGCCGCGCCACCGTCACAGGCCCTCGCCGAACGGGTCCAGGACGGCTGGCGAGCCGTCGCGGTGGACGCCCTGGTTCCGACCGGCGTGGCCCGGGGCGACGAGGTGACCGTCTCGATCGACGACGCAGCCGTCTCCGGGACGATTCTGGACGCGCCGGCAGCGAGCACGGACGACGGTCGGGGCGGCGTCACCATCGCGATGCCGGCCGACGACGCGAAACGGGTGCTCGACCCCGACGACGCTCGAATCACGGTTTCACCACGGGACGGGAACCCGGCGTTCGAGGCCTTCTCCCACCTGCGGCAGGCCGGCAACGACGTTCGGAAGGTCGAACTGACGCCCCGGAGCCGGGAGCGGATAGCAGACGCGTCCGACGAACTCGAGGTGGTGTGCGTTCGTTCCACCGACGCCGACGCGGACGACGCGGCCGAGTGGCAGTTCGATCCGGACGCGGCCGACGTCCAGGACGGTGGGGAGGCGTTTCTCGTCGGCCCGAACGACGACGGAACGCTTCCGTCTATCGTCGAGGCGGCCACCGCAAACCGACGGGGTGAGACGTCGTGACGGTGCCCGCCGCACCCCTCCAGCTTACCGGCTGGACCGAGGCGGCGCTGCTGGGAATACTCGGCTTTGGCCTCCTGGCTGCCGTCGTGGCGACGGCATTCGCGTTCGTCTTTCGGGCTCTCAGTGCGCGTTCGACGCCGGTCGGCGTCACTGCGATCCTCGGACTGGGCGCCGTTGCCGCGGTGCTCAACGCGACGGCAGTATCGGGCTCGAGTCTCGTCGCCGGTACCGAGATCGTCTATTACGGGACCGGGGCGTACCTGCTCGGCGTGTTCGTCACCGGTAGCGTGGGTGCCGAGGTCGGGCGTCGGCTCGGCGACCACGTCGCCCGGGACGTCTTCGACGTCGCCGCGATCGACGCGTCGGGCGAAGCGGCGGCGATACTCCAGTCGGCTGCACTGGTCACCCCGGTCGAACTCCCGGCCGAGATTGCCGACCTCGCCGGCTATGCGACGGTCGGGAAGTCGACGAAACGACGGCTTGCGGGCCGGGAACTGGTCGTCCCCGAGGGGCTGTCGAACGCGGCGCTCGAATCACGGCTCCGAGCCCGTATTCGTCGGGATTTCGACGTCGATTCGGTCCACGTCGACGTCGACGACGACCGGACGGTGAGGTCGCTCGCGGTCGGTCGCCAGCCCGGCGGCGTCGGCCCGCTGTTGGCGCCGCGAACCGTCGCACTCGCGGTCGAGGGTGACCCGGCGCCCGACGCCAGCACGGGCGATCCCGTCGAGCTGTGGCCGCGTGGCGACGGCTCGAACGAACCCGTCGCGACCGGAAGCGTCCAGGCAACCGACGGCGACGTGACGACGCTGGCAGTCGATGCAGACGACGTCGACGCCGTCACGCCCGGCGAGACGTACCGGCTACTGGCGCGGTCTGGCGAACCGAGCGACGTCCACGAACTCGTCGCTACCCTGCGGGAAACGGATGCCACGGTGACGAAGGCGACGGTCGAGGAGGGTGGGCCGCTCCACGGCGAATTTGCCGACTGGCTCCCGGTGACCGTGCTCGTGATAGAGCGGGACGGCGAACGGATTCCGTTCCCCGCTGCCAACGAGACGCTCGAACCCGGCGACACCGTTCACGTCCTCGGAACGCCCGAGGGACTGCACCGCTTTGCGAACTACGAACCCGAGCGAGAGCCGGTGAACGGCGCTTCGCCGGACGACGAGCGCGCCAGTCCCGAGTCGGAGAGCGAGCGTAGCGTTCTCGCAGGGATAACGGGCGATTGACGGGCCGTGTGGGAGAACGCTTCGGTCCCGTCGAGGTTTCCAGCACGTGGTACCCGTGACAGGCGTGTAGAGGTTTAAATTAGAACACAGGACCAACTACCGTATGGTGGACATCGAGGTGGACGCGACCCGGCGAAACGACGTCACGTTCGTCAGGGCCGTCGTGTTCAACGACAGGCGGACGCCACAGCTGGTTCGACTCAAAAACCGGCTCGACGGGCCCGTCTGGCCGCCACGACACGGCGCCGTGACGGCCCCGGAGTGGCAGGGCCAGACCTGGGAGAAGGTCATCGAACCTGGACGACGGATCGGCGTCGGATACGCGAGTCCCGCACCACCGGAGCCCGACCGGGAGCCGCTCGAACTCGTGTCGGTCTCGCGGACCGCCGACGAGGGCACGGCGTCGCCCGAGGAAATCCTCGCGTCGCTCGACGAGTGGGCACCCGACCGCACCGTCTCGAACCACGGCCAATGAAACTCGCAGTCTGTGGCGGGAAAGGAGGCGTGGGGAAATCGACCGTCTCGATGAACCTCGCACGGGAACTCGGCGCGCTGGTCGTCGACGCCGACCTGACGACCCCGGACCTCCCCCGAGGACGGGGGCCCGACCTCCACGACGTGTTAGCCGACCGAGCGTCGCCGATGGAAGCCATCGACACCCACGGTTCGATCGACGTACTGCCGTGTGGTCGGTCGATCGCCGGCACCCGTGCAGCGGACCTCCACCGGTTCCCCGAGGTCGTCGACCTGGTCAAGCGACAGTACGGGTGGGTCGTGATCGACTGCCCCGTCGGGCTGGCGCGGGACGTCGGCTACCAGATCCACAGCGCCGACGCAGTCGTGCTCGTGACGATGCCCGAGCGGGCTGCGCTGGTCAACGCCATCCGAACGCACAAGGTCGCCACGAAACTCGACACACCGGTCGTGTCCGTCGTCCTGAACAAAGTTTCCTCCGAGGCCCAGGAGGAGATGACCGACCTGATCGAAGCTGAGTTCGGCGCGCCGACGACGGCCATTCCCCGGCGCATGGAGGTCAGCGAAGCCCGGGAAGCCCAGGTCCCTCTCCGGGACCACCGACCCGACTGCGTGGCGGTCGACGCCTTCGAGCGCATCGCGGAGACGATAGCCCAGAGCGAACAGCAGCTGTCGCTGTCACTCGCCTGATTGTCGTTCACTCCGGGGGAGACGAATCCGTCTCGGCTCGACCGCCCAGTCGCAGTTCGAGCGGCGCAGAGTACGCGCCGTTGGAGCGCAGTTTGGGCACGGACAGCCAGTCGTGGCCGTCCGGTCGCGACTCGAAGGTCAGCACCGCGTCGGCCAGTTGTTTGGTCGTCGACCGGTTGTCCGGCACCGACTGGCGCGAGAGCGAGTGAAAGACTGCGAGGCTACTCGTCTCGACGAGGTGTTCCTTGAGCGTGTTGAGGAAATCGACGTACTCGTCGCGGTCCGCCCGCTCCAGTGCGCCTATCGAATCGACGACGACGTTCGACCGGTCGGGCACCTCCGAGAGGAGTTGCTCGGCTTCGGCCACCGCCCCCTGGGAGACGGTCCGAACCGTCGGATTGCCGACGTCGACCGGGGCGGCTCGCAGCGCGTCCCGGACGACCGGTTCGGTCCGGACGGTCGAGAGGTACAGCGTCCCCCGCGTCGAGGTCAGTTGGTACAGGAGTTGTTCGGACTGGCTCGCCGGGTCCGCTTCGAGCACGACGATGCTACCGGGTGAAATCCCGCCGACCGCTTCGTCGAGTGAGTCGACGCCGGTTTCGAAGCCACCTACGTCGCGCCACTCGCCGGACTCACCGGCTGACGGCGCCGTGGCCGACGAAGCGACCGAGACGTCAGCCGGCCCGTTCGCGGCGGAATCGGCTTCGTCCGAGACCGAGTGAGGTCCGTCGGAGCCGGCTGCATCCTGCGTGGGTTCCCCCTCGACGTCCGCCAGGATTTCGTCGACGACGTCGGTGTAGACGGCCTTTGCGGCGTCGTTCGTGAGGGGGGTGGAGTATTCGGGAACGACTCCGAGCACGGGGAGGTCGAAGTACGAGTCGTACTCGGGCGGCACGCTATCGCAGTGGGTCATCACGACGCCGTGGATCGGAACGTCCTGCTTGCGGGCCTGGTCGACGGTCTTTTTCGTGTCGGTCAGGCTCCGTTCGGTCCCGGTCGTGACGACCACCACGCCGTCGGCCATCGAGAGCGGTTCGACCACGTCCGGTCCCGCTCCCGACGGACAGTCCAGCAACACCTGCGTCGAACCGGCGTCGACCGCTTCGAGCGCCGTCTCGATCGAGACCGATTCGGACATCTTGGGGCCGGGAACGACGTACTGACCGGGCACACCGGGGATCTCCTGGGCGAGCGACCGCCAGGACCTGTCGCGACCGAGGGCCGCTATCGTCGGTTCGTTGTCGACGCCTGCCACGACGTGGACGTCCGGCTGCTGGCGGTCGCAGTCGACGACGAGCGTCTCCAGACCCCGGCGTGCGAAGGCGCCACCGAGTCCGAGCGTGGTCGTCGTGTTCCCGCAGCCTCCTTTCGCACCGGCGATGGCGAGCATACAGGGTATGGCCGGCTCATCTGCCTTGAACTTCTACACGCGTCTGGTGGCAACCCAAACGACTCAGCGTTAACCGGACAACGCTTCCAGGTCGCTCACGGTGGACCCGATCGTCATCCGGGACACGTTCGCGACCTCGGCCACGTCGCTCTGTTTGATCGCGTGGCCGGCGTCGAGCGCCGCCTTGTACAGGCAGGCTGCCGCGACGCCGCTCGGGTTTTTGCCACCCATGCGACCCGACTCCTGTAAGCGGACGGCGAACTCGCTGGCGCGGCGTTCGACCGGCTGCGGGAGGTCGACTTCCGACGCGTACCGTGGAATGTACTCCGTCGGACAGATCGGACCGATCGGGAGGCCGAGTTCGCTGTTCAGGGCGTCGTAGGCGGCCATGAATTCGTTCCGCTGGGCCCGTGCAACGTCGACGATTTCTTCGATCGTCCGCGCTATCGACTGCGTCCGACACGTCGCGTAGATGGTGGCCGCCGCGAACCCCTCGATGGTCCGCCCACAGAGCAGTTCCTCGGACTGTGCCGAGGAAAACAGCGAACAGGACTGTTCACACACGGATTCGGACAGAGACAGCACGGAGACGATGCGCTGGATTTCCGTAAACGCGTACACCCTGTTCCGTTCGGCTTTCTTCTCGAGCCGGGACCGGTTGTGCTGTCGACGCATCCGGACGAGTTGGCGGCGACGCTCGGCCGACGCACAGGTCTCCGTTTCGAAGCCGATCTTCGTCGACAGTCCCCTGTCGTGTCTCGTTTCGGTAAGCGGTGCTCCCGTTCGGCGTCTATCCCGGTCTTCGTCGAGCGAACGCCACTCGGGACCGTGGTCGATGGCGTCCTCGTCGAACACCAGTCCACATCCCTCGCAGACTGTCTCGGTTCGCTGCTGACGGAGGCGTTCGTTGCATTCGGGACACTCGACAGTGGTGACTGTTGACTGCGGGCTTCCGGTCAAGCGCTCTCCCCCTACATTCTGGTTTGATGGAACATCCTTGCATAAAAGTTCCGAGTCAGAGATATTAGTATCTCAATTGCACGAATGATAATCACGTTAACCCAACCGAAGAACGACCGACGGCGGCACCAGAGGTACTGTCGCCAGCGGGAGAGTGCCGGCGACCGGCGTACCGATGACTTTTGTACGCTAATCAGCTACTGCTACGTGGTGGCGATGACGAGGAGTTACCCCCACTCAGCCCCGTGTGATGATACCTCATCACCGAGCCACCAATCCCGAAATCATGGCGGCCATGAACAGCGGGGAGACCAGACTAGAATTTAGCAGAAATTCTGAGTCGCATACACCCGAACATCTCCATCGACCTGAGCGATAGCAACACCGATCCCTTCTGAACGCCAATGCGGCTGTAGAATATTCTCACGATGGTCGGGTGAGTTCATCCACTGTCGAACGATACCACGGGCTATCTCGGATTCGTTGCCACCGTGGTTTACTAGCTGCCCGCTGTCCGTTCGAACAGTAGCGTATGCGTAAGTGTAGGCAATATTCTCTGCCCCGACGGCGTATCTGTTGTCCGAGATCGGGACCCAACACTCGTAGCCGGCAGCGGAGTAGCGATCTTCCATAGATTCTCCATCCGGTGATTCGTGAGCGAAATATCCGTTGCTGGTCATATCTCGGCTATGCGATCGGGCAATATCCGCTAGCCGGTCGTCGTACGAGAGCGCACCCAGATTCCGCTCTGTCCGCTCCTGGTTGACGAAGTAGTGGATGCGTTGTTCTATCTGAGCAGGGGTTATTGGTTCAGGCTCGTTCGCTCTATCGCTGGGCGGTGGGTGCTGCTGTTGCTGTTGCCCCGCTCCGCCAGAAGACCCGCTTGCGGTGGGGGTTTCATCCGCCGTTGAATTAGCCCATCCGCCGACGCCAACGGCCTCCGCGATGTCGGTTGCTGTGTTATCAATCGCCGGGATGCCCGTGCCCGTGGTTGCTCCGATGACGAGGGCCAATATTCCGACGATACCGACGAGCAACACGGCCAATTTCGTCCATCGGATTGCTCGTCGCTTCCAGAGATACCAATTTGGCCAGTGCGTGACGATGCGAAGAATCGGTAGGCCAGGCTTCCAACCGCAACGGTGACACCTCGTGAATCTTTCGGAACGCCGCATCGACACCCACTTGCCACAGTTTGGACAGTCCCCTCTGTACCGACTGCCGATTCCCACACCCATAACCATCTTCCGCGGCCACCTCAGAAGACTCGACTTGTTACGAGGGTTATCCGAGGGGTGGCCAGCAATAGACCCATCCCGTTCTACATCTGGGCTGCTTTCGTAGTCGGGTTCGGTAGAGCTGGTGGTTCGCTCGCGAGGTTGAGCGTCGCTTGCATCCTCGCTTCCTCCGAGGATGTTGATAGAGCCCGCGACGTCGAATATGCTGTTGGACTCCTCCGACCGAAACTCGGGCCCGAGCGTCTTCGTTCGCTCGAGGCCGGCACAGTTGTGGTTTTCCGGGAGGATATGCTTCGAACAGAGCGTGCGACCGCAGTAATTGCAGTTGTGGGGTAGGGACTCGACTTCCCCACATCGGTCACATTCTGGCATTCAAGCTGCTATAAAATAGCTATCTATTGATATCAACGTTAGCATAGGGTACGCCCGAAGGAGCAAGGAGCGGGACGACATCAGTCGGAATGGAGACTCAAGGTTCCGGGAAATCTTGGCTCTCGAAAGAGCAGCGAATTCATGCAAGAGTTTATACGCGCTAATGTCCAAGATCCTATTGCCCAATGAGTCTTGAAGAGGCGGTAGAAGAAGCTCTCGCGACGTACCACATGTCGCGGAGCGAGGAAGCCGAGGAAACGGGACGAACAGTAGCTACGCTTCAAGACTAGCCTATTTCGGTCATTCTAGTCCGCGAACATCTTCCGCAAACTCTCCCTTCGATAGCCCAGGAGAATCCATCAGCTCTGGCTTGCCAGCTCTCTCCACGGCCTCTTCGACGAAGTCTTTCCAAAGCTCTTCGTGCTTTTCCGCATAGACTTGCTTCGCTTCATGCGGATACGATTCACAAAATCGAGCGAAAACTGCTTGTCCCCGGGATGGTGGTAAGTAGACGTGGCCCATCTGTTTCTCTGGTAGTAGCCGGGGACGGTATTAATTCAATTCGGTGGGGTAACTTGTGATGGCGTTCGGGATCTCGGATACTCCGGACGCGGTTCGAGTCGTTCATCCCGAGGTGAATCCGACCGCTAAACCGTCGACTGTTTCGATCCAAATTATTCATTGTTGGAGACAGGCACGTCCATACGGCGCTAAAGAGAGCAAATATCATAATAACATATAATACTAGGTTTCATTATATCTGAATTCTGAGAGCCAATGCCATCCGGGGAGAGGCGTTTCGTCGACGGACGATACGTGAGATCCCAGCAAAACGCGTTCCTTCATCCGAAGTATTACCCCTCAGAATCCCCGCGTCGGAGGCAATTCCGGTATTGTCCGGGCAAATGTACGTTTCAGATCCGATGTTTTTCCTCAAATAGGGCGCTATATTTGATCATATTTGTAAAAAGTATATAATTATTATAAAATTGGAGTTGGAAGGGGGGTGCAGCATTTTAAATGGTGAGTCGGCCCCGAACATTCATATTTTTTATATTTTATGAGATTACCAATATTCCTGATGTTTAAGTCGTAGCGAGCCAATCCTCTCAGCTTGCGGCCGACCAGCTGGCTCATATGAGGACTGGCCGGTGAGAAGCTGGTCACGGATCCCCGCGTCTGGTCGGCCGTTCGCGACTCCGGACACCGGGTCCGGAGGGGCCACGTGACGTGGAGAACACAATGTTTAAGAGAATTTCAGCGTTCTCGTTTGGTACCATATGAGAGTCCTGGCGGCGGTCAAAGAAGTGGCAACGTTAGAAGACGAATTCGAAATAGACGGGCTGGAGATACCAGACCAGTACGTGGCGTACGACCTCAACGAGTGGGACGCCTATGCCCTCGAGGCGGCAGTGAGCTTCGCCGAGGACGCCGACGAGGACGTCGAGGTAGTGACGGTCACCATCGGCCCCGAGCGGGCCGAGGAGACTATCCGCCAGGCGCTGGCGAAGGGAGCTGACCGGGCTATCCGCGTCTGGGACGACGGCCTGGCCGGGGCGGAAACCGTCGGGCCGCGGGAGCGCGCCAGCCTCCTCGCCGCGGTCGCCGAGCAGGAAGACCCGGACTTCGTCGTGTCTGGTGTCCAGGCCGGCGACGAAGCCTTCGCGGCGACCGGCGTCGCCACGGCGTCTCGCCTCGGCTTCGAGTGGGCGGCCGTGGTCAACGAACTCGACGTCGACGCCGAGAGCGGCGTCGCTTCGGTCCACCGTGAACTCGAGGGTGGTGTCGAGGAGGTCACGGAGGTGGAGCTGCCGGCGGTGTTCACCATCCAGACGGGGATCAACGAGCCGCGGTACGCCAGCCTCCGGGGGATTCGACAGGCCCAGTCCAAGCCGCTGGACGTCGTGGCCCTCGCCGACCTCGACCTGTCGCCCGACGACCTCGAATCCTCGCTCGAGCGGACGGCGATGACCGAACCGGAGTCCGAGGGCGAGGCGACTGTCTGGTCGGGAAGCGCCGACGAGACCAGCGAACAACTGGCTGAACTCCTGCGTGACAAGGGGGTGGTCGAGGCATGAGTGACGTCCTCGCAGTCGCCGAGCACCGCCAGGGCGAACTCCGCGACGTGAGTTTCGAACTCGTGACGGCCGGGGCCGACCTCACCGAGGAAACGGGCGGGTCGCTTCACGTCGCCGTCGTCGGCGGCGACGCCGAAACGTTCGGAAGCGAACTGAACCTGGCCGGCGTCGACACCGTTCACGCGGTCGCCGCCGGAGACGAGTTCAACCACGACGTCCAGGTCCAGGCCGTCGCGCAGCTCGTCGACGCGGTCGAGCCGAGTTATCTACTGTTACCTCACACGGCCAACGGGCTGGACTACGCCCCGGCGGCGGCCGACCGGCTAGACAGACCGCTCGTCACGGACGTGACGGCCATCGACGGCGTCGACCCGCTTTCTGTGACGCGAGAGGAGTTCGGCAGCAAGGTGGCCACCACGTACGAGGTCGACGCCGACGACGTCGTATTGACGCTCCGTCCGACGGAGTGGTCCGTTGCGACGGAGGCCGGCGACGCCGCCGTCGAGTCGGTCGACCTCGACGTCGACGATTCGGCGGTCGGGTCGACGGTCACTGGCTTCGAAGAGGCTGCCGGCGGTGACGTCGACATCTCAGAGGCCGAGTTTATCGTCTCGATCGGCCGGGGCATCGACGAGGAGGAGAATCTCGACCTGATCGAGGAACTGTGCGAGGCGACCGGTGCGACGCTGGCCTCGTCTCGGCCCATCGTCGACAACGGCTGGCTGCCCCAGAACCGCCAGGTAGGCCAGTCCGGCAAGACGGTCACGCCGGACGTCTACGTCGCCATCGGCATCTCCGGCGCCGTCCAGCACGTCGCCGGCATGAAGTCCGCCGACACGATCGTCGCGGTCAACACCGACCCGAACGCGCCCATCTTCGACATTGCCGACTACGGTATCGTCGACGACCTGTTCGAAGTCGTCCCGGCTCTGATCGAGCAGTTCGAGTGACTAGTCGGCTGCTTCCAGGACCACGGGTGCATTCCGATATCACTGTTTCGTCGCTGTCACCCACGGGTCTGCCGCTCGACCTCGTTCTGATCCTCGGCGTGGCCGTCACACCTCCTGGCGGACCGAGAGCGTCGTAGCGACGCTGGACGCCGGGATGGACTCGCTCCGGGTCGGCCGGGGTCTCACGCACCCACAACTCCGAGGCCGCGAGCGTTACTGTTCGAGCGGTCGACCGTCATCCGCCACGGCGGGCGCCCCAATAATGAGCCACTCGTGGCGCTCGTCCGCGGTGTCGTTCAGGACCTGGCGGGGTGTCTCCGGGGGGACCCGCACCACCGAGCCCTCCTCGAGCGTCAGCGTCTCCTCGCCCAGTCGCATCCGACCAGGTCCCTCGAGGACGAAGTACACCTCCTCCTGTTTTGCCTGGCGGTGGTAGCTCGTGGCGTCTCCGGGGTCGAGGTACCAGACGCGGGGACGCATCTCGGTACAGCCCAGGACGTCGGCGAGGTTCACGTTCGGCGTCCCTGATACCTCCGATGGCTCGGGGTCGACGTCGGCCAGGTGTGTCACGGTGTACTCGGCTGCCATGGAACTACGGCGGGGCGCCGGGGGCGTAAACCTCCCGGCAGTTCGCTGTCACGTCATCCGGGAGAGTTCCGCCTCACAGTTGCCACAGTAATAGACCAGGGCGTCGCCGCCGTCTTCCGAACGACGGTCCGGTGGCGTCCGCTCGCCGCAGTCGGGACAGGCCAGTTTCACGTCGGTCGACTCTTTCGGTGCGCCGATTGCCAGCGCGACGACCCGTTCGTCGTGCTCGTTGTAGCCGTGCTGGTACTCGCCCCGACCGAACCGGACCGCCTGGCCACCCGAGACGGTCACCTGTCCGTCGTCGGTCTCGAACGTCGCAGTCCCGTCGAGGACGTAGAACAGTTCCTCCTGGTCGAAGTGGGCGTGCAGCGCGTTCGAGAACGCGTCCCCCGGGGCGAGTTCGTAGTAGTTCAGGGCGATCTCAGTCGTGTCGAGCGCCGCCGAGAGCGAGCGCTTGACCGTCGCCTTGCTCAGCAGTTCCTCGCAGTCGTCGGTAGCGACGATTTCCATGGGCCGACCACGACGCGAGGGAGATTATAATCGGGGGTGACGGAGCCACCTGTGGAGCGGCCGTCGCCGGGACGGCGGGGAGGCCGGCGTCTCAGTGGTTTTCCTCGTACTCGGAGACGAGGTCCTGCATCGACTCCTTGGCGTCGCCGAACAGCATCTGGGTGTTGTCTTTGGCGAACAGGGGATTCGGGATACCCGAGAAGCCAGGGCTGAGACTCCGCTTGTTGACGATGACAGTCCGTGCATCCGAGACCTCGAGGATCGGCATCCCGGCGATCGGACTGGAGTCGTCCTCGTTCGCCAACGGGTTTACGACGTCGTTCGACCCGGTGACGATGACGACGTCGGTCTGGGAGAACGTCGGGTTGATCTCTTCGAGGTCTTTCAACTTCTCGTAGGGGACGTCGGCCTCGGCCAGCAGGACGTTCATGTGGCCGGGCATCCGTCCGGCGACCGGGTGGATGCCGAACTCGACGTCGACGCCGTTCGCTTCGAGCACTTCGGCGAGTTCCGCCACGGCATGTTGCGCCTGGGCGACGGCCATCCCGTAGCCAGGCACGATGACGACCCGGTTGGCCGTGTCCAGCAGCATCTCGACCTCTTCGGGGGACGTCGAGGTGATGTTGCCCTCGTAGATCTCGTCCATCTCTTCGTCCGACGTATCCTCGCCGAAGCCGCCGAAGAGCACGTTCGGCAGCGAGCGGTTCATCGACTCGCACATGATGACCGTCAGGATCAGCCCCGACGCGCCGACGAGCGTCCCCGCGACGATCAGCACCGTGTTGTTCAGGACGAACCCGGTCGTCGCGGCAGCGAGTCCCGAATAGGAGTTCAACAGCGCGATGACGACCGGCATGTCGGCGCCGCCGATCGGGATGACCAGCAAGACTCCCAGGACAGACGCCGCGGCGACGAGGAACCAGTAGGACGGCAGCCACTCCGCCAGCGGTGCAGGTCCGAAAATGTCCGGCTGGAAGACCAGAAACGCACCGCCGGCGATGGCGAGTCCCAGGAAGACGACCTTCGTGGCGTGCTCGCCGGTGTAGCGAACGTCGCCGAGGTAGCCGTGGAGTTTGCCGGCGGCGACGAGACTACCCCAGAACGTGACGGCGCCGATGATGCCGGCGACGGCCGCCGAGGCCGTGAGTCCAGCCGACAGCGAGGCGATCCCACCGGTCGTGACGTGGTCGATCAGCTCGGCACCGGCGACGAGGACCGACGCACCGCCGCCGAAGCCGTTGAACAGGCCGACGAGCTGGGGCATCTCCGTCGTCTCGACGGTGACTGCCAGCCAGAGGCCAACCGCGGCGCCGACGACCAGGCCCGCCAGTAGCGTTATCGGCGAGAGTATCTCGAACCAGAGAACGGTGATGCCGACGGCGAGGAGCATGCCCCCGGCAGAGATGAGGTTTCCTCGGGTGGCCGTCCGGGGGTGAGTCATGTCCCGCAGGCCCTGGATGAACAGGACGCCCGAGACGAGGTACGACAGCGAGAGGACCGACGACGGCAAGCCCGCGAGAACGCCCGTCATCTCAGTTTCTCCCCCCGCTGCCGAACTGGTCGAGCATCAGGTGGCTCACGTAGTACCCGCCGACGACGTTGACCGTCGCCATCACGACCGCCAGGAAGCCGAGGACGGTCGCCAGGGTGGTCGACCCGGAGCCAGCGACCAGCACCGAGCCGATGAGGGTGATCCCCGAAATCGCGTTGGCGCCGGACATCAGCGGCGTGTGCAGGTTCGTCGGGATCTTCGTGATGACCTCGTAGCCGACGAACGCCGCCAGGACGAACAGCGTGAGGTTCTCGACGAACGTCATGCTTCCCTCCGCAGAGCGTCAGTCGTCATCGGTCTCCGCCTTCTGTGTCTCGGTAGCATTTTCATCGGTCTCGTCGCCCGTTTCGTCGTCTTCGCCCGCTTCCTCCTCGTCGTCCAGGTGTGGATTGCGTATCTCTCCATCGTGCGTCAGCAGCGTCGCGTCGATTATCTCGTCGTCCAGGTCGATTTCCAGGTCGGCCTCGTCCGTGAGCAGGAGGTCGAGGAAGTTCGCGAGGTTGTTAGCGTACAGTTGGCTGGCCGTGTGTGAAACAGTCGCCGGGAGGTTGGTCGGCCCGAAGATGGTGACGCCCTCGTGGGTCACCGTTTCGTCGGCGACAGTCGGTTCGCAGTTGCCGCCGCCTTCGGCCGCGAGGTCGACGATCACTGAACCCGGGTCCATGCCCTCGATCATCTCGTTGGTGACGAGTTCGGGGGCTTCCCCGCCCGGAACGGCGGCCGTCGTGATGACGACGTCCGAGTCGCCGACCACGTCGATCATCATCTCGCGCTGCTTCCGGTAGAACTCCTCGTCCTGTTCCCGTGCGTGGCCTTCTTCGTCTGCGGCGTCGTCGGTCTCCAGGTCGAGTTCGACGAAGTCGGCGCCGAGGCTCTCGACTTCCTCCTTGACTTCGGGCCGGATGTCGTAGGCCCTGACCGAGGCGCCCAGCCGCTCGGCCGTCGCGATAGCCTTTAGCCCGGCGACGCCGGCGCCGACGACGAACACGTCGGCCGGCTGGACGGTGCCCGCGGCCGTCATCTCCATCGGGAACAACTCTGGGAGGGCTTCGGCGGCTTTCACTGCCGCCTTGTAGCCGCCGAGACTCGCCATCGACGACAGGGCGTCCATGCTCTGGGCCCGGCTGATCCGCGGAATGAGTTCGAGGGCGAAGGCGCTTACCCGACGCTCGGCGATGGTCTCCAGGTCGTCGTTCTCGACAGCGTACGGTCCCAGGAGGCCGATCGCGACCTGCCCCTCCCGGTAGGCCGTCGGGTCCGCGTCGTCCGTTGCTCCGAGGCCACGCACCTGCAGGACGACGTCGGCGCGCTCGAAAACCGCAGAGCGAGCGGCGACGACGTCACAGCCGGCGTCCTCGTACGCTTCGTCCGGCCAGTCTGACCCACCGCCGGTTCCAGACTGGACGCACACCTCGATACCCCTGTCGACGAGTCGAGACGCGACAGGTGGATTCAGTGCGGCTCGCGTCTCGTCAGGGTCCGTCTCGGCCGGTACGCCGACGATCACGATCTGTTCCTCCGTTCGTTCCGTCGTCGGGCCCCGTCCGGAATCGGACGGACGCCCGGTTCGATTACCATCTCTGCCCGGTTGATCATCATTTTCGAATCCGTGGACTGCTATTCGCTCGTTCGTATCGTTCGCCTCGGATAGCCTCGGGCTGTGTTACCCCCCAGCAAGATATATAAGTTATGACACGGGTCGAGCCCCGCCTCGAACCGGCCCACGTGACGAGCCAGCCGACAGGCCGGACGTAGTGTCAGAGACGACCTGGAGTATCAGAGCCGATCCGGAGACAGTTCCGTGTACGTGCGCTGGACGAGGTCTTCCCGGGCCCCGCGGGGTGTTACGAGGACCGGCGCGTCGACGACCGGCCGTCGACAGAGCGCCCGGAACCGTTCCCGGGCGACGTCGGGCGTATCGACGATGCCCAGGGCGTCGAGCATCTCGTCGGTCA
>CAZGAX010000030.1:0-29577 GCA_964523745.1 uncultured Halobacteriales archaeon | reverse complement strand
ACGTCGACACGGCGCGGCTCTACGGCAACGAGTCGGAAGTCGGCGACGCGATCGACGCGTCGTCGGTCGACCGCGACGACCTCTTCGTCGCCACGAAGGTCGCCCACTTCGAGGAGCCCGAAAAGACGCCGGAGTACGTCAGAACCGCCGTCGACGAGAGCCTGGAGAAGCTCGGCGTCGATACCATCGACCTGCTGTACCACCACTGGCCGCGACGCGCCGAGGATATCGACACCGTCCTCCCGGTCCTCGAAGAGCTCTACGAGGCCGGGACTGTCGACCGCATCGGCGTGAGCAACTACCGGGTCGCGGACGTGGAACACGCGGTCGACCTGGTCGACGCGCCGCTGTTTGCCAACCAGGTCGAGATGCACCCGCTGCTCCCCCAGGACGACCTCTACGAGGTCTGCCGCGAGGAGGACATGCACGTCGTCGCCTACTCGCCGCTCGCCCAGGGCAAGGTGTTCGACGTCCCCGAAATCGTCGACGTCGCGGACAAACACGACACGACGCCGGCCGTCGTCAGTCTCGCGTGGCTGCTCTCCCGAGAGGGCGTGGCCGCCATCCCGCGGTCGAGCAGCCTCGACCACATCGAAGAGAACCGGCGGGCGCTCGAACTCGACCTCGACGCCGAGGACGTCGAGCGGATCGACGCCATCGACGAGCGCCATCGGTGTGAAGACCCCGACTGGATGGACTGGTAGACTGCCGGGGTTCGTCCCCGGACTCGCCTCCCGTTACCCGGTGTTTTTCATTCCGGCTGCGATGCCCTTTACAGTGAGTCGTAGCGTCCGCTCGTCCGCCTCCGACCACTCGTCCTCGTCCAGCAACTGTACCTGCAAGAGGTTCAGCGGGTCGACGTAGGGGTTGCGCCGCTCCAGGCTCTCTTCGAGCCACCCGCCCCCGACCAGAGAGTCCCGGCCCGTTATCTCCAGGACGAGGTCGACGGCGTCGTCGTACTCCGCACGGATCCGGCCGAAGAACTCCTCGCGGAGAGCCGGGTCGGCCAGGTCGGCGTACTGGCTGGCGATCTCCATGTCGGTGCGAGCCAGGGCGAGCGCCGCGTTGTCGAGCATGACCCGGAAGAAGGGCCACTCGTCGTACATCTCCCTGAGCGTCTCGACGTCGCCGCCATCGGATAGGTAGGCGCCGAGACCGGTCGCCAGCGAGTACCAGCCCGAGATGACACAGCGGGCCTGCGTCCAGGAGAACACCCACGGGATCGCCCGGAGGTCCTCGACGCTCCGCTCGTCGGACCGCGATGCCGGCCGGGACCCGAGGTTCAGGTCCTCGATGACGGTGATGGGCGTCGCCTGTTCGAAGTAGCTGACGAATCCCTCGGTATCGAGCAGGTCGCGGTACTCGGCGCGAGCGGCGTCGGCGGCGGTCTCCATGGCCGCGAGCCACTCGTCTGCGACCGGTTCGGCCGAATTCTCGACGGCGTGCAACCGGGCCCGGACCTGGGCGTTACACATCTGTTCGAGTTCGCGCTCGGCGACGTGGGGATTGGCGTACTTCTCGGCGATCGCCTCGCCCTGCTCGGTGAACTTGATCTGGCCGGTGACCGACTCGGTGGGAAGCGCGAGCATCGCGTCGTTCATCGGCCCGCCGCCCCGGGAGATCGAGCCGCCACGGCCGTGAAACAGCCTGAGGTCCACGTCGTAGTCGTCGCAGATGGCGGCCAGCCGCTTCTGGTTGCGGTACAGCGACCACTGGGCGGCGAGGTAGCCGTTTTCCTTGTTGGAGTCGCTGTAGCCGAGCATGATCTCCTGGAGGTCGTCGCGGGCCGAGACGGCCTTCGCGTAGGCCTCGTTCTCGAAGAGTGTCCCCATGATCCGCCGGGCACCCGAGAGGGCGTACTGGGTTTCGAGCAGCGGGACGACGTCCAGCCCGCAGTACTCCGGCAGGTCGACCACGCCGGCTTCGCTCGCCAGGAAGAGCACTTCGAGCACGTGGCTCGGCTCCTCGCACATGCTGATGCAGTACGTGTCGATGGCGTCGGCGCCGTACTCGCGCTGCCAGTCTGCCAGGGCGTCGAACCGACGGAGCACCCGCGAGGCCGTCCCGCCGAGGCCGTCGGTGTCTGCCAGGTCGACGATCGACGTGTCCGACAGGATCGCGTCGGTCAGGAACTCGACGCGCTCGGCCTCGTCCATTCCCCGGTAGTCGACGCCCTGCCGGTCGAACACCTCGACGAGCGTCTCGGTGTGGTTTTCCTGGTGGTCGCGGAGGTCGAGACTCGCCAGCGTGAACCCGAAGGTGTCGACGCGGCGCACGAGGGGGTCGACGTGGCGCTCAGCGACCGTTTCCGCGCCGTTGGCCCGGAGGTCGGCCGCGAGGGTCTCCAGGTCTTCGCGGAACGCCGCGGCGTCGTCGTATCCGCCGGACCGGGGATCGTCGACGCGGTCGAGCCGTTCGCGCATTAGCATGAGCTTCTGGCGGTACGGCTCGTTCGCGTACCGGTCGGCAGCCTCGCTGGCAACCTTCGGCAACCGCTCCCGGTCGGCGTCGAGCGACTCCCGGACCGTATCGCCGAGGTCGATCCGCTCGCCGTCGTGGCTCAACACGCCCGAGAGTTCCGCTATCTCCTCTCGATACAGGTCGAGGACGACCGACCGCTGGCGCTCCAGCGTCTTCGTCGTCACCTCGGGCGTCACGTAGGGGTTGCCGTCGCGGTCGCTGCCGGCCCAGGACCGAAACTCCAGCAGCTTCGACGGCGTCACGTCGCCGACCCGCTCGTCGAGGGCGGTCTCGAGTTCGTCGTACAACTCGCCGACGACGTCGAACAGGACGTTCTCCAGGTACCACTGGACGTTCAGCGCCTCGTCGAACGGTTCGGGCTGGCGCTCCCGGACCTGTGGCGTCTGCCAGAGGCTCTCGACTTCGGCCCGGAGGTCGCGTTCGAGCTGTGACTCCTCCTTGTCGGTCACCAGCCGTTCGTCGAGCGTCTCGAGGTCGTCCGCGACCGAGCGAAGCTTGGCCTTGACCGTTTTCCGGCGCGCCTCCGTCGGGTGGGCGGTGAACGTCGGCTCGACGAGCACGTCGTCGAGAACCTGCTCGGCCGTCTCGTCGTCGACCGTCGCGAGGGCGTCGGCCAGTTCCTCGAGACCGTCGTCGGGGACGCCGGCCTGTGCCTGCTCGCGGAGGGCCCGGACCCGTTCGCGTTCCTCCGCGAGGTTGATCAGCTCGAAGTACGTCGTGAACGCTCTGGCGACGGTGAGCGCCCGGTCGGGGTCGGCGTCGTCGAGTGCAGCTACCAGCGGCTCGCGGCTTTGCCCGTCCCCCCGTCGGTAGTCGATGGCCGTCGTCCTGAGCGTCTCGACCGTCTCGAGGGCGTCGTCGGACCGCTGGTCGGCCAGCACCTCGCCCAGTAGCGAACCCAGTTCCCTGACGTCTTGCTGGACATCTCGTCGGTATAGTCTCATAGTATCCTGTCAATCACAGATGGCACAAATACCCTGTGGTAACGAGACACAGCTAGCCGTCAGGAACCCGAATTCGTGGCGCCCGGCGGACTACCAGCCGTCGGAGGATTCGACCGGATTCCGCGGCGCCTGCCCCTGGAGCACCCGGGCGACGTCCTCGCTGACGGTGCGGGTGAGTTCCTGCCGGGCTTCCTCGGAGTAGAAGCCGGCGTGAGGCGAGAGCAAGACGTTTTCGAACTCGACGAGAGGGTCGTCCTCGGGTGGCTCGGGGTCCCGGACGTCCAGGCCGGCGCCGCCGAGAGTCCCCGCATCGAGGGCCGCGACGAGCGCGTCCTCGTCGACGACCGGGCCGCGGGCCGTGTTAATCAGGATGGCGTGGTCGGGCATCGCCTCGAAGGCAGCGGCGTCGAACAGACCGCGCGTCTCGTCGGTCAACGGCGCGTGGACCGAGACGTAGTCCGACGCGGTCAGCAGCCGGTCGAAGTCCACACGGGTCACGTCGAACCCCGAGAGGTCGGTCGCCGAGAGGTACGGGTCGTGGACGAGCACGTCGACGTCGAAGCCCCGGAGTTTCCGGACGAAGCCCCGCCCGATCTTGCCGAAGCCGACGACGCCGACCGTCTGGCCGGCGATGCGCCGAATCGGCCGGGCGGGACTCCAGTCCCACTCGCCGGATTTCACGGCCCTGTCCAGTTGCGGAAGCTTCCGCGCCAGAGCCAGCAACATGCCGAGCGCCTGGGCCGAGACCTCGTCGAGACAGTAGTCGGGAACGTTGACGACCGGAATGCCCAGCTCCCCCGCTATCTCCAGGTCGACGTTGTCGACGCCGATGCCCGATCGGCCGACGACCTGGAGCGAGTCGAGCGAGCGGAGAACGTCTCCTGTCACCTGCGTGCTGGCGTCGGCGATGAGGCCGTCGGCGCCGGCCGCTTCCTCGACCAGGGCAGCCGGGTCCCTGGCCTCGGTGGTCCGGAGCCTCGCGTCGAGGTCGGCAAACGCCGTCTGCCCTGATTCGAGGTCGATGACCTTCGAATCGGAGACGACTATCTCGTAGGTCATACCGGAACGGGAGCGCGGAGCTACAAAACGATTTCCACGACGCACCGGATTCCATTCCCCAATCCCCCCAGCCCCGCATCAGCGGAAACGGGCGCGTCACCGGAACTATTAACGGGATCTGCCGACAGATCGATAGTATGCGATTCGGAGTTATCGGCTGTGGGCTAGTCGCACAAGTCATGCACATTCCGTACCTCGCGGAGATTCCCGACGCGGAGATCCACGCCCTCGTCGACCCGGCCGAGGACCGGGCCCAGGAACTCGCCGACCGGTACAACGTCCCCCACGTCTACGCGGACCACGAAGCGCTGCTCGACGAGCAGGGAGACGACCTCGACGCGGTCGACGTCCTCACTCCGTCGCACGCTCACGCCGACGTCGTCGTCGACGCGCTCGACGCGGGCATCGACACGCTCGTCGAGAAGCCGCTCGCCACGGAACCGGAAGACGCCGAGCGGATGGTCGAGGCCGACAGGAACTCGGACGCCACGGCGATGGTCGCGTACATGAAACGGTACGACCCCGCCTACGAGCAGGCCGCGTCGGCCATCGACGACCTGGAGGAAATCGACCTCGTCACGGCCTACGACGTCGACCCCGACCACTTCCGCATCGTCGAGGAGGTGTACGACATCGTCGAGGGCAATCCCCCCGACGACATGATCGAAGAGAGCGTCGCCAAGCGCCGGGCCGACGTGGAGAGAGCCATCGGCACCGACGACGACTGGCTCGTCGACGCCTACGACTTCCAGCTCGAACACCTCTGTCACGACGTGAACGCCCTCCGGGGGCTGTTCGGCGACGTCAAGCGGATCGACCACGTCGACGTCTTCGCTGACGGCCGCTACGCCACGGCCCACCTCGTCTACGAGGACGGCGTCCGGTGTACGCTGGAGACGGGCGACTCCGACCGCAAGTGGTTCGAGGAGTTCATCCGCGTCGACGGCCCCGACGGGATGGTCAAAGTCGACTTCTCGAACCCCTTCATCAAGAACACCCCGACGGAACTCCGGGTGAAACAGGGCATCGAGACGCTGTCCGACACGGTCCACACTCCCTCGTACGACGAGAGCTTCAAGCGCGAGATCGAGCAGTTCGTCCGGTGTGCCGAGGGCGAGGCCGAGGTCGAAACCACGTTCGAAGAGGCGCGTGACGACCTCCAACTCATCGCCGACCTGTTCCGGGCCTACCACGGAGAGGCGGTTCGGACCGGGTCGTCGGCGTAGGCGTCGAGTAGTGTTCGGAGGGCTTCGCTGGCAGGACCCCGTCCGGCCGAACAGTTATGAACCGGCCCGAACAACCCGAAATCGACGAATGCAAGCCGTAGCACTCTCTCCCGACGGGCCGGAGGTACGGGTCATCGAGAAAGAGCGGCCGACGCCAGCCGACGGCGAGGTCCTGGTTCGGACGCTTCGCGTCGGCGTCGACGGCTCGGACCGACGGATCGTTGCCGGCGAGGTCGGCGGAGACACACCCGAGGGCGAGGACCACCTGGTCATCGGCCACGAGGCCGTCGGCGTCGTCGAAGACGCCAACGGGACCGACCTGGCCGAAGGGACGGTCGTCGCCCCGCTGGTTCGGGAGCCGACCGACCCGGAGTCGCGGTGGGCACGGTCCGGCGAACTCGACGTGGCGCCGCCGGGAACGTTCCACGAGCGCGGCATCGGCTCGGCCCACGGCTACATGGCGGAGTACTTCACCCGGAAGCCGGAGTACCTCGTCCGCGTCCCGGAGGCCCGCGCCGAGTACGGCTTCTTCGCCGAGCCGGCGAGCATCGTCGAGAAGGCACTCGACCAGGCGTCTGCTGCCCGATCAGCGTTCACCTGGAATCCCGAGGCGGCGTTCGTCCTCGGCAACGGCAACCTCGGCCTGCTGGCCCTCGCCCGGCTTGCGACCGGTGACGAGTTCGAGCGAACGTACTGTCTCGGCCGGCGCGACCGACCGGATCCGACGATCGACTTCGTCGAGAGCGTCGGCGGCACCTACGTCGACTCGCGGGAGACGCCGCTCGCGGACTTCGCCGAGGTACACGAACCCGCCGACTTCGTCTTCGAGACGACGGGCTACCCGAAACACGCGATCGACGCGGTCCACGCCCTCGGTCCGAACGGCGTCGCCACGCTCCAGGGAATCCCCGGTTCGCAGACGGTCGAGGTCGACGCGGGGAAGTTCCAGGCGGAGCTGGTCACCGGCAACAAGGCACTGCTCGGCGTCGTGAACGCCCGCCGGTCGCACTTCGAGTCGGCGGCCGAGTGGCTCGGCGCGGTCGACGAATCGGTCCTCGATTCCCTGGTGACCGGCGTCTACGACGTGGAAGACGCCCACGAAGCGTTCGAGGATTCGCCGGCGACGATGAAGACGGTCGTCTCGTTCGAGTGACGAGCGGCCCCGACTCTCTTCTCAGGCCACCTGCATCAGCGTCGCGCCGGCGACGATGGCGACGATGCCGGCGAGGACGCGCGGCGATTTGGGCACCTGCCTGACGAGCAGGTAGGTGATGGCGACGACGAACAGCGGGTAGGTGTTCGCCAGGGGGACGACGGTGACGACGGTTCCGAGCTGGAGCGCGGAAAACCAGGCGAGCCAGTTTCCGGCGACGAACAGCCCGGCGAGGACGAACGCCCCGACGGCGACCGGATCGCGGACGACCACCCGGTGGCGCATGCGGTCCGAGGCGCCGAACAGCGCCACGAACCCGACGAGCGCCGAGGTCTGGCCGAGAGCGGCGCCCAGCAGCGGGTCGTCGTAGCCCTGGAGGCCCAGGTCCACGAGGACGAAGGAGACGCCGAGCAGCACCATCGCCGTCACCGGGAACGCGAGGTCGCCGGGGTCGACGCGGGAGAGTTCGGTTTCGAGGATGTCCGTGCTGTCGGCCGCCGACGGGTCCGTGAGCTGGAGGACGACCGCGCCGACGACGATACAGCCCAGTCCGAGGCCGGTGAGAAGCGTGACCGACTCGCCGAACAGCGGGATGGCGAGGACCGTGGCGATGGCAGGATTGGCACTGACCACGGCGGCGGAGATGCGCGCCCCGATGCGGTCGATGCTCCGGAAGTAGAGCAGGCGAAACGCCGCCGGATTGCCGAGGCCGGCGACGACGAACGGGAGCGCCTCGACCGGCGACAGCCCGGCGATGGTCCCGTCGCGGGCTACGAAGAGGGCCCAGAAGACGGCCACGCTGACGACGATGCTGAGGACGGCGGCAGCGAGCGGCGCCGACCGGTCCGACGCGACGTCGCCGTTCGTCAGTCCGTACTCGACCGATAGCGCCTGGAGCGCCGAGCACAGGGCTGCGAGGACGGCGAGTCCGGCGCTCAGTTCGATCACGACCATGGTGATTCGCTCAGATGGCAGGTAGTTCGGGAATGGCGGTAGCCCCTCGAAGTGGTTACGGTTTCGAGACGGGTGGACTGCCGGCGCTCCGGTCACCTCACGGCTCGACCAGGATCTTTACGTCGTCCGTCTCGGGGTCGAGCAACGCCTCGTAGCCCACCTCCACGAGTTCGTCGAGGGAGATGCGGTTCGTGACGAAAACGTCGGTGTCGATCGCGCCATCGGCGATCGCGTCGATTACGGCGTCGAACTCGGTCCGGAAGGACCTCGGCGGGAACCCGTAGCAGAAGGTGCCGGTGACCGTGCGCTCTGCGAGGACGACCTCGTTCAGATCCGTGGTGACCGCGTCGTCGTTGACGCTCCCGACGGTTATCGAACCGCCCCGGCGAGCGCTCCGGACGGCTGCGTTGAACGCCGCCTCGATCCCGGCGAACTCGAACGCCGCGTTCACTCCGCCGTCGGTGGCCGCTCGAATCGTCTCGACCACGTCGTCTTCGAGCGGATTCAGGGTGACGTCGGCGCCGAGCGTCGCCGCGATCGCCCGTCGGCTCTCGTTCGGTTCGGACACGAAGATCCGCCTGGCGCCTGCTCGATTGGCAGCGTCGAGCGCCGTCAGTCCGATCGGCCCGCAGCCGAAGATGGCCACCGTATCGCCGGCCCGCATACTGGACCGCCGCACGGCGTGGAGACCGACGGCAAGCGGTTCGACGAGGGCGCCCTCCCACAGCTCGACGCTCTCGGGAAGCACGTGTACCTGCTGTTCGGGGACGACGGCGTTCTCGGCGAATCCGCCCTCGCCCGTCTCGAGCCCGACTGCGACGGCGTCCTCGCAGTGGTTGTACTCGCCCTCTTCGCAGTAGACGCAGTCGTGACAGGGGATGTTTGGATGGACGGCGACGCGGTCGCCGACGTCGAGTCTCGAGACCGACGGGCCGACGTTACTCACGGTGCCGCTGAACTCGTGGCCGACGGTGAGCGGTCGACTCGCACCCGTCTTCGGGTGTGGCGCTGCCGGCGTCAGGTCCGGCTCCTCGTACTCGTGCAGGTCAGTCCCGCAGATCCCGCACGCTTCGACGTCGATGCGGACGTCTGTTGGTCCGACTTCACCCGGGTCGACGTCGTCGATTCGAACGTCGCGTTCGCCGTAGAGACGTGCTGCTTTCATGGGTAACGGTGTCAGTGGCGCTCGACCGGCCACCGGTACTGGTTGCGTGTGTACCTGCCGACGTATCGGTTTCGGAGGGGGGAGGCACCGTCGGCCCCACTACCGAAGGCAGAGACTACGTCTGGGTCTTGAAGTCCGCCGAGGACGTGGCCGCACTCGTCCGCTCGAAGTCGTCTTCACCCTCGATGCGCTCGCCGGTCTGCGGGTCGAAGCCGTGGACCAGTTTCTGGTCGATCTCCAGCCAGACCGTGTCGTCACGCGCGGCGTCGATGGTGCTGGGTGCCAACACCCGCAGGTCGATGTGGTCGCCGTCTTCGTCGCCGACGATCAGGTCGATGATCTGCTCGTCGCCCTGGGGTTCGGTCACTTCGACGGTCGCCTCGACCGTGTTGGGCGTCTCCTCGGTGTGGACCTCGAAGTACTGGGGCCGAACACCGAGTTCGAACGCGTCGTAGTCGGCGTAGCGGTCGGCCACCTGGTCGTCGAGGTCGACGCTGAAATCGTCGGGGGCGTCGTCGGCCGTGATCGTCGTCCCGTCGAACGAGACGTCGACGAAGTTCATCGCCGGACTGCCGATGAACCCGGCGACGAACCGGTTGGCGGGCTCGTGGTACACCTCGTCGGGCGAGCCGACCTGCTGGACGTGGGCGTCGTTCATGACGATCAGTTTGTCGCCCAACGACATGGCCTCCTCCTGGTCGTGGGTGACGTACAGCGTCGTGATACCGAGTTCGCGCTGGAGCACCTTGATCCGCGACCGCATGCTCATCTTCAGCTTCGCGTCCAGGTTCGCGAGTGGCTCGTCCATCAGGAAGACCGACGGCCGGCGGATGATCGCCCGTCCGAGGGCGACGCGCTGTTGCTGCCCGCCGCTGAGGTTGTCGATGTCCCGGTCGAGCAGTTCGGGGATTTCCAGCATCTCGGCGACCTCCTGGACGCGCTCTTCGCGCTTGTCAGCGTCGATACCCGCGACCTTCAGCGGGTAGCCGATGTTCTGCCGGACGTTCATGTGGGGATACAGCGCGAAGTTCTGGAACACCATCGCCGTGTCCCGGTTCTTCGGGTGGACGTCGGTCACGTCGTAGCCGCCGAGTTCGACCGTCCCCTCGGTGGGTTCGGTGAGCCCGGCCAGACAGCGCAGCGTCGTCGTCTTGCCACAGCCGCTCGGGCCGAGCAGGATGGCGAACTCCCCGTCCTCGATGGTGAGGTTGATGTCTTCGACCGCCAGTTCGTCTCCGTACTGCTTCTTGATGTCGTTGTAGGTGATGTCGACCATTGTCAGTGGCACCTCCGATCGGATGAGTGACCGCTGGTGTTCGGCTGGCGACGCGAGTCGACGGCGGGCGACGCGACAGTCATTTGCCGACCGCCCCCATGCTGAAGCCGCGGACGAGTTGCTCTCGCATGACGAACGCGAACAGCAGGACCGGCACCAGCGCGATGGTCCCGGCGACGCTCATGTTGATCCACTCGACGGCGTACTTCTCGACGAAGCCCGCCAGGCCGACCGGCAGCGTCATGGACTGCTTGTTCAGCGTCAGGATGATGGCAAAGAGTAGCTCGTTCCAGGTGATGATCATGGAGAAGATGGCCGACGCCAGCAGCCCCGGCTTGACCAGCGGGAGCACGATCTTGAAGAAGGCGCCGGCGTGGGTGTGGCCGTCCATGATCGCGGATTCGACCAGACTCTCGGGAATCTCGTCGAAGAAGCCCTTCATCATCCAGACCGCGAAGGGGATGTTGAACATCGTGTAGACCAGTATCAGCCCGTGTAAGGTGTTGACGAGCTGGAAGTTCTGGAACACGATGAACAGCGGGATGATGGTGACGATCGGCGGCATGAACCGCGTCGACAGGATGTAGAAGGGCAGGTGGAAGTCGAGGTTGTAGGGGAAGTCGAACGCCACGAACCCGTAGGCGGCCATCGCGCCGATCGTCGTCGCGAGCACCGTCGTCACGACCGTGACGATGACGCTGTTGAGGATAAAGCGCCAGAACGCAGGCCGTGCCGCGAACATCTGGGCGAAGTTCTCGAAGTGCATCCCCCAGGGAATCCACTGTGGCGGGAACGACAGGAGCACCGGCCGGGTCTTCAGCGTCGCGGTCACCATCCAGTACACCGGGAACAGCGACCAGACGAGGAAGATCGCGAGCCCGACGTAGATCGTCGTCTTGGCGAGGCCGGTCTCGACGAGTTTCTCGTGGTACTTCGCGAGCCGTGACTTCTCCGCGACCGGTGCGTCCCGTTCCGTGTGTTGTTCCGTTGCCATGGTTAGAACTCGATGTCGGCGATCTTGACGAAGCTCATCGCGAGTACGAGTACGACGAGCAGCAGGGTGATGGCCATCGCCGAGGCCTGCCCGTAGTTACCGAACCGGAACGCCTCGCGGTACATCTGCATGCTGATGACGTTCGTCGCGCTCGCCGGACCGCCACGCGTGAGGATGTACACCTTCGCGAACACCCGCAGCGCGTCGACGACGCGGATGATCAACACCAGCACGATCAGCGACTTGAGGTACGGCAGCGTGAGGTCCATGAACCGCTGGCGCCGCGAGGCACCGTCCATGATCGCCGCCTCGGTGAGGTGGTCCGGGATCGACTGTAGCCCGGCGAACATCACCAGCACCACGAGCGGCGTCCACTGCCAGACGTCGGTGATGATGACCGAGTACAGCGCAACGGACGGGTCGCTGATCCAGCCGACAGTGGCGTTCGCCGTCAGCGGAAAGTTCGCGTAGATGTAGTCCAGCAGGCCGTTCGGGGCGTACATGAGCCGCCAGACCAGCCCGATGACCGTCGGCGAGAGGATCATCGGGACCAGGATGGCGGTCTGCCAGATGCCCCGCGCCTTGATCTTCTTGTTCAACAGGAGGGCAATGGCGAAGCCCAGCAGGAACTCGATGCCGACCGCGATCCCGATGAACTTCGCCGTCACCCACATCGAGTGGATGAACGTGTCGTTACTCAACAGACCGACGTAGTTCTGGATGCCCACCGCGACCGTCCGGCCGCCAGGGAAGAACCGTTGGCCGGACATGTCCAGCGCCCGGAGGAGCGGATAGAACGTGAGCGAAAAGAGGACGACCACCGCCGGCAGCGTCAGGAGCCACTTGAGGTGGTCGTCGACCCAGAGCCACACCTGCTCGGCGTACCCGTCGCTGACGCCGAGTTCGTCCTCGAACGAGCCAGCAACCGGGTCGCTCTCTGTTTCAGATGCCATTTGTGAGTAGACGAGGTAGCGTTATCCTTCGTAGTAGCCGGCCTGTTGCAGCAGGTTCTCGACTTCGTCGTTGATGTTGGTCAGCGCCTCAGAGGGCGACATCTCACCGGTGAGCGCCGTGTTCAGGTACTTGCCCTGCGTGACGGCGATCTGGTTCCACAGCGGCGTCCGCGGCCGCCACTTGCACGTCTGGAGGCTCTCGTACAGCGCCTGGAACCACGGCGCCTGGTCCATGTTGTTCTTGAACGTGTCGTGGCGGAACGGCACGCCGCCCATCTGGGCGTACTTGTCCTGTGCCTCCGCCGAGATGAACGACCGAATGACCTTCCCGGCCGCCCGCTTCTTCGCGTCGGAGGTGTAGCTGTTGATGCCGGTGATCCAGTTGCCCTGCTGGGGCGCCCGGCGCTGGCCCTTCGGAATGACCGTGAACTCGAGATTGTCGTACTGTTCGGACTTCTCCTCGTCGAGCAGGGTCGACGCTGCCGCCGGCCAGGCCGGGGACTGGGCCGCCGTGCCCTGGGCGAGGCCGTTCAGGATGGCGTCCGAGTCGAACGAGGCGACCCCGCTCGGGCAGATCGACTTCAGGTCGTTGACGTAGAAGTCGAGGGTGTCGACCCCGACCTGTTCGTCCCAGCGGTAGTTCCAGTTCTCGTCGAACATATCACCTGCCTTACAATTGCCGAGGCCGTAGAAGTTCGCGTTGATCGGGTTGCCGCGCTTGCCCCGGATGATGTAGCCGTGGGCGCCGTCGACCTGCTGTTCGATCTTCTTGCCGGCCGCGAGGACGTCGTCCCACGTCTCCGGGGGGGTACTCGCCCCGACCTGCTCGTAGAACGCCTTGTTGTAGCAGTACAACTGGGAGTTGCCGACGACGACCTGGCCGCGAACCTTCTGGTCCATCCCCTGGGCCGAGGGCACGGTCGGCCCCTCGGGGGCCGGCCACGTGGCGACGTCGATGCAGTTTTTGATGATCTGGTCGCGCGGGAGCGACTCGGGCATCCACTGTTCGATGGGATCGACGTAGTAGGCGAACTGCGGGAACCACGGGTCGTCCATGAACAGGATGTCGTAGGCGTCGGACTTGGACTCCAGGACGGAACTCGTCTTCTCGAACAGGTTCGCGTACGGGAACTGCGAGACGTTGACGGTGACGCCCGTGTCGTCTTCGACGTACTCCTTACAGAGGTTCTTGAACAACGTCCCTTCGCCGCCACCGACAGCGGCGACCGACACGCTGTCGGCCGTGTTCCCGCCTCCGCCGTCCGTGGAGCCACCGTCTCCATCGCCACCGCCGTCGCCACCGTCGCCACCGCTGCACCCGGCGAGGAGACCGACAGACGCGACGCCGGCACCCGCGACGAATTTGCGACGCGAGAGCCGTGACCGACCGCTGGCTGAACGATTCGCTACCTGCCGCACTGGCTTGTCACTATCCACCATGGTAGGACACATCATTTCTTGCTACATAAAACTTGGTATGCTAGTGGCCCTCTCGGGAGACGTTATGCTCTGTCCGGGACCGTACCTCGCTACCAGACGAGGGTGTCTCGAAAGGTGAGTAACTCGGAGAGTGCGATTTCCCGGAGAAGGCGACCTGTGCTGTCCCGCCCGCGTCGGTGACCCCGGCTCACTCGTCGCGCTGGACGTAGGTCACCGGACAACCGGCGTTGAGGAGGATCTGCTGTGACTTGTCTCCGAAGACGGCCTTGCCGGTTGGCGACTTGCCCTCGCCGCCGATCACCAGCAGGTCGACGTCCAGATCGTCGGTCAGTCGGACGACTTCCCGTTCGGGGCGGCCGATAGTACCCCGGATCTGTACCTCGATGTCCCGTTCCTGGAGCCTGTCCGCGGGAGTCCGTATGTCGTCGTGACGGGCCGCGAGTTCGTCCGGCTGGAGCCGTTCGGTCGCCGAACTGCCTCCCAAACTCTCCACGAGTTGGCTGTACTCGTCCTGCGTAAACACGTGATGGAGGTACACCGTGGCGTCCGCCGGACCCGCGATGTCCTCGGTGAAGTCGAGGAGGTCGTCGACGTGGCCTCTGTCGCTCGGTCCGATCGCTACCAGTATTCGGTCGACTTCCGTCGTCATGCTTACGCCATGGGAGGCGGCCCAAATAGCTGTTGGGGTGGAAAATCGGCCCGTTCGCGCTCCTTCCGGGTCGCAGTCGCCGTATCTCAGACGTCGATCATGACCTTGCCGTCGACGCGCCGGGAAGCCTGCTCGAGAGCTTCGTCGGCCTTCTCGAGTGGGTACGTCGAGGTGACGATCGGGAGGTTGTCGAGGTAACCCGCGCTCATCAGTCGAATCACGTGCGGATAGACCTCCTGGCCCGTGTGACCTTCGGAGCCGTAGAGTTGCGCGCTACTCCCCTGGTACTTCCTCGTACTCAGCGGCGGTCGACTCCCGGCGTTGCTGATGTGCACGACGTTCGCCCGTTCGGCCAGCGTGTCTGCGATCACCGGGTAGGTCTGCTCGACTGCACCCGACGTTTCGAGGTGGACGTCCGCACCACGTCCGTCGGTGACGTCGTCCACGACCGCGACGGGGTCTCGCTCGGTCGGGTCGTAGACGTGTTCGAACCCGAGTTCGCGGGCTACCGCTCGTCGCTCCTCGGAGGGCTCGAATCCGATGACCTTGGCTGCGCCGGACGCACGCGACACGTTCATGCCCGTCAGGCCGATGGGGCCCGTCCCGTGGTACACGTGGTAGTCGCCCGGCCAGATACCCTCGGCCCGTCCGAACATCCCGTAGTACGTAATGGTACTCGGTTCGATGGTCGCGGCCGCCCGGAGGAGAGTGTCGCGGTCCGGATACGCCTCCTCGAGCGACTCGACGCTCCAGACGATCTTCTCGGGGACCGCGACGTATTCTGCGAACGCCCCCGGCACGGTGAACCCTACCTGCTCGAAGTTCTCACAGTGACCGTGGAATCCGCGCCGGCACTGCTGGCACCGGCCACAGTAGTCGACGACCTCGGAGGTCACGGGTTCGCCCGGTTCGAACAGGTCGGCGTCGTCACCGGTCTCGACGACCGTGCCGGAGAACTCGTGGCCGGTGACGTTCGGGAACTTGGTGTACGCCGAGTAGTGCATGTAGCCCTCCTCGTCCGTCTGGATCATCGAACAGTCGCTGCCGCAGATGCCAGCGTACGCGACCTCGATGAGGACCTCGTCGTCGGCGGGTTCGGGCCGGTCCCGGTCCTCCACCGTCACCGCCGGGTGTTGCCAGACCTGGGCGCTGTTGTGCGCCTTTCGCGTCTCCCGTTCGCTGTCGCTGAGCGCGTACTCGGACTTTGGGTTCCACTCCGCATCGATGACTAACGCTTTCATGGCCGTATAGTACGACAGACGACAGCATCACGTAAATAGCTATTGTCCGCACCCGCCCCGGCCGAGCGAGGGGGGTCGACCGGAAACCCTTTTGTGAGTGGTGGATGACCACGTTAGTATGGGAATCGGCTATGCGACACTGACCTACGACCCGGAAGAAGTCGTCACGGAAGGGATCGGAGACCTCGCCGCGTGTGGCTACGACGGCGTGGAGATCGGACTGCCGAAAGTGCGTGCGATCGGTAGCGACCGGCTGGCGGAGACGCTCGACACGTGGGACGTCGACCTGTACTGTGTGATGGCAGGGTGGCTGAACGACCGGGACGACGTCGCCGCGGCGGTCGAGGGTATCGACGTCGCTGCCGACCTCGGAGCAAACTTCCTGGGCATCCTCCCGCCACCGCGAGGCATCGTCGACGACGAGACCTTCGCTCAGTGGCTCGACGACATCGGAACGGCCGCCAGCAGCAGGGACGTGACGCCCGTCATCCACCACCACGCCGGCGCCCACGTCGAACAACCCGAGGAGATCCGCCGGTGGCTCGACGACGGGCCGTCGGAACTCGAGCTCCTGTTCGACACCGGTCACTACTACGCCTACGGCGACGTCAGCGAGGGCATCGAGCGGTTCGCCGACGACATCGCCTACGTCCACTACAAGGACATCTCACCGCCGTCTGACTTCGGGAGCCACGTCGAGAACCTGACCGCCGGCAAGGTCGACTACGACAGCATCATGACGTACTTCGGCGCGTTCGTCGACCTCGGCGAGGGGGTCATCGACTTCGCCAGCGTCCGCGACGCGCTGGCTGACGTGGGCTACGACGGGCACCGGACCATCGAAGTCGACACGGTCACCGAAACGACGCTCGTCCACGCGAAGCGAAACCGCGACTTCCTCCGGAGCCTCTCCCGGCTGGAGTCACGGTAGCACCGCGCGAGGCTGGCGAACCGAGCGCGGCGACCGGTGACACAATCTATTTGCGGGTGCGGTGACGTTGTTTAGGGGAAGCATGGGTCTCGGATACACCACTATCATGTACGACGAGGAATCGTTCGAAGACGGGCTTCGAGAGATCGCCGCCTGCCGGTACGACGGCGTCGAGATGAGCCTGGGCGAGGCGACCGACTACGGTGTCGACCGCGTGGCCGACGGACTGGCCGAACACGACCTCGATCTGTACATGCTGATGGGAGGCTGGCTCGAGTCGGACGCCGAGGCACGCACCATTGCAGAGGGCGCACACACCGCAGCCGAACTCGGTGCGGAGTTCATCGGCATGCTCCCGCCACAGCGAGGGCTCGTCGATGACGACGACCAGGTCGAGGCCTGGATCCGGCAAGTGTGTGACGCCGCCGCCGAGGCCGGCGTCACGCCGGTGCTCCACCACCACAGCGCGACGCACGTCGAGCGGCCGGACGAAGTCGAGGCGTGGTTGGCGCGGTGCCCGGACAACCTCGGCCTGCTCTGGGACACGGCCCACCAGTATCCGTACGAGGAGAACTACCCGGCCGGGGACGTCACCAGCGGCATCGAGCGGTTCGCCGACGACATCGAGTACGTCCACCTGAAGGACGTGGAGCCGACGCCGGGCTACGAGGACCACATCGAGGCGCTGACGTCCGGCGACTTCAATCTCGCAAACGTCGCGCTGTTGTACTACGCCTACACCGACCTCGGAGAGGGCCGCATCGACTTCGAAGGGGTCGCCGACGCCCTCGACGCCGTCGGCTACGACGGGCACGTCACCATCGAGATGGAAAAGCAGACGACCGACACGCTGGTCCACGCCAAGCAGAACGTCGACTACTGGCGGTCAGTGAGAAACGGGGAGTAACGGCGAGAATCCGGCGTCGCAACCGACGCCAACGTGGGTCGAATTCCTCGAATCAGGCCTGGATCGCGCCGGTCATGTGACCGACGAGGTCCTCGCGGTCGATGGTGCCGTCGTTTTCGAGTTCCGCGACGAGGCTTCCCTGCCGAAGCACGGCGACGCGGTCGGCGACGTCGAACACCTCCTCGAGGTTGTGCGTGATGAAAATGACCGTCTTGCCCGACGCCTGCAGTTCTTCGATGAGGTCGAGAATTTTCCGGGACCCTTCGACGGACACCTCCGCGGTGGGCTCGTCGAGGATGACGACGCGGGGGTCGGAGATGAGCGCCCTCGCGACGGCGATCGCCTGCTGTTGCCCGCCGGAGAGTTCCGCGGTCGTCGCGTTCGGGTCGATGGAAAAGCCGATCTCGTCGAGCGCCTCGACGGAGCGCCGTTCCATGCGTTCACGGTCGATGCGACGGAGCACTTTGCCGGCGAAGTTTTGCTTCAGCGGCTCCCGGCCCATGAAGACGTTCGCAGCGACGTCGTGTTGCAGCGAAAGCGACATGTCCTGGAACACCGTCTCGATCCCAGCTCGCTTGGCCATCGACGGCGAGTCGAGGACGATGTGTTCCATCTCCCCCGTTTCCGGGTCACGCATGTGGAATTCGCCGGCGGTGGCCGGAATCACGCCAGAGAGGAGTTTGATGAACGTAGACTTGCCCGCCCCGTTGTCCCCGACGATCGAGAGGACCTCGTTCTCCCGGATCGAGAGGCTGACGTCCTCCAGCGCGACGACGCCGCCGTAGTGTTTCGAAACGTCTTGCACCGAGAGAATCGTATCGGGGTCGTCCAGGTCCGGACTGGCGGGCACAGTCACGCCACTGTCGACACTGGACTCGTCGGCTTGTGACATAGCATATCACGCGTCACAAAACGGCATAAAACTTCTGGATCCGGCCCCAACCGACGGAAGTTACTCGTCGGTGCGTCGAGCGTTCGGCCGACCGGAGCGGGGGTAAAACGGAGGTAGCGGCGAGGAAGTAGCGGTGAGAGTCAGGCCGCCCCGAGTTGGCTGACCACGTACGCGCCAAGGAGCAGCCAGAGAACGACAGTCGCCGTGACCGCCGTCAGCGCGGTTCGGCCGTCGAACTCGTGGAGGATGCGGGTCGACTGGTAGAGCAGGTACAGCGCCGGTACGGCGATGACCAGCGTCGCCGCCAGCACGACCGGCACGATGAAGTTCCAGCCGAGGAGTAACACCGGGACGAACGCCAGCACGCTGGGGGCGGAACTGTACATGACGCTCTGCAGGGTCGTGTCGAAGTCGCGACGCGTACCCAACGCTTTCGCCGCAGCGTGCGTGAATATCGCCGTTAGCAGGAGCACGCCCGCGGTGACCATGAGCGCCGTGAGAGGCATCGTGCCGATCGAGGCGACGCCTGGGCTCACGATGAGGAACGAGAAGTCGAACCCGACCGTCGCGTCGCCGACCGTGAGCAAGACGAGCGCGACGACGGCCCAGACGAACGTGCCGACCGTGGTGAACACCAGCGGTTTGTCGATCCCCTGCACGTCGCTCCTGACGTACTCGAAGAACGACTCGGTCTTCGTGACGATCTGCCGAAGGGGCGTCAGGTAGCCGTCGGTCAGGTACTCGATGCGGAGGTCGCGGCTCAACACCTCGACGAGGACCGCGGCGATGATGAAGACGCCCGTGAACACCTGGAAGAGGCGGACGCCGAGGCCCGCGAGGACCAGAATGTTCTGCGTGAGCGCGAACACGAGGGCACCGAGGAAGGTACCCGACATCGACCCTTCTCCCCCGAACAGGTTGGTACCGCCGATGACGACGCTCGCGATGACGATCAGTTCCACGCCCTGTCCCGTCGTCGGCGAGACGGCGTTCGTGAACGCGAGCTGGCCCATCCCGGCGAAGGCGGCCAGCAGCGCGACGATCATGAAGTTGATTATCTTCACCTGCTCGGTCTTGATCCCGGTGCGTTCGGCGCTTTCCTGGTCGCCGCCGGTGAACTTCGACCGGTAGCCGAAGACCGTCTTGTTCAGCACGTACGTCGCGATACCGAGGAACAACAGCGTCCAGATGATCTGGATCGGGAAGCGTTCGATCCCGAGGATCGGTTGGCCGAAATCGAGAACGCCTCCGGTAGCGAACAACAGCGGTGGGATGTTGTCCGTCGCGATCGACGCAGTCTGACCGCCGAGGATCACGAGGTTCGTCCCGCGCAACAGCGTCAACGTCCCGATAGTGACGATGAGCGACGGCAGTCCGAGCTTGGTGATGAGCAGTCCCTGAAACAGCCCATAAATGGCTGCGAAGAACAGGACGAGCGGGATCACGAACGTGATCGGCATGCCGCCGGTGTACATCGTGGCGACGAGTGCTCCCGTGACCCCCATCAACGACCCCACCGACAGGTCGAACTCGCCAGACACCATCAGAAGCGTCATCCCGTACCCGATGAGCGCGGTCACCGCCGTGTTTCGAACGATTCCAAGGAGGTTGTCCGTGCTGAGAAACACGTCCGCGCGAACCAAACTCCCCAGCGCGAACAGTACGGCGACGGCAAGGATTGCGCCGATTTCCCGGCTCTGAAAAGCCTTTCCGACGACCCCTAATCCCGAGGTTCTAGAGGCTGGTGCTTCCACTTCTGCCATACGTGTGCAGTCGAAGTCATCGCACATAAAACATTGGTGTTCGCTTCGCCCAACACGCCGAAAGCGGCCGGTAGAAGCCTTCACACAGGCGTAGCTGGTCGAGGGATGCGTGCGGGGACGGATACGGAACGACAGCGGACGGCGGCCGTCGTCGGGTTGCGCCGCGGCTAGTAGTTTTGCTCCTGCCACTGCTGCAGGTCGGGCCACGACCCGGAGCGACGTGACGCGAAGTCGACGTTCGACTCGTCGATGATGGAGATGCCCGTGTTGAAGTCCTTCATCGGGATGCCCCGTTCCATGTACTGCCACATCATCTGCACCGGCATGTTGCCCTGGCTGTAGGGGTCCTGTCCCGCAGTGAAGTCGATCGTCCCTTTCCGGATGCCCTCGAGCGTCGGTTCCGGAAGGTCGAACCCACCGACGGTCATCTCGCCCTGGAGTCCCTCGTTCTCGACGAGGCGACCCCCGGCGATTGCACCCTGTAGCGCGGTGCCGAGGATGAGGTTGATGTCGGGGTTCGCCGAGTACTTCGTGCTGACGCGGTTGATCGCCTTCGCCTGGTCGCCGCTGACGTTCAGCGTGTCGAGGACTTCGACGTTGTCCTGCGCTTCCAGCGCCCGCCTGATACCCTCTGCCCGGGCCGAGAGGGCGGGGTGACCGGGTGCAGACGTCGTCGGGAGCGCGACGATCTTGTCGCCGCCCTTCTTCTCGGACGCGATTTCGTAGCCCGTGAGCCCGACGGCCACGCCTGCGGGAACGAATTTCTGTCCGACGTACGGGACGACCGTCCCGAACGTGTCCATCATCTCGCTGTACTGGCCCGAGTAGACGCTCGTGTTGAACGACGCGACCGGAATGTCGTTGTCGATCGCGTTCTTGATAGGTCCGGTGTACTGGTTCTTGTCGAGGATGCTCGTCGCGATGGCGTCCCGCCCGTTCCGGAGCCGACTGACCGTCGTGTTGAACGTCTCCATCTGCTGGGCCGGGTCGTGGCTCGACGGGCCGACGAACTCGCCGGTCCAGCCGAGGTTGTTCAGCCCGTCGTTCATCCCGACGATGATGCCGGTCATGAAGCTGTCCACCACGTGCGTGACGAACACCATCTCCCGCTGCTCGTGGGTCGGGTTCGAGAGGTCCATCGAATCCGCCGTCGGCGGGGGGACCAGCGGGACGCGAAGCGCAGTGGGAAGGGCGTCGTCTCCCCCACCACCACTGCCACCGTCGGAATCGGGTTGTCCGTCGCCGCCGTCCTCGGACGAGTTCCCGTCGGAACGCAACGAACTACAGCCAGCCAGCGCGGTCGCACCACCCGCGAGTCCGACAGCGCTGAGCTGTTTCATCAGCTTCCGACGCGAGACGCCGAGTTCGATTGATACCAGTCCGTCCTGTCCACTGTCGCCTGCTGTCATACCTCACCTGCCTGTATAGGGAATGGGTACATAAATCTTGCTGAAGTACAGTTAGTACGTCGGGTTAAGATGTTAATCGGTCCCGTGTCACTGCCGCCGGCCCGTAGCAATCGGCTTCGACAGTCGCCCGTTCTACGCCGACTCGACCGTCCGGAACAGGTCCGCGATGACCTGCAGGTCCGCCCGTGCGTCGGCAAACGACGTGAGCGGTTCGGTGCCGCTCCGGGCACACTCGACGAACGCTGCCAGTTCACGCTTGAACGGTTCTTCGCGGGAGTACGTGGACGTCGTCTCGTTAATCGGTGAGGTCCCCTCCTTGACGCGAACTTCGAACGGGGCGTTCCTGACGAAGGGGTTCGAGAAGACGATCTCGAGCGTCGACGCGGGGGAGTCCACGCGAATCGTCTCGTCGTACCAGCCCCGATCCGTCGCGGCCGATTCGAGCACGCAGTGTTCCCCGCCCTCGAAGGAGAACTGCGTCGTCAGGAAGTCCCCGCCCTCCTGGAGCGTCACCTGCTCGATGGACTCGATCTCACCGAACAGCCCGCGGAGAGCGTTCACGTCGTGGCAGATACTTTCGAGGTGGAAGTCGAACGCGTCCGCGAGCGCCTCGTCGTCGGTGCCCAGAACCTGCCTGGCATCGTCCTGGCGCGCCGCGTTGGACTCCTCGATGAACTCCGCCGAGAGGTCCGGATACACGACGTCGTACGTCTCGTCGAGCATCGCGCCGACGTCGGGAGCGAACACGAAGTTGTTGACCAGCGTGGCGTCCATGTCCGCGACCTCGTCGGCTGCGGCCTGGAACCCTTCGTCGTACCGTTTCATGTAGCCGACCATCGCCACCGCGTCGCTGTCCGCTGCCGCTTCGACCATGCGGTCGGCATCCTCGAGCGACACGGAGATCGGTTTCTCGACGAACGTGTGGATACCGGCGTCGAGCGCCTGGACGGCGACGTCTGCGTGGGTGTGCATCGGGGTACAGATGACCACTGCGTCGATGGCGTCGCCAACGTCGTCGAGAAGGTCACTCCCGTCCTGGTACCGATGGTCGACGTCGTACCGGTCGCCGATCTCGTCCAGGACGTTCCGACCCGGGTCGGCCAGTGCGTGGATCTCCGCCTCGGGGAGTTCTGCGAGCGAGGGAAGGTGCATTACCTGTGCGATGAGACCGCCACCGATGACTCCGAACCTCATGGTTACCGATTACCGGGCGAAAGGTTAAAAATTATGATGGGGCACGTTCGCGGCGGTCGATGACCTGGCGGCGGTGTGACCGCTGGCCGGCCCTACTCCTTCCGGTGAGCCTCGACGACGTCCCAGTCGAGTTCGATGCCCAGGCCGGGGGCGTCGGGGACGGTCATCGTCCCGTCCTGGATCAGGTCGTCGCCGACGACGAGGTCTTCCCACCACGACACCTCGCGGGCGTGGTACTCGACGCCGTAGAAGTTCGGCACCGTCGCCCCGACGTGGGCCGTCGCGACGGTCGCGACCGGGCTGCCGATGTTGTGGGGGACGAGCGTCTGGTAGTACGTCTCGGCCATGTCGGCTATCTTCTTCGTCTCCGCGATGCCGCCGGTCTTCGGCACGTCCGGCGCCAGGAAGTCGACCGCCTGCTCCTCGATGAGGTCGCGGAAGCCGTGGCGCCCGTAGCGGTTCTCGCCGGTCAGCAGCGTGACGTCGACGCGGCGTTTCAGCTCCCGCATCGCGTCAGTGTTCTCCGGCGGCAGCGGGTCCTCGATCCAGGCGAGGTCGTACGGCTCGACCGCCCGACAGAGCCGTTCCGCGGTCTCGGGATTGAAGTTCCAGTGCAGGTCGACCGCCACCTCTGCGTCGGTGCCGATCTCGTCGGTCACGGCCTCGACGATCTGGCGCTTGTGCTCGATCTCGGGCGGGTCGAAGTGGCGCGACTCCCGGTTGACGTCGCGTCCCGACGGCACGTCCAGGTCGAACTTCACCAGGTCGAAGCCCTCGTCGACGGCCATCCGGGCTGCCTGGGCGTAGGCGTCCGGTTCGTAGGTCGCCTCCTCCTGGCCCTCCTCGGCGGATTCGACCATCGCCTCGCCGGCGTGGCAGTCGGCGTACACCAGAATCTCGTCGCGCATCTTCCCGCCGAGCAACTGCCAGACCGGCTGGCCGAGCAGCTTCCCCGCGAGGTCCCAGAGGGCGATTTCGACGCCGCTGATGGCGATGGTCCCGATCCCCCACTGGGAACCGCGTCCCGAGAGGGACTCGCGCATCAGGTTGTACAGCCGCTCGACGTCGAGCGGCGTCTCGCCGACGAGCACCGGGCGGAGGTAGTCCGTGATGACCTCGTGGACGCCCGGCGAGGGGTAGCACTCCCCGATCCCGACGGTGCCGTCGTCGGCCTCGACGGTGACGATGGTCCACGGGAAGTTGCCGTCGACGACGACCGTGTCGAGGTCGGTTATTTCCGGTGTCGGTCCTTCGCGTGCTGGCGTCTGGTCGTAGTCCGCCCACATCGTGGCGGCGAGCGTTGAGGCGAAGTCCTCGTACATTGAATCACTCCGGATCCCGCCGATGGGCACCACGACCAACCTGGAGCAGGTGGCTGAGCGCCATCGTGAGGGACATATGCATACACGTGTATCGGACCGATTTATACGTTGTGATGGACCGAACGCCCCGCGATCCCCATCAAATATTTACGTCTGTTTGCTGAATCATGCGTACGTTGACCCACGACACGCGTCACCCGGCAGGAGTGACCGAGAGACTCCGCCGGCCCGCCTGACGTAACCCCCAGAACACTATGACGACACTCAAAACGAAGCTAGAGACCGAATCTGACGTCGTCGGAGCGTGGCTCTCCATCGGCCACCCGACCGTCGCCGAGGTAACGGCTGCACAGGGCTTCGATTTCGTCCTGATCGACACGGAACACACGTCGATCGGCCTGGAGACCCTCGAAAACATGTCTCGCGGCGTCGAAGCCGCCGAGGGCACGGCGGAGACGGTCGTTCGCGTCCCCTCGAACGACCCGGTCCGCATCAAGCGCGTCCTGGACATCGGCGTCACCGGCGTGATGGTGCCGATGGTCGAATCGGCCGACGAGGCCGAACAGGTCGTCGACGCCGTGCGCTATCCCCCGAGCGGCATCCGCGGCGTCGCCTCCGGCCGGGCGGCCGAGTACGGCGACGACTTCCAGGAGTACGTCGAGTCGGCCAACTCCTCGATCACGACCGTCGTCCAGATCGAAACGAAGGACGGCCTGGAACACGCCGAGGAGATAGCAGCCGTCGACGGCATCGACGCCCTGTTCGTCGGCCCTGCCGACCTCTCTGCCAACCTCGGCATCTTCGCCGAGTGGGAGAACGATTCGCTAGAAGACGCGATCCAGACCGTCATCGACGCCGGGGACGCCGCCGACCTGCCCGTCGGCACGCTCGTCGTGAATCCCGACGACATCGACAGGCGGGTCGAACAGGGCTTCGACTACCTCATCGTCGGCAAGGACACGAGCCTCCTCTCGGCGGCGAACGAATCGATTCGCTCCGACTACGAGCGTTCGGTCGCCCAGCAGGCCGAGTCACCGACTGTCGAAGACTGAGTCCTGCCGACGAACCCGCCGCTCGCCCGGCGGAGACCGGTGAAAGAGCCGAACGCTGTTCTCGCCCGACGTGTTGCGTTTCGTCCGTAGCGGCGTCGAGAAGGGAGAAACGGGTGAGTCTCGAGCGGGTCGCTTCAGCTGAAGTACCGCTCGATCTCGATCGTCTTGTCCGTGTAGAAGTTCACGGCGTCCTCGCCCTGGGCGTGGAGGTCGCCGAAGAACGAGCCCTTCCGGCCGCCGAAGTGGAAGAAGCCCATCGGCGCACACACGCCGACGTTGATGCCGATGTTGCCGGCGTCGACTTCGTAGCGGTACTTGCGAGCCTCCGCCCCGCGCTCGGTGTACAGCGAGGAGGCGTTGCCGTACTCGGTGCTGTTGACCATCTCGATCGCCTCGTCGATGTCGTCGGCCTCGGCGAGACACAGCACCGGCCCGAAGATCTCCGTCTGGGCGATCTCCATGTCGGTCGTTACGCCCTCGAGCAGCGTCGGCCCCATGAAGTTGCCCTCGGGGTAGTCGGGATGCTCGAAGTCGCGGCCGTCCACGACGAGGTCGGCACCCTCGTCGACGGCGTCGTCGACCATCGCGGCGACCCGATCGCGGGAGTCGCCGGTGATCAGCGGCGCCACGTCGGTCTCGTCGTCGAGGCCGTTGCCGACAGTGAGGTCGTCGACGGCGTCCAGCAGGTCCGCACGGAGGTCGTCGTAGACGTCACCGACGCCCACGACGACGTCGTTGGCGAGGCAGCGCTGTCCGGCGTTGCCGTACACCGACCCGATGACGTTCGGTACCGTCCGGTCGAGTTCGGCCGACTCCGTGACGACGGCGTAGTTCTTCGCGCCGCCCTGGGCCTGGACGCGCTTGCCCTCCTCGGCGGCCGTCTCGTAGATGTGCTGGGCGACGGGCGTCGACCCGACGAACGAGACGCCCTCGACGTCGTCGTGTTCGAGCAGCGCGGTGACCGTCTCGACCCCGCCGTTGACGAGGTTCACGACGCCCTCGGGGAAGTCGACTGCGTCGACGGCCTCGAAGATGATCTGGGAGCTCAGCGGGACTTTCTCGCTCGGCTTCAGGACGAACGTGTTGCCGGTCGCGACGGCGTACGGCAGGAACCACAGCGGGATCATCGCCGGGAAGTTAAACGGCGTAATCGCCGTAAAGACGCCGAGCGGCTGGCGGACGGCCGATTCGTCCATGCCGCGGGCGACGTCTTCGACGGTGCCGCTCCCCTCGCGGAGCATGTTCGGGATGCCCGCCGCCACCTCCACGTTCTCGATGCCGCGACGGACCTCGCCGCGTGCTTCGTCGAGCGTCTTGCCGTGTTCGCGGGTCAGCGCCTGTGCGATGTCTTCCTGGCGGTCGTCCAGTTCGGCCTTCAGGTCGAAGAGGTACTGCGAGCGCTCGACGGGTGGCGTCTCGCGCCAGTCCTGGAACGCCTCGCGGGCCGTCCCGACGACGTCCTCGACGTCGGATTCCGTCGAGTAGGTGACGTCCGCGAACGCCTCGCCGGTCGCCGGGTTCACGATGTCGTGCGTCTCTCCGCTCGCGTCGATCCAGTCGCCGACGTAGTTGCGGGCCGCCTCAGGCACCGCGGCTGCCGGCTGGGGCTCTTGCTGGGATGTCATCGTTTGAAAGTCCAGAGCATAGCGTAAATATGTTACGTCGCATTGCGGCGCCCCAGACCGAGTGCCGTCGGGACCCGGACTCGACCACTCAGGGTGATGAACCCGCAGGAGACGGGCGTACTCCCGCAAAATGGCGAACGATGAGCTATATGTGGCGCGATTCCAAAGAATAGCCCACGATGGGAACGATCAACTACGATTTCAGCGGCGACACAGTCGTCGTCACCGGCGGCAGTTCGGGCATCGGACGGGCGATCGCCCTCGCGTTCGGAGCGGCCGGCGCGACGGTCTACAACGCCGACATCCGTCCGGAGCCGAAGGACGAAGACGCCCAGGCACCGACACACGAGCGCATCGAGGCCGACGGGGGCACCGCCCGGTTCGTCGAGACGGACGTCTCCGAGCCGACAGCCCTCGAGCACGTCGTCGCCCAGGCCCGGGACGCGGGCGGCGTCGACGTGCTGGTGAACAACGCCGGCTGGTTCACGCGCGGCCCGATCGAATCGGTCACGCAGGACGAGTTCGACCGCATCACCGGGATCAACGCCGGCGGCGTCTTCTTCGGCTGCCAGGCCGCGGCGGCCGACATGCGCGACCGGGGCGTCGAGGGCACCATCGTCAACGTCGCCTCGATCAGTTCGACCCACGCCCAGGCCGAGCAGATCCCCTACGACGCGACCAAAGGGGCGATCAAGATGGTCACGCAGGGCGCCGCGCTCGAACTGGCCGACGACGGCATCCGCGTGAACGCCGTCGCGCCGGGCCACATCGCGACCGAGTTCGGCGCCGGCGCCGAGCAGAAAGAAGAGTCGGTCGCGGCGAACGAGTTGGCCAAGCCGATTCCGCTCGACCGGCCCGGCTACCCCGACGACGTCGCTCCAGCGGTACTCTTCCTGGCGAGCGACGCGGCCGACTACGTCACCGGCGAACTGCTGTACGTCGACGGCGGCTGGCAGACGTTCTGACCGGTCACGGCAGTCCTGTTCTCCACGCTGAGCCGCTACCTCTCCACCAAGCGAGCGTCCCTGGCCTTCGTCCCCCGTTTGGGAGCGCCGAACGGACGGCTTCCCGTGATACGCGGAAGCAGGAGCCGGACGTAGCGGTTCCATCGGAGGTAGACCACGCAACGGCGAGGACACCGGGATGCGGCAGCGCCGAACAGAGGTATGTGACCGAGTGCCACGAAATCCGGCCGTCGCCGTCAGGCGAATTTGGTGTTGATCTCGATGACGTTCGCCGAGCGTGTCACCATGTTCGGGAGTTCCTCCTCGTAGCGTTCGCCCTCCATCCGCGTTGACGGCCCGGAGATGCTCAAGGCGCCGAAGACCTCGCCCTGGTCCCGGACGGGCGCGGCGACACACCGGATGCCCTCGATCTTCTCTTCCCGGTCGAAGGCGTACCCCCGTTCGCGGATCGTCGCCAGTTCCTCGAACAGGTCCTCGCGGTTCGTGATCGTCTGGTCGGTGTAGCGTGGCAGTCCGTGCTGGTCGACTATCTCGTCGACCCGTTCCTCCGGCATGTACGCGAGCATCGCCTTTCCGAGCGAGATGCAGTGGAGGTACTCCCGGTGGCCGGGCGTGGACGCCGTCTGCACCGCGTTGTCGCCGCCGACTTTGTAGAGGTAGACCGCCCGGCCGTGCTCTTCGGTCGCGAACTGGGCCAGCTCCCCGCTCTTTTCGGCGAGTTCGTCCATCTCCGCCTTGACGATGTCGTACCCCGCGACTTCGGCCTTGACGCTCTCGCTGAGGTCGATGAACTTGAGGCTGAGCTTGTACTTCTCGCCCTCCTTGACGACGTACTCGTGTTCGAGCAGCGTCGAGAGGTGCGAGTGGACTGTGCCCTTCGAGCGGTCCAGTTCGTCGGCTATCTCCGTGACGCCGGCCTCCGTCTCCGCCTGGAGTACCTCAATTATCTCCAGGACGTTCTCGACCGCCCGAACCGTCCGCGGCGAATTCGTGGTTCCCATGCCAACTACTAACGCCACAGCCCCCATAAATGTTCGGCCCTCTCGAACAGATCGTCGCCACGCCTGCGGCATCTTCCCCACAGATTCGCCCTGAGACGGCTGCTATCCGGCACATTTCGTCGATGACGTTTCGCGGACGACGGACCTGACAGTTCGACGACTGTTCGTCACTCCCGAACGGGAGGGCGGACGGCTGGTGGACCCAAGAGGGGCGTCGGGAAGTGCCGCGGCTGGCCCTCTGCGGTCACCCTGCCGCGTTCACGTGGGGTCGTTACACATCTAGGACCGTAATGGAATGGGCGAGTGGCCAACTCCGGACACCTCGACCGCCACGGGCGTGCTGTCTGGATCCATTACACACCTATGGCTGTAATCATCTGGGTTCTCGCTGGTCGTCCGGACGTCGCTCCCGGACAGCTACAGGAGTAACCAGGGAGGTGCGATTGTACAGTCGCGTGGCCGGGACCATCGGGCCACCACTAATGAATGATAGTTAATAGGTCGTGTGATATCTAATAGAACTTATTTATCTGGGAGTTCGGGAGACCGGGAGCCCCCGTCTTTCGACGAATGTGACGACACAGTCAGAGAGACAGCCCGACGACACCGCCGGGCAGGCCTGGAGTGGTCACCGCCAGTTCCGGCGAAACGGCTAGTACTGGCCGAAGCGACCGTTACTTGCAGAATCGAGGTTGCTGGTGGAGTGATACCGCGGAAGTGGCAGAAAGAGACGTACTTCCATCGGTGCCGATACGTGGTCGTTTTACCACCAACGGTGTTGGACAGTCAAGTCGGACGCGAGTGAGCTGCTACAGTGTGCCATTAGTTACTCCGATCCTGTGCAAACAAGCAGTTCTATCCAATCCGACGAGAGTGCAGTGATATCGCGAGGTGTAGCAGCCGAAACCAGCGATCCGGCGGGGCAGTCGATGGATACGACGCTCGAATTCTGTGACAATACACCAGATTTCATAGTATTAT
>CAZGAX010000029.1:0-30026 GCA_964523745.1 uncultured Halobacteriales archaeon | reverse complement strand
CCTCGCGATGCCGGCTCGGCCCTTCGCTTCGCTCAGGAGCCGAGCCAGCGCGCCACAGCCCGTGGACCAACCGCCCCCTGGTGGAATGAAAGGGCGAGGCACGCTGGCGTTTATCGTGGTCGTCTCCGCGAGCCCTATCCGAGCGTAGCGAGGATATCTCGCGGAGCGACCGCCAGCGGGCCGAGGGCTTTCTGGGTCTCTGCGGTCACGGTGCTGACGACAAAACAGACTGAATCAGATCCTACCTCTCGCGAGGAACCACGTCAATCCCATCAGCAGGCTGCATCGTGACCATCATCCGCAGGTCCAGCGGGGGTTCGGTCACAGCCTCGAATTCGAACCGTTGCAACATCGTCGCCAGGGCAAGCTTCGCCTCCATCAGGGCGAACCGCATCCCGATACAGTGCCGAGGACCACCACCGAACGGGAAGTACGCGTAGTCCGGAATCTCGTCCTCCAACCCATCTCCCCATCGCTCGGGCCGGAACTCCTCCGGCTCTTCGAACCACCGCTCGTCCCTGTGGATGTTCCACTGGGGCAACGACAGAATCGACCCCGCTTCGACGTCGTACCCCCTGATCGTCACGTCCTCCTTCGGCTCCCGGAAGACGACGAACGCCGGCGGATACAACCGCAGCGTCTCCGTGAGGACGTCGTCCAGGTAGTCCAGCTGAAACAAGTCCGCTGCGGTCGGCTCCCCGTTCAGCTGTTCGTCCAGTTCCCGGTGCAGCTTCGCCTGCTTCTCGGGGTGGTTCGCAAGGCAGAAGATCGCGTAGGATAGCGCCAGCGAGGTCGTCTCGTGGCCGGCAGCCAGGAACGTCATCAGCTGGTCCCGGACCGTCTCGCGGTCCATCCGTCCGCCGTCCTCGTAGGTCGCGGTCAGCATCAGCGAGAGCAGGTCGTCCCGGTCGTGGGCGGCGGGCTCGTCCAGGGTCCCGCTCTCGTCGGCCAGCGTGGCCCGGCGCTCGTCGACCATCTCGTCGACGACGTCGTGGAACCGCGAGAGGGCTTTCTTCGCCCGATAGTTCGACGGCGTCGGGATCCACAGCGGCAGGAACGCCATGAGGCTGGAGGTCTCGAACCGGGCGAACAGCGTGGTCGTCGACTCCCGGACGGCCTGCTTGCGCTCCTCGAGGGCGGTCCCCAGCAGCGTCTCCGAGAACACGTCGAGCGTCAGGTCCCGCATCTCGTCGTCGATGCGCAGCGGCTCCCCCGGCGCCCAGGACTCGGCGGCCTCCCGGCTGTAGGCCGTCATCGTGTCGGCGTAGGCCTCGATGCGCTCCCGGTAGAACATGGGCTGGAGCAGGGTCCGGTCGCGCTGCCACTGCTCGCCCTCGGTGACGACCAGCCCGTTCGGCGTGATGCGTCCCAGTGACTCGTCGAACACCTTGCCTTTCCGGAAGTCGCTGGCGTCCGTCAGGAGGACGCGCTCTACGTCGTCGGGGTGGGTCAGCATGTACGCCCGGTCCCCGGCGACGGTGTATGTCATCACGTCCGCGTCGAACTCCGTCCGGAGGCGCTCGTAGAAGCCGAAAGGGTCGCCGATGAGCTGGAAGGTGTTGCCGACCAGCGGCGGCCCCGACGGCCCCGGCGGCCGGCCCGCCGCACTCTTGACATCCGACGGTTCGCCCCGCTCGTCGGCCGTCTGCTGGCCCTGGGCCATGTCTGGAGATGGGAGCGCGACCCCAATCTCCCTTTCGTCGGCCCAGCTAGGCTATTTATGTACTGGCCCGGCCCTCCCGCCCCGTCGAGGTCCGTCCGGCAAGTGAAAGGTTTGTATCCCGGTCCCGGCCTACGGAGGGACATGGACGACCGAGCGGCGGAGACGAAGGTCGAGTGGCGCGAGTGGGGCCAGGACGCGTTCGACGAGGCCGACAGCGAGGGCAAGCCCGTCCTCCTGGCGCTGGTCGCATCGTGGTCGCCGGAGTGTCGCGAGATGGACGAGACGACCTACTCTGAGCCCCGGATCGCCGCCAACGTCAACGACGGCTTCGTCCCCGTCCGGGTGGACGCCGACCGCCACCCCAGGGTTCGAGAGCGGTACAACATGGGCGGCTTCCCCTCGACGGTCTTCCTGACGCCCGAGGGGCAGGTCCTGACCGGCGCCACCTTCCTCGGCGTCGAGGGCTTCCGGGGCATTCTCGACAGCGTCCGGAAGACCTGGGACGGCAAGGGCGAGGAGGCGGGCTCGATCCCCCGAGCCCTCCGGAACGCAGAACCGCCGGGCGGCGAACTCACGTCCCGCGTCGAGGAGCACATGGTCGAACAGCTTCTCGCGGCCTACGACGACGAGTTCGGCGGCTGGGGCACGGACCTGAAGTTCCCGATGCCCAGAACCGTGGAGTTCGCCCTCGTCCGGGCCAGAGACCAGGCCACTCGCACTCTCGAAGCCGTCCGGGCCCACCTCTACGACACCTACGACGGCGGTTTCTATCGGTACGCCCGGAATCGCAACTGGCGCAACGCCCGTCGGGAGAAACTGCTCGACGACAACGCCGCCATCTGCCGGGCCTTCGCCCACGCCTACCGCTACACCGGCGAGGAGGCCTACCGCGACCCGGTCGAGGGGACCATCGACTACCTCACGACAGACCTCTGGACGGGCGAGGCCTTCGCAGCCAGCCAGGGCGGCGACGAGGACTACTTTCAGCTCGAGGCCACCGAACGCGAGGACGCCGAGGCCCCCGGCGTCGACGAGACGGTTTTCGCGGACCGGAACGGCCTGGCCATCGACGCCCTCCTCACGTTTGCGGCCTACACCGACGACGACCGGGCCGTCCGCTACGCCCAGCGGGCCAGAGACCACGTCTGTGACGCCCTCGTCGACGGCGGCGAGGTGACCCACTACCGGGCCGTCTCCGGATCCGACGGCGAACCTGCTGCGGAATCAGGCGAATCGGGCCTGCTGGTCGACCAGGCCCGCGTCCTCGGCGGGCTCACGACCTCCTGGCAAGTCCTGGGTGAACCCGGTCCCGCCGAGGAGATCGCCGACTGGACCATCGAGCACCTCCAGGCCGACGGCGGCACCTTCCGGGACGGCCTGGGCGCGGGACCTGGCCTGCTGGACCGGCCGCTCTACCCCCTCGACACGGCCGTCGAGGCGGCCGACGCACTCCTGGACCTCGCCCTGCTGACGGGCGAGGACCGCTACGCCGAGGCCGCTCGCCAGGCCGTCGAACCCTACGCCGGTGCCGCAGAGCGGATGGGCGTCGAGGTGGCGGCCTACGCCTCGGTCGTCGCCCGCCTCCTCGACCCGACGGCCATCGAGGTCGGGGCCGACGCGGGGAGTGACCTCCACCGTGCCGCGCTCCGCCTGGCCGACCACGAGACGGTCGTCATCCCTGGGGCCACTGGCGTCGACGGTGCTGCCCGGCTCGTGGTCGACGGGGAGGAACGGGGCCGCGCCGCGACGCCGGCCGACCTGGAACAACTGCTGACCGACGGGGATGGTGTGTAAACCCCCGATTTGTTTTTATTCCTGGCCCATGACGTGGGTACGATGGCAAGTTTACGCGACCTCGGTCTCTCCGAGTACGAATCTCGTGCCTTCCGGGCGTTGCTGGAGACCGGTCCCACAACGGCAAAGGAGTTGTCACGGGCCAGCGACGTGCCGATGGGGCGGATCTACGACGTGCTCAACAGCCTGGAGACGTACAACCTCGTGCGCTCCCAGACGGCCAGCCGACCCAAGAAGTACGTCGCGGTCGAGCCCGAGACGGCCCTCGATCGGTTGCTCGAGGACAAGAAGCGCGACCTCGAGGAGAAGGCGGACCAGTACGAGGAGATAGTCGATACGCTGTCCGACCAGCTCGAGGCGGCCGAGCCGGTCGACGAGCCCTTCTGGACGGCGGCGCTGGGCCCCGAGGAGACTGCCGACCTGCTCGTCGAGCGCCTCTCGGCTGCCGACGACCGCATCGTCATGGTCGGCGGCGCCCCCACCAGCCAGCTCGACCTCGACGACGTCGGCACTCGGATCCTCGACGAACTGGAAAACGCCCTGGAACGCGGCGTCTCGGTCTCGCTGCTTATGCGACCCGAACTCGTCGAGACGCTTCCGGCGGCCGTCGGCGAGCGCTACCGACACCACCTCCAGGAGCGGTCGGACTTTTCGGTCCGGACGAGCGAGAACGTCTCGGGAACGTTCGAACTGCTCGACCACGCCGAGGTCTGCATCGAGGTGCCACATCCGCTGAACGCCGGGGAGACGTTCGCCGTCATCGACCTCAAGGACCGCGAGTTCGCCACCAGCGTCGAGTCCACCTTCCAGCCCCGCTGGGAGGAGGCGACGCCGCTGAAACTCTAACACAGCTTCTTTGCCCGTCGGCTGTGTGGCTCCGGCCAGATGCCCCCCGGCACTCTGCTCTCTGGCCCACCCCCAGGCTCGTTGCTCCCCGGACAGGCAGCCCCCGGCCACCTGGTCGGGGCCGTCCTCCCCTCGTCCCCACCGCTCGACGTCGGCGTCATCGTCGTCGCCACCCTCGTCGTCTGGGTCGGCAGCGGCCTGCTCGAGGAGTCCGCCGAGGCGCTGGGGTCGTACTACGGCCTGCCGGCCGTCGTCCAGGGCTCGGTAATCGTCGCCATCGGGTCGAGCGTTCCCGAACTGGCCAGCGTCGTCTTCACCGCACTGGCTGGCACGTTCGAAATGGGCGTCGGTGCGGTCGTCGGCTCGGCCATCTTCAACATTCTCGTCATCCCTGCGTTCTCGGCACTGCTGACCCACGAGCCACTGGAAGCCAACCGGGCGATCATCTACAAGGAGGCCCAGTTCTACATGGTTGCCGTCGCCGGCCTGCTCATCACCTTCGCGTTCGCCGTCATCTACGTTCCGGTGCCGGGGTCGGCGCTCGAAGGCGACGTGACCAGGCCCCTCGCGGCCCTCCCCCTGTTGCTGTACCTGCTCTACGTCTTCATCCAGTGGCAGGACGTCAACGACTACGGCGTCCCCGAACCCGGGGGCATCGACGTCGTCCGGGAGTGGGGGAAACTGGCTGTCGGTCTCCTCCTGATCCTCGTCGCCGTGGAGCAACTGGTCGGCTCGCTGGAGTCCCTCAGTACGACGTTCGGCGTGCCCGTCTTCCTGGCCGGCGTCACCGTCCTCGCCGCCGCGACGAGCCTCCCCGACGCGCTGGTCAGCGTCCGGACCGCCCGCGCCGGCCGGGGCGTCACCAGCCTCGGCAACGTCTTCGGGTCGAACACCTTCGACCTGCTCGTCGCCATCCCCGTCGGCGTGCTCATCGTCGGGAGCGCTCCCGTCGACTTCGCCGTCGCCGTCCCGATGTTCGCCGTCCTCACCGTCGCCACGGTCCTCCTCTTTACCCTCCTCCGGACGGACCTGACGCTGACCGACCTCGAGGCGGCGGTCCTGCTCGTCGTCTACGCGGCGTTCGTCGCCTGGGTCGTCGCCGAGTCCGCCGGCGTGACCGACGTGCTAAAAGGGTAGGCTGGCGGGGCTCCGCCACTCAGTCCGCGTGGACCGTCACGTCGGGGTCGTTCTCGTGAGAGTGGGTCACCAGCGCCCAGACCGGCGACCGGTGGTAGTACTTCTCGATCTTCTCTTCGTCCTCGTCGGTCAGGTCGGTGCCGTGGACTTCGACTTCGACGTGGGGCTCGCCGAACACTTCGTCGGACTGGTCGGCGTCCTTGATGCCGAGGAGTACCCGAAGGTCGGTCGGGATGCGGACGTGCGTTTCGACCGCGTCCACCTGGATTCCCTCCCGCACCGCGTTGAACTGGATGGTGCCGTTGATGCAGGCCGTCAGGCCGGCTAGGGCACCCTCGATAGCTTCGTAGCGGTCTTCGGGGTCGGTGAATCCGAGGCCCTTCTCGAGCCCTTCGGGGAGGCCGAAGTGGAGCGTGTGGTCGCGGTCCTGTCCCTTCTCTTCGCCGGCGTGGCCGTAGTCGCTGATGGTCGCCGTCGTCCGATTGACGGTGTCCTCGCCCTCTCCAGTCGCCCGGAAGGAGATGTCGACGAGGGCGGGATTTTCCCTCGCCTGTTCGATGAATTCGATGTGGTCACTCACCGAGACGCCGTTTTCCGTCTCGCCGAGTCGTGACTCTGGGTCTTCTGTAGCCATGGCCGACCGGCGGTCGGCGTCCGTCCAGCTTTGTTATGAGCTGACACCCGAAAATCCGACGAGATTACCGGCAGCCCGGAACTGTACCAGCCGAGAAAGCTCGCCGTAACGACGGCCGAACACACCACCGTAACGCCGTCTTGCGTCTGATCCGGAGTAGTGCGACCGGACAGACGTTCGAGCCTTCGGCGTGGCCGGCCCCGGTCACCGCTTTCGGCGCTTGAACCACCGCTTGAGCCGGGTGGTGAGGCCGGTGTTGCGCTTTGCCATGATGACCGTGTTCTTCGCTCGCTGACCGACGGCCTCGGGAATCGCCCCGAACAGCAACTGCTGGAACAGGCCCTCTCGCGTCGCCCCTATCAGCGTCAGGTCGAACTTCCCGGTCCGCTCGACGATGGCCTCGACCACGTCGTCGGCCTCGACGATCGACCGTTCGACGGCTACGTCCTCGCCCAGCTCGTCGACGACGCGGTCGATTTTGTCTTCGGCGTCGGCGCGCTCGTCGGCCGGGGCGTCGGGGTCGACCACGTGCATCACCGTGACGCTCGCACCGGTGGCTCTGGCCACTGCCCTGGCAGCCTCGGCCGCAAATTCGGCGTGCGGACCGCCGGCCGTCGGCAGGAGGATCCGCTCGACTTCGTCGGGACGGGGCCCGATCCGCTCGACGAGCACGTCACACCGGGCCTTGGTGACGATTTCGTCGACGTTGCTGCCGAGCACGAAGTCCTGGCGCCGGCTCCGGCCGCGCCAGCCTAGCAGGACCGCGTCGACGTGCTCGTGGTCGATCGTGTTCAGGATGGCCCGTGCGACGTCGTGGCCGATCCGGACCGTCCCGCTGACGGGTACGTCTGCGTCCTCGCCGATGTCCATGGCCCGGTCGAGGACGGCCCGCTCTTCCTCGACGAACTGCCGCCCCTCGGACAGCGGCGTCTGTTGGGGCACGGTCACGACGCTCATTACGACGATCTCGCCGTCGTTCTCCCGGGCGAGGTCGATCGCCGTCGCCATCAACTGGTCGACCGTCTCGGGGTTGGCGACCGGCACGAGGATCCGGTATTCCCGGTCTCCGGGCGCCCGTTCGGCGACGACCGACGGTGCTTCTTCCTCGAGTTTCTCGGCTTCCTTCTGCTTCGAGTACCCGTAGTACAGCAACAGCCCGAGTCCCATCCAGACCGCGCTCACGACGAGCGCGACCAGACCGTGGTTCGAGGTGCCGATGCCGATCGCTTCGAGGCCCAGCGCCCGGATGAGAAACGGCGTCAGGAGCAACTGGAGACCGATGCCGATCAGCGGCGGCCACGGCATGTAGGGAACCGTGTAGGTCCGCGGGAGGTCCGGGTGGGTCTGGCGCATCCGGATGAGCGTCCAGTTCACCTGGACGAACAGCAGGATGAACATGATGTCCGCCGAGGCGGCGACGGCCTCGATGGGCAGGAGGACCGCCATCGCCGCAATCAGGACCGCCGACAGCAGGATCGCCCAGTGTGGCGTCCGCTTCTCCGGGTGGACGTTGTCGAAGAAGCCGGGGAGCGCCCGGTCGCGGCCCATCGCGAAGGACACTCGCGAGGACGAGTAGATCGTGGCGTTCAGCGCGCTCATCGTCGCGGTCAGCCCGGCGACCAGCAGGAGGGGAACCCCGTAGGGGACGAACTGGCCGGCGGCGCGGATGATGCCCAGTTCGCCCATCTCGCCCAGGAGCTGCCAGGTGTACTCCGGCGGTGCGCCGGCTATCGGTTCGGCGAGTTCGATGGCGCGTGCCGTCACGTCGATGCCGCCGATGGCCGCGAAGGCCACGAGCACGTAGATGGGGACGACGATGGCAAGCGAGTAGAAGACGGCTCTGGGTACGTTCGTCCCCGGGTCCACGACCTCCTCGCCGGACTGGACGATGATCTCGTAGCCCTCGAAGGCGATGTAGGTAAAGCCCATCGCGCCGACGATGCCGATGGCACCGTTCGGCATGAAGCTGGGATTCGAGAGGAACTTCTGTGGCCACGTCGGCGTCGAGAACGTGGCCATGATCCCGAAGACGACGAAGACGCCGAGGATGACCACCTTGATGACGGTGACGACGATTCCGGCTTTGCCGGTCTCCTCCGCGCCGCGATAGTTGATGTAGGCGAAGGCCGCGACCATCAGGACCGCCAGTGCCTTCTCGATCATCAGCGGGGTGATGAACCCCAGCAGCTCTAGCTCGTGAGTCAGACCGGTCCCGTAGATGACGAACTCGAGCAGGAAGGCCCCGAACGTCACTGCGTAGAGCGAACACGCCACGGCGTGGGCGAACCAGCTCATCCACCCGGCGTAGAAGCCGTTCGGGTCGACCAGCGCCTCCTTGACCCAGAGGTAGCCACCGCCGGCTTCCGGGAACGCCGCCCCCAACTCGGCGTACGAGACTGCGGTGAACAGAGCGACGAAGCCGTTGAGAGCGAAGGCGAGGATGAGCGCCGGGCCAGCGAGGCCGGCGGCAAAGCCGGTGAGTGCGAATACGCCGGCGCCGATCATCGCGCCGACGCCGATGAACGTTATGTCGAACAGGCTCATGTCACGGGACAGCTCTGTTTCGACCGAACTTTCCCGCTCGTCGGCGCCGTTCGAGGCGGTAGCGTCGCTCATCGGGTACCCTCCATCACTGGCCGGGATAGAATCCAGTCGTTCAGTTTACGACGTTGTCGTTGACGAACGTTCCATCGGTCTGGCTCTCGCGTTCGTGTGTTAGTCCATGACATATTGAACCACCACGGGGAGGCAGATTCTAACGAGTGACGTTCCGAAGCCGACACCCAGAGCCCCGGCGAGGACGATCACAGACCGCTCAGCAGGATTCGCGGCGGAAACCCCCGCCAGGAACGCGAGTGCAGCACTCATCACAGCTGCCGACAGTCCGATAGTGACGAACAGCGCGTTGAGGACCGGGTCGGCCCGGATAGCCAGGAGCGGATACGGCCAGTGGGTAGTCCCTATCGCTGCGAACGACCCGAAGACGACGTATCCGCCCAGCCCAACCAACGAGGCGCCGATGCCAGCTCTTCCCAGGTTGACGACCGACTGTAGTCCCCGTTCGATGTCGACCGTCATAGCTCAAATCCACCCGTACCCGCGCTCCGAACGGTGATGACCCGGTTTCTCGCTTCTGTGCGAACGATGGATGTCCGTGAACCCCTAAGGAGACGCTGGATCTGCCCACGCTGTGACTCACCCAGAATCGTCAGGTCGTAGTGGTCGGACTGGTTCAGGATCGCCTGTGTGACGTCCGGAGACGGCAGCGCCCACGTTTCTACGTCAACTGATTCCGGGAGCTGCTGTCGGGCTTGCCGGAATAGCTCTTCGACGTCGGCGTTTCGTTCGTCCCGACCAGGTGTCGAGACGTGAAACAGGTCGAGTGCTGCATCGGTCTCGATGGCGACAGCACCACCGACGCGAACCCCCAGCTTCGCGTGGGGTCCACCTGCCAGTCCGACGAGAATCGACGCTGCCCGGCGAAGCGGCTGTCCATCTGTGACCGTGACGACGTCAGTCGGAACCTGGTTGCTCACCCGAATGGGGACCGGGCCTCGTACCAGGTCTGCGACGCTCCGAGGATAGTTCTCGTCGAAGACCACGAGCGAGATGCCGTGTCGGCGGGCGTACTCCGTCAGTCTGGACGCGGGCGTCGGCGTCTGCTCGACGTGATAACTCGAATCGACCTGGTCGAGACCCTCAAGGCGAGCCTCCAACATCGTCTCCGCGACCTCCCGGGTCTCGCTGGGGACTGGCTGGTCGGTCCCAACAAGATCGAGGACGACCAGGTGGCCATCGACGCCTGCCGCAATTTGCCGGGCTGTCTCGAAGGTCTCGTCGGCCAGATCAGTGAACACAGGGTACAGGATCCGCTGGGTGGTGGCTGGTCCGTCCGGCGGCCGGTCGCCGGACGGCAACGCGGGTCCCATGTCCCTAGAAACTACTGTACCTTATAATAAAACTGGCGAACTAGTACTGATTACTAAATATATCGCCTATTTATTTCTCTTACAGCAATCGAGACAGGATTTAGAGATGTGGTTCGTCCGGAGGGAAAGAGGGATTGGCCACGCATAAGATGGTTCGAGTATGGGTCGTCGCCTCGACGAGATAGACAAGCGCATTCTCTACGCCCTGGCGAAGGACGCTCGCGCCATCTCGGCGCCGATGATCGCCGAAGAAGTGGACGTCTCCGCCGGAACGATTCGCAATCGGATCGCCCAACTGGAGGAGGCGGGCATCATTCGGGGGTATCACGCTGACATCGACTACGAGCGTTGCGAGAATCGGCTCACCAACCTCTTCGTTTGCAACACGACCGTCGGCGAGCGGGAGGACCGAGCCCGGCAGGTCCTCCAGATCCCCGGCGTCGTCAACGTCCGCCAGCTACGCACCGGGCGGGGAAATCTCCGGATCAAGGCCGTCGGCGAGGACATGACAGACCTGACGCGCATCGCCCAGCAGATCAACCGACTGGGTCTGGAAATCGAAGACGAGGACCTCCTCCAGGAGGAGTACTTCACCCCCTACGAGCCGTTCGGCCCCGACGGCGAGCGCGGCATCATGGCCGACGTGATGAACCTCGCCGGCGGTGCCGAGGTCGTCGAAGTTACGGTCAGTGAGGACGCCCGACTCGTCGACACGACCCTCCGCGAGGCCAACGAATCCGGCCTCCTGGCCGAAGAAGTGCTCGTCATCGCGGTCGAACGGGACGACCAGGTGCTCACGCCGAAAGGTGACACGACGATTCGGGCGGGGGACCTCGTCTCGCTGTTCTCCCGAGGCGGCATCTCCGACGAAACGCTCGAACTGTTCGGCGACCGCAACGAGACCGTGACGTCAGCCTGAACGCCGCTAGACGAGCGAGGCCGGCCCGCCGGCCGGACAGGCCCGTTTCACTCGCCGTCCACTTCCGACCGCAACGTTCCCATCTCGGCCACCCGTTCGGCGTGAGCGTTGTGCTGGTGGATCGACTCGTCGTTGGACTGCTTCATCGTCACGACGGCGTCGTCCGGGAGGTCGGGGAACTGCTCGACGACGCCCTCGGCCATCGACCGGACGCAGTCCTCGACGAACTTGGCGTCGGCGTGGGCCTCGTAGGTCATGTGGTCCTCGTCGGGGCGCTTGGCCAGGTTGTAGATCCGGGCGCTCATCGAGTCGCGGGCTACCGCAATGAGGTCGTTCAGGTCGACCTCCGGGGCGCCTTCGCTCTCGACGGTCAGGGTCGCGTGACCCCGCTGGGAGTGTCCCGGCTGGGGCACCTGCTCTAAGAAGTCGTCGACCACGTCGTCCTCGACGCCGAGGTCCCGGAGCGTCTCGCGAGCCCTGGTGGCGGACATGCCCTGCGAGCAGGGACAGACGGTCATTCCCGTGACCGTCGCGCCGATCTCCTCCCGGGTGCCGTCCTCGGTGGCGGTGGCGGCGGCGACGATGTCGGCAGTGGACTGGGTCTGGAGGCCGGACTCCGGCGTCTGCTCCCGGGTGACGTACTCGGCTTCCATGCGGACCTCGGCCTTGGTCGTGTAGTCGTGCTTTTCGAGCAGGCGCTCGGCGGCGTCGCCACAGACGTCCTCGACGCGGTACGCGGGTTCGCTGACGGCCGCTTCGAGCGTCTCGTCGATGACCTCCATGTTGCGGCTCATGTCTGCGCCCTTCCGCCAGGACGGGAGGTCGACGAACACTTCGAACTCGGCCATCAGGACGATCGGGCGGCGGTCGGCCCGGGCGAGCTTGACGAGCTTTTCGACGCCCGTGACGCCGACGTGGTTCAGCCCGACGGCCACGTCCGGACTGGACGCCTGTACGTCGGGGAGTTGGCCACTCATTGGCGGCGGATAGGCAGGAAACCCGGTTAGTGCTTTCGATAGCGTCAGAACTGCGAACCCACCCGATAGCGTCCGTTACTCCTCGACGGCGCCGGCGGTCTGGGACCCCAGGTCGCGGAAGACGGCGGCGAAGTCCTCGTCGTCGAAGCCGGCCACCGTCTCGTCCAGGCCTTCACGGAGGTCTTCCAGGCGCTCTTCGAGGGCGGAGAACTGCTCGCTTTCGGCGAGTTCGGGGTCGGGCTTGTTCGCCCGGAGCGTGGCGTGTTTGGCCGTCAGCGCGTAGAAGTCCCGGAGGCGCTGTTCGTACTCCGAGCAGGTCAGGAGCCGGTCGATAGTCTCGAAGAGGTCGTCCCGCGAGACGGGCTTGATGACGTAGTCGTCGAACGGCATGTTGATGATGTCGAAGTCCGGGTCGACGGCCGTCACCATCGCCACGCGGCAGTCCAGTCCCCGGTCGCGGATGTGTTCGAGGACCTCGTCGCCGGAGATGCCCGGCATCCGGCGGTCGAGTAACACGACGTCGACCGACGCGTCCAGCCGGTCGAGTGCCTCGCGACCGCTGTAGGCAGTCGAGACGATGTACTCGTCGTCAAGTTGGGCGGCGTACGCATCGGCGACGTCCGGCTCGTCGTCGACGACGAGCACGGTCGCCGGCTCAGCGTTGCTCATTCCGTTTCGTCTAGGCGAGACGAGAAGCAAAAGGTTATCGGAACCCTGCATTCAGCCGAGGTGTTCGGCCGGCAGGCGGCCGTATCGCCGGGATCCGCGCCGCGATTCCTGCGCCAAGCGCGGCCCTTATGCCGCGACTGGCCCAACCTACGTCCATGACCGACCGGTTCGGCGACTGGCCGATCAAGCGACTGATGACGGAAGTCGTCGGCTCCGGCCCGAAGTCCGCCGACGACATGGACCGCGAGCAGGCCCGGGAAGCCATGGCTCGCATACTCGCCGGCGAGCCGGCCCCGCTCACCCTGGGTGGGCTCTGGATCGCCTGCCGCTGGAAGCGCAACACGCCGACGGAACTCGCGGCCTTCACCGACGTGATGCGCGAGGAGAGCGTCGAGGTCGCGGAACCCGACTGCGACCCGGTGGACTGCGGCGCCAACTACGACGGCAAGCACAAGACGGCCCTCCTGGGGGTCGCCGCCGGCCTCGTCGCGGCGGCAGCAGGCACTCCGGTCGTGACCCACAGCGGCGACCGGATCCCGACCCAGGAGGACACCGCCTACAAGCACGTCCTCGACGAACTCGGTGTTCGGACCGACCTCGATCCCGAAGAAAGCGCCGACATGACCGACGAGGTGGGCTTTGGATTCTACTACCAGCCGAACTTCAATCCGAAAGTCGACGACCTCTACCCCCGCAGGGCGGAACTCGGCCTGCGCTCGTTCGTCAACACCATCGAAACCATCGCGAATCCCGCAAACGCAACAGTCCACCTCGGCAGCTTTTTCCACCTCGCCTTCGCGGAGCGGATTATCGACACCTTCGCCGAGGCCGATACACAGCCCGTCGAGCGGGTCCTGATGGTCCAGGGCCTGGAAGGCTACGACGACGTGCGACCGGGTCGGACGAGGGTTGCCGAGTGGGATGGCGCCGAAATCGACGACTTCGAGATCCGGACGGCCGAGTACGGGATGGACCTGGACCGGGACTTCCTGGCGGTGGACGACGTGGCCGAGGACTCGGCGGAGATTACCGAGGCAGTACTGGCGGGGGACCGCACTGATGGCTTTGCCGACGCCGTGGCGATGAACGCCTCGCTCCGGATCTACGCTGGCGGCGACGTCGACGACCTGGAGACGGGGCTGGAGCACGCCCGGGCTGCTATCGACGACGGCTCTGCTTCCGACAGGCTCGACGCCCTTCGCTCGTTCTAGGATTCAGTCGAGGTAGTCGGGACTGCCCGGGCTTTCTGGCTGTTCGACACAACGGTCCACAATCGAAGTTCCAAGGACTATCATCCCGGCCCACGAACCATCACACATGGCCACCGTCCTCCCTCCGAAAGGCGACCTGTCCGACCCCGAGGACTGGCGTCACGGGAAGGTCCACGTCAACGGCGTCGCACTCCACTACGTCGAGTCCGGCAGGGACCCGGACGCCGACGACCAGCCCCTGGTCCTCCTCCTGCACGGCTTCCCGGGCTTCTGGTACGACTGGCGCCACCAGATCGACCCGCTGGCCGACGCCGGCTACCACGTCGTCGCCCCCGATTTACGGGGCTACAACCGCTCGGAAAAGCCCGAGGGCGTCGACGCCTACCGGATGGACGAACTCGTCGGCGACGTCACGGGCCTGGTCGAGGCCTTCGACCGCGACAGCGCCACCGTCGTCGGCCACGACTGGGGAGGCGGCGTCGCCTGGGAGACGGCGATCCGCCGGCCGGCCATCGTCGACCGGCTGGCGGTCTGCAACGCTCCCCATCCCAGGGCAATGGGGCGGGAACTGCTGTCCAATCCGTCCCAGCTCCGGCGGTCGTGGTACATGGGCTTCTTCCAGCTCCCCTGGCTTCCCGAACGGGTGCTGGCCGCCGACGACTTCCGGCGGTTCACCGAGGTGCTCCGGGCCGGCACGGCTACTGACGCACTCAGCGAGGAGGACCTGCGCCGGTACCGCAACGCCATCTCCCGGCGGGGCGCCCTGACGGCGGCGCTGAACTACTACCGGGCGGCCGCCAGGTCGGCGCCCCGGGAGTGGCTCGGGCAGGCCCTTCCGTGGTCGGGCCACGACGCGACGGTCGCTGCGCCGACGCTGATCTGCTGGGGCGACCGGGACGAGGCGGTGGTCCCCGACCTGGCCGAGGCGAGCCAGCGGTGGGTACCAGCTTCCCACGTCGAGCACTTCCCTGACGCCGGCCACTGGGTCCAGCTAGACGATCCGGACGGCGTGACGGCGACGCTGCTGGCGTTTCTGGGCGACGAACCACTCGTCGAAGAACGAACGGACGTCGACGGCGCGGAGGGCGCCGAGGTCGACGCGGTCTAGTCGAGCAGTTCGGTAAGCGTGCCGAGGCCGCTGCCTTCGGTCAGGCCACCGAGACCCTCGCCGGCCATGTCGAGGACGTCACCAGCCAGGACGACCAGGGCGTACGTGGTGATGCCGGACCCGCCGACGAAGGCCAGCACCAGTAGCCAGGCCAGCAGTCCCCACTCCGTGGCGCCGGTCAGGGTCCCGACGAGGAAGGCGAGCGATCCCACCCCGCCGATGGCTGCGAGCAGTACGCCGACGACGACTGCCGCAATGATTTCTGCGTCTACCATATCCGGCGGTGGGATAGCCAGCCCTAAATTAGTTGTGGCTGGACCGACAGAAGTGCCGGGAACCCGACCACCACCTCTTTACCGCCCGGTTACGTCGGCCCGGCCATGAGCGACCTGACCGCAACGCTGCACACCTCCGAGGGCGACATCGAGATCGAACTGTTCGACGACCGCGTTCCCCGGACGGTCGAGAACTTCGTCGGCCTTGCCGAGGGAGCCGACGACTACGAAGGTACCGAGGTCGGTCCCGGCACCGGGGCCTGGGAGGACCCGGAGAGCGGCGAAAAGCGGGTCGATCCCCTCTACACCGACGTGGAAGTCCACCGTGTCATCGAGGACTTCATGATCCAGATGGGCGACCCCGAGGGAACCGGCCGGGGCGGCCCCGGGTACACGTTCGACGACGAGTTCCACGACGACCTGCGCCACGACAAGGCGGGCAAAGTCTCGATGGCTAACCGGGGCCCGGACACGAACGGCTCGCAGTTTTTCATCACGCTTGGCGCACAGCCCCACCTCGACGACAAACACGCCGTCTTCGGCGAAGTCGTGGACGGCATGGACGTCGTCGAGACCATCGGTAACGCCGACACCGACATGCACGACCGCCCGACGTCGCCGGTCTACCTCGAATCCGTCGAGGTCCACGAGTAATCGAGCGGCAGAACGGACGACCGAGAACGCTACGTTCGAGGGTACGCTCGGCGAGAGTACGCTCGGCTTTCTCCACTCGGTCAGTTTGCCAGTGAGACTCGTCTCCGTGCTCGTTTGTCGTCGTCCGTCTCTGCAGTCCTTTGGGCTTTGTTCTGGGTCGTTCTTTTTGGTCGTTCTTGCTGTTTGCGCAGGCACGCGACGCCAGCAGGGTGGACTACTGTCTGGGCCTCGGTAACGCGTCGAGATCGGCCGTTCTCGAGACGGAGCCTCTTTTCGTGGTCGTCGGCGCGCGCCGCCCCGGAGCGGCGCGCGCCGGGCCGAAACGAGGGACAATTATTTCCGTCTTCGCGTTACACGGTAGCACGACACAGCATGACCGACTTCCTTTATTTCGCTAATCCCTAGCTATGAATCGTGTAGATTGGCTCATATAAACCTACACTGACGAATAACTGTGTTCACTAGTGGTCTATTGGGGTACATTTGGGAATACGTGAAGGTATGGAATCCTTTACATGGGAATTTATGTAAAAGGCGCAAATAGGGGGGTGTATGCCACGAGATGGCAACGCGAAATCCCCAACCCGACGACGTTTCCTGCAAGCGACCGGAAGCGTAGCACTTGCATCGGCAGTAGCCGGCTGTCCCGGTGACGGTGGCGACGGCGACGGCGACGGAGACGGCGGGACTAGCACGCCCGGCGGAGACGGCGACGGAGACGGTGACGGACAGAGTGGCTTTACGCCGCCGTCCAGTTATCCGTATAGTCCCGGTGAGACCGACGTCGAGTCGGCCAAGCAGGTCATGGAGGAGGCCGGCTACGGCCCCAACAACAAGTACGAACTGAGCTGGATTCAGTACACGAGTCCATCCTGGAAGGAGATGGCCAACACCATCCGGGCTCGCCTCAGCTCGGCACACATCAACATGAGCATCTCGGAGGCGTCGTTCTCCGAGCTACTGAATACCACCGAGAAGGGTAACCACGAGGCGTACACCCTCGGCTGGATCGCCGACTACCCGCAGCCACAGAACTTCGTCCAGCTGTTCGACCCCGAGAACACGGTCTACGACGCCGAGGGTTCCCAGCCCAACGGCGCCCGGCTGTTCTGGTCCAAGGACGCCAAGGTCGACTCCGCGATCACCGAGTTCCAGACAAAGCAGTTCGACAAGGTCGTCAACAACCCCGACGCCACGTCGGAAGCCCGCAAGAAGCGGAACACGGCCGCCCTGAAGATGGAAGAGGGTAACTGGGCCGCCGCCGGTCTCGTGCCCATCTACCACCGGATGGACGAGCTGTTCTGGTACGACACGATCGACTACAAGCCCCCGGGTGGCATGGGTTCGTCCCGTGCCAAGTGGAGCACGTCCGTCTCCAGCATCCAGGGAAGTTCGACGCTCAAGCGTGGCTCCGCGACGTTCAACTCCCTCGACCCCATCGCATCGGGGAACACGGCGAGTGGCCGCAAGGTCATGAACATGTTCGACGCCCCGATGAACTACCAGAACGGGACCACCGAGGTCACCAAACTCCTCGTCAAGGAGTGGAGCCGGAGCGACGACCTCAAGACCTACGAGTTCACGCTCAAGCAGGGCATCCAGTTCCACGGCGACTACGGCGAGGTCACCGCCGACGACGTCGTTTACTCGCTCCGGCGGCTGATCGAGTCCCCGAACTCCACGAACACCTACTTCCCGCTCAAGGTCCTCGGCATCAAACACGAGACCGAGACGTACACCACGACGAACGAGGACGGCGAGGAAGTGGAGAAGACCCGCATCGTGGACGGGTCTGCTGCCGTCGAGAAGACGGGCGACTACTCGTTCAAGATCGAGCTGAAGTCGGCGTTCGCGTACGCCCTGCCGGTGCTGGCCTACTCGGCGTTCTCGGTCATCCCCGAGGGCATCGTCGGCGACATCGAGGGCTACGACGGCGAGATGAGCTGGCAGGAGTTCTCGACGAACCCGGTCGGCTGTGGTCCCTTCGAGTTCGGCAGCTGGGAGTCCGGCGACGGTGGCGAGTTCACCGCGACGACGTTCGACGACTACCACGGCGAGGGTGCGAACTTCGACGACGTCCACTCCGCCATCATCGTCGACCCCAACGCAGGGCACAACCACTTCCTGAACGAGAACGAGCACGTCTCCGGCATCCCGACGTCGAAGTACGACCCGAACAAGGTCAGCGTCGAGCAGGAAGACGGCCTCACCAAGCTGGGCACCTACGGGCCGCTCGAGAACGGCAAGACGGTCAACTACGCCGGCGTCCCGACGATCAACACGTTCTACGTCGGCTTCAACATGGAGAAGGTGCCGTGGGCGGTCCGGAAGGCGATGGCCTACGTCGTCAACCAGGACCAGTTCATCGACAGCGTCTTCAAGGGTCGCGGCCAGGCCGCCTACCACCTGCAGCCTGCCCAGATCATCAAGGGCGGCGGCGAGAACTACAAGAACCACTACCAGGGCTAACGCCCTGACCCTGCGGCCACCTCGACGTCAGTAGTATTCCCACTCCGTTCGAACTCTCATCACTTTCCGATGACCGAACAGATACAACATAGACGACTCGACAATTTGCGGACGACTAGCCGCATAGCTGGTGGTGGCGCCGAATGAACCGGGGTATTTACGTACTGAAACGCCTGGCGCTGGGTGTGCCGGTGTTGGTCTTCGGCCTCTCGATGGCGTTTCTCGTCCTCGAGCTGTCGCCGATCGACCCGGTGCTGGAGATCCTCGGACGGGACGCCAAACCTTCGGACGTTAGACGGCTGGAGATCGCCCTGAATCTCCGGTACGAGAACGGGCAGGTGGTTCCGCTGTGGGACCGCTACCTCCAGACGATGACCGACCTGTTGACCCTGGACTTCGGCCAGTCCTGGACCGTCCAGCGCGGCACGTCGGTCCTCGACCTCATCGGGAACCGGATGTCCGCCACGCTCTGGCTGGGCTTCTGGTCGGTTTTCATCGCTCTCGCCGTCGGTATCCCGGTGGGCCTGTACGCCGGTCTGCGGGCCAATACCTGGGGCGACTACGTCGCCTCGGCGGGCGGTATCCTCTGGCGGGCGATGCCGAACTTCTGGCTCGCCGTCATGCTCGCTGGCCTCATCACCGCGGGCGGCGCACTCGACTGGTACCGTGGCTTCCTCGTCAAGACGGACGTGGTGGGCACCCCCGACGCACTCGGACACATGTTCTCGGGGATACCGATCTTCGAAGGCATCCCGTTCCTCGAACTGATCTGGATCCCGATTCCGAACGTATGGCCGATGCTGGCGGCGTTCAAGTGGATACTGCCGGCAGCACTGGTCCTGGGCTCGGCCTCCATGGGTAACGAGGTCAGGATCGGCCGGACGGCCGTCCTCGAGAGTCTAAACTCAAAGTACATCGAGACGGCCCGGGCCAAGGGCCTTCGGTCGCGGACGATCATCGGGAAACACGTCGGCAGAAACGCGATGATCCCGCTTTTGCCGATCATCATGGGCGAGTTCTACCTGCTGATCGGCGGGTCGGTCATCGTCGAAAAAGTCTTCAGCATCAACGGGGTCGGCAATCTCTTCATCCAGGCGGTGACGGGCACCGACATCCCCGTCGTCCTGGCGCTGGTGTTTTTCTTCATCATCATCCAGATCCTGTTCAACATCACCCAGGACCTGCTGTACACCTACATCGACCCGCGAATCACGCTGGACGAGCGAGGCGGGTGACTCACTATGTGTGCCAATCCTACATCCACGTCGACCGACGACAGGTCGCTTCGAGACGAATCGTCGCTCTACTCCCGGCTGTCGGCGAACCCGACGCCTGCGCTCCGCTGGGGTGCCGTCGCGCTGGCTCTGCTACTCGTCGAGTTCGGCGCCGCACTCAGCGGTCTGATGATCCTCATCGACTCGGCCTGGCTCGCGGTGACGGCCCTGCTGGACATCCTCATCGGCATCGTCTCGCCCGGCGTCGCGGGCTACGTCGTCGACCTCCAGGGCGCGGTCTCGGGCTACCTGGGCTACATCGCTGACTTCGGCAGGAGTCTCCCGACGCTGTTGAGTCGGGACGTCATCCCGAACCAAGGCTGGCAGACCGGTCCGAACAGCGGATGGGAGGGCACCTTCCTCGGGCTTTCGCCGGCCGTCGCCTGGGGAATCCGTCTCGTGCTGATCCTGGCGTACTCCTACTTCAGCTTCTACTGGCTATTCAAGGGCTGGCTGGTCTTCCGCGAGCACTATCGGGCGGCCGACTGGACGCCCCGCGACGACATCGTCGGTCGCCTCCGGGGCCATCGCTGGGCGCAGTTCGGTATCGTCATCTGCATCCTCTACGTGACGATGGCGCTGTTCGCCCCTGCTATGGGCCCGTCGACGGTCGACCAGAACATCATGAACTCCTACAGCTACGACATCAAGTACTACGACGAGGAGGCCGGCGAGGTCAAGACCGTCAAGGTCGGCAACGCGAACTTCAACTCCAAGTCCAAGGGTGCTGGCGACCAGAACGTCGCCCCGATGACCTACGACAAGTTCGGCCGGTTCCATCCCTTCGGGACGCTGACAAACGGGAGGGACCTGTTCACGTTCATGATGGCGGGGGCCCGTATCTCGCTCATCGTGGCGACGATCACCATCCTCCTCTCTGCGTTCGTCGCGACGCTCGCCGGGCTGGTCTCGGCCTACTACGGCGGCACGATCGACCTGGCGATCCTGACGCTGTCCGACGGGATCACGTCGATACCACTGCTCCTGTTGTTGATCCTCGTCGGGAGCCTGTTCACCGACCACTGGCTCAACCACATTCTGGACGGTGGCTTCCTGCTGGGGCTGGTATACGCCTTCGGGAGCTGGCCGTTCCTCTGGCGGTCGATACGTGGCCCGGCCTTCCAGGTCGCCGAAGAGGAGTGGATCGACGCGGCCAAGAGCTTCGGCCAGAAGCCCCTGACCATCATGCGGAAACACATGTTGCCGTACGTCGCCGGCTACATGATGATCTACGCGTCGCTGAGCTTCGGGGCGATCATCATCTCGCTGGCCGCCCTGTCGTTCCTCAACCTCGGCATCGAGCCGCCGACGCCGGCGTGGGGACGGGCCGTCTCGCTCGGCCAGGGGTACGTCTCCGGGCCGTCCTGGCACATCGCGGCCATTCCCGGCGTGATGATCGTCGTCGTGGTCACGGGGATGAACGCCCTGGGTGACGGCATCCGCGACGCCATCGACCCCGAGAGCGAAGGTGGCGAGGGCGGCGAGGCCGCCACGGGAGGTGGTGCCTGATGAGCTCCCAGCTGACCGGAGACGGCACTGCCGACGCCGCGGGGGAACCGCTGCTGTCGGTCAGTGACCTCCGGACGGTGTTCCACACCTCCGAGGGGACGGTTCGGGCAGTCGACGGCGTGAGCTTCGACATCGAGCCCGGCGAGACGGTCGGGATCGTCGGCGAGTCGGGGTCGGGCAAGAGCGTCACCGCCCGGTCGATCATGGGACTCGTCGAGTCACCCGGCGAGATCCTCGAGGGCTCGTCGATCCGATTCGACGGGCGGGAACTGACCGACCTCTCGGACGCCGATTACCGCGAAATCCGCGGTAGCGGCATTGGGATGGTGTTTCAGGACCCGCAGGGGTCGTTAAATCCCGTCTTCACGGTCGGCAACCAGATCGTAGAGGCGTTGAAGGTCAACCGCGGCCTGAAGGGCGAGGCGGCTCGCCAGGAAGCGATCGACCTGCTGGAGGCCGTCTCGATTCCGGACGCCGCCCGCCGTCTGAACGAGTATCCCCACGAGTTCTCCGGCGGAATGCGCCAGCGGGCCGTCATCGCCATGATGCTGGCCTGCGAGCCGGAGCTGCTGATCTGCGACGAGCCGACGACGGCGCTCGATGTGACCATCCAGGCCCAGATCCTCGAACTCCTTCAGGACCTCCAGGAGCAACGCGGCCTGTCGATCCTGTTCATTACCCACGACATGGGCGTCATCGCCGAAATTGCGGACCGCGTCAACGTCATGTACGCCGGCGAGATAGTCGAGAAGGCGCCCGTCGAGGAGCTGTTCGCAGACCCGAAACACCCCTACACCCAGGGACTCCTCGAAGCGATTCCCGGCGAGCACGTCGACGAGGACCGCCTGCGGACCATCGAGGGCGAGGTGGCAACGCCGATGGAGGAGGCCACCTACTGTCGGTTTGCCCCCCGGTGTCCGAAGGCCTTCGAGGACTGCGAGCAGGTCCACCCGGAACTCGTCAAACCGGCCGAGGACGCCCCGGCGGACCACGAAGCGGCCTGTCTGCTCTACCCCGAGGACGTGACCGAGGGCGAGGCCGTCGAGTACCACCGCTCGCTCCACCAGAACGGAGGTGAGTCCGAGTGAGCGAGGTGAGCGGCCAGGCGACCCGCGACCGGATCCACGCCGACGAGGACGTCCTCGTCGAGGTCGAGGGACTCAAGAAGTACTACGGCGGCGACGGCTTCTTCGCCGACCCGCCGGTCAAGGCAGTCGACGGCGTCAGCTTCTCGATCCGCAAGGGCGAGACGCTGGGGCTAGTCGGCGAGTCCGGCTGTGGCAAGACCACGCTAGGTCGGATGCTCGTCCAGCTGAACAGCGCCACCGAAGGGACGATCTCCTTCGACGGCACCGACGTCACGACGCTCACGGGCGACGAACTGAAGCGGTGGCGGCCCAACGCCCAGATCGTCTTCCAGGACCCCGAATCGAGCCTGAATCACCGGATGACGGTCGGCTCCATCATCCGCGAGCCCCTCGACGTCCACGACTGGAAGACGCCGGCCGAACGCCGCGAGCGAGTGATGGAACTGCTGTCCGAGGTCGGCCTCCAGGAGGAACACTATTTCCGGTACCCCCACCAGTTCTCCGGCGGCCAGCGCCAGCGCATCGGCATCGCCCGGGCCCTTGCCCTGGAGCCGGACTTCGTCGTCCTCGACGAACCGGTGTCGGCGTTGGACGCGTCCGTCCAGGCCCGCATCCTCAACTTGCTCGAGGACCTCCAGGACCAGCACGACCTCACCTACCTGTTCATCGCCCACGACCTCTCGGTGGTCCGGCACATCTGCGACCGGGTCGCGGTGATGTACCTCGGGAAGATCATGGAGATAGGTGAGACAGAGGAGCTGTACACCGACCCGGCGAACCCCTACACCTACTCGCTGCTGTCGGCGATTCCCGAACCGGACCCGACCAGCAAGCGAAAGCGGATCACCCTCTCGGGCACGCCGCCGAGTCCCCGCGATCCGCCGACTGGCTGTCAGTTCACCACCCGGTGTCCGGCGAAGATCCGCGACAGCGGCTACCAGAACGTCTCCCGGGAGGCCTGGGAGGCAATCGAACAGTTCCGTGAGGTCGTCCGGGAACGAGACAGGGAGGAACTCTCGGCTCGCCAGCTTCTCAAGCGCGAACTCGGTCTGTTCTCGAAGTACGACGACATCGACGACACGGTCGAGGAGATGTTCGGCCGGGTCGACCTCCCGCCGGAAGTCGAAGACCACGTCGAGACGGCCGCCCGGCACGTCAGGGACGGCTACCCGTCGAAGGCCCGGGAGTACCTCAGCGAGCAGTTCGACAGCGTCTGTGACAAGGAGCGTCCGGAACTCCACGAGGTGAGCGACACCGGCCGGATGAGCTACTGCCACCGGCACACCTCCGAGTACGAGGACCCCCAGTCGGTCCTCGACGACCTGGCGGATGACAGCTGAGCGGTACCTCAGAGTCGTCGAGTTCTGCCTCTGGGTACTCGCAGCCAGTGCGGTCATCGTGGTCGGGTCGCTGGCACTCGGGCTGCTGCTCGGGCGCAACTTCGTTACCGGCAAGTACGTCATGTTCGTCGTCGGCTTCCTGCTGTTCGGGGCGGGAAGTCTCATGATCCAGCCGTCGCGACCGACGGACGAACTCGACGCCGAGACGACCGTCGAACACCGGATGGGAATCGACCGGTCGCGGGGCTCCTCGTCCGGGGCCGACGATGCCGACGGCGACGGTCGCTCGGGATTGACGAGACTCCGCAACCGGCTCCGGTCCCGGCAGACTCACCAGCACCGGTACGAGGCCAGACTTCAGGAGATCGGCCCGCTGGCCGGCCACGACCTGCCATTCGACAGACGCGTCGACCGGAGCTGGAAGATCTTCGCCACCGGGCTGGTGGTCCTGGCCGTCTCCTTTCTCCTGGAGGCGGGCCTCGGCGTGAGCGTCTGAGTCGCCCCGTCGTTTGGCCGGCCAGTACCGCGCAGGCGCCGGTCGCTCCCCGCAGGCTTTACTGTCCAGGACTCCTTGGCCTGGCCATGGTACGACGCGGAGAGAACCAGGAAGCCCCCGGCGACGATGCTGCGCTAACGGACCCGGCCGCGAAGGACGGCTGGGAACGGACGGTCGAAGACATGCGAGCCATGTCCCGAGACCGGCGCGAGCGTGGCTTCGACACCTACACGCTGGCCTCGGGCAACACCGGCACCATCGCTCCGAACGATGGCGGCCCAGACGACGACCGGTTTGGCTTCTCGCACCTGATCCCCGACGACGAGGTCGAGGAGTTCGAGGAGTTCTACCTCAACGGTGAGTACACCGACACCGGGGTTTACCAGGTGACCGACTCCGGTAACACGCTGATGGTGACCGAGAACATCGACCACGAGAACGAACGGATCATCTACATCGCCGGCGCCTTCCGTATCGCCGACGCGGCGGGGTTGGTCAGGGCGGCGATGGACCGTGGGTACCTCCACACCTACGTCCGGACTCTCGACAACACCATCCACGGCACGTTCAAGCACGACGACCCCAGCGCCTTCTTCCCGGACCCGCAACTGTACTACTCCTACGCGTCGGACTTCTGAGCCCCCGGGCTCGTTCTTACGGTCTTCGGCCAGAAGCGGCAGCTTCGACGTTCACGATCGTTGTCCGGTGAAATTCACTTCAGTAACGCCGTTTACAGAAGTATCCTTCAGCTTACACTTATGGGGCTAGCCGGACATGGTACAACTGTGATGAGCCTCCACGATTTCCCGGCACGGCCGCCGGCACAGTCCGTTCAGTCCGACACCGCGAGGACGGTCCTGGTCGCGCTGGCCATGGCCGTGACGCCGTTTGTCGCTCTGGTCGCCCTGTCGTACCCCACGCTGACGACCGCGTTCCTCGGCGGTCTCGTCGTAGCAGCCGTCTACCCGACCGTTCGGGTTCGGCTCCGCCGGCTCCGCGAGATGGCGGCCCACTCGCGGACCGCCCGGATCGGCCGCCAGGCAGTCGACCTCCGTCGCTGAGACCTTCGACCACCGATTCGGCCTTCCACGCCGCGGTCCCCCCCCCTTCGGCCTTCCACTCGCCGACCGTAACGGATTTTCGCCCCCAGCCTGTCGAATGAGACGAGCGAGGGTAGCCGAGCCTGGCCAAAGGCGGTGGGCTTAAGACCCGCTCCCGTAGGGGTCCATGGGTTCGAATCCCATCCCTCGCATAGCGAGACTCGAGCGTAGCGAGAGTCTCGAAGCGAACGGGCGGCTCCGCCGCCCGTGAGCAAATCGATCCCCTGACTTCGTTCGGGCCTCGATAATTCGAACGGCGAGCGGTGCGAGACTCGACCAACGGGAGAGTCTCGTTGCGAACGGTGAACGGAGTGAACCGTGAGCGGAGGGGGCCGTGAGAAGCGGGACGCGAACGGAGTGAGTGTCCCGGAAATGCGAACGGCGAACGAAGTGAGCCGTGAGAAGCGGGACGAGATCGTAGCGAGAGCCTCAAATCTCACTCTGACCGGTCGTAGGTCGTGCGGTTTGCCGTGATGGAACTCTGGCACGCACGGGCTCGATATCCCTCGCCAGCCGTGTGGCTCTACCGCTTGGCTGCAGTAACGCCAACAGCTATTGTTACTCGGTAACAGGATACACACGATGGACGTCCAGATCGTCGTCTTCGACGGATTCGACGAACTCGACGCGATAGGTCCCTACGAGGTGTTCAGCAACGCCGCCTGGGCCGGAGCGGACCTCACCGTCACCCTCCGGACGACCGACGACGCCGAGCGGGTCACCGCCAGTCACGGCGTTCGCATCGAGACGGACGGCCGCCTCGGAACCGACCGGCCGGACCTCGTCGTCGTGCCGGGTGGCGGCTGGAACGACCAGAGCCCTGAGGGTGCGTGGGCCGAGGCCGAGCGCGGTACCATTCCCCGGGCGTTGGCCGACCTCTACGCCGAGGGGGCTACCGTCGCGTCGGTGTGTACCGGCGGGATGCTCCTGGCGCGGGCCGGCCTGCTGAAAGACCAGCCGGCGACGACCCACGAGGGTGCCGTCGATGACCTGGCAGACGCCGGGGTGGACGTCGTCGACGCTCGCGTCGTCGACGCCGGCGATATCGTGACGGCAGGGGGCGTCACGTCGGGGCTGGACATGGCGCTGTACCTGGTCGAGCGGGAGTTTGGCGACCCCGTCGCCAGTGCCGTCGAGCGGGAGATGTCCTACGAGGTGCGGGGGCCGGTCTACCGGGCCTGACCCGGCCTAGCAGCGCTCGCCCCAGTCGCGCCAGTCGGCGGCGTCGTGGCGGTCGACGTCCAGTTCGACCTCGCACTCCGGGCAGTAGAACGAGAGCGTCGCCGTCCCCGATGGATACCGCTCGGTGACGTCGTGGTCCGTGCAGGTGACGGCGACCTGCTCGTCCGCGTCTTCGGGGACCGTGATGACGTAGCTGACCATCGCCTGGGAGTCGGTCGTCGCCGCGTAAATGACTGACGGCGGCAGGGGTGACGGAAGGAATAGCCCGGAGCCACAGTCACTCGATTCGCCGGTCGAACGCGAGGCGCTTTTGGCCACGGCGGTCCCAAACTGTTGGCAATGACCGACGATTCGTCTGCCGAGCATGTGGACGACCTGCCCGACGAACTGCCCGACGACGCCGCCCGGGCCTTCGACCGCCACGAGGCCTTCGACCTGACGGAGGGCGGCTACCGCGTGGCGACGACTGCCTTCGAGGGAATCGTAACGGCCACTCCCGGCCCCGAGTACGAGTCGACTTACGAGGTACGCGTGACGGTCCCAACGCTGGAGGCCGCGACGGCGGACCACGTCGGCGAGGCGGTCGCAAACGGGTGGTTCGAGACGCTGGAGCGCCGGCTCGAAGACGCGCCCCAGGCCACCCGGGCCGACGTGGCTCTCGACGGGATGGACGTAGAGCGCGGAGACGTGGAGGTGACCGTGACGTATCGGTTTACCTGGGGCAACGCCGACCGGGCGGCTGATATCTCGAAGGCCTTCGTCGAGTACGTTGAGGGGACCTACGTCGAGGGCGTGGTTCCGGGCTACGAGTACGTCTCGCCGGTGGCCAATCTGTTGCAGAACGCGAGCCAGGGTGACGGCGGGGCTGGTGGAACGCCACTCTGACGAGCGATGGCGGACTTAGGTCATCGGGAAAGCTGTTGACGCATCACTCCTCACCGCTACGGCAGGAAAGCCCTCGGCCCGCTGGCGGTCGCTGCGGCGGATACCCTCGCATCGCTCGGGTAGGGCCGCCGCAGCGACTGAAGTGAACGCCACCGGGGAGGTCGGCTCCGCCGACCTCCTATACCGTCGCGTCGAAGCCGCGACGCGGACCTCGCCCTTTTATCCACCAGGGACCGTCTTGCCACCGCACCGCGCCACCATCCTCCCCAGCCGATTGCGGTACTCGCCTCACTCCGTTCGGCTGCGCTCCTCATCCCTCGCACGAGTCGCTTCCTCCTTCCAGTCGGAAGCTCCCGCGCGCCAACCGCCGTTTGACAGCCGCAACGGTGCGGAACCTGGCGGACTGAAAGGGCGAACTTCGCTGGCGTTTACTTTAGTCGCTCTGTCGGCCCTATCCGAGGGAGCGTAGCGACCGAGGATATCCGACAGAGCGATCGCCAGCGAGGTGAGGGCTTTCACCGTCGTTGCGGTGGCGGTTCCGGTGCTGGCGAAACCAGATCAATTCCACGCAGAGACAGCCGAGAATTCCCGCGGCGTCAGCCCATCGCAATATACGTCTGCGTCGACTCGACGCCGGAAATGTCCTGTATGTGCGTCGCGGCGACGTCTTTCACTTGCGCCGGCGACCCCACGTCGACCACCGCGATCAGGTCGACGTCGCCGGCGACGATGTGGGCCCGCTGGACGCCCTCGATTTCCTCTATCTCTCGCTTGAGTCGGTCCGCCTCGCCCGTGTGTGCTTTGACCATGACGTATGCTGTGACCATCTCAGGCACCTCCCAGTGCTTTCTGTCCGCTGTCGCCGACGATGAGGCTGCGCACGTCGGAGAGTCGTTCGAAGTCCGTGAGGACGACGAGTTCGTCGCCGGCCTCGAGCGTGTCGTCCGCGTCGGGGATGCGGATGGCCTCGTTGGCCTTGCCGAAGGCCACGAGCCGGGAATCCGCCGGGAGTTCGAGTTCGCTCAGCGTGTAGCCAGCCATCGGCGAGTTCGCGGGGAGGGTAAACTCCACCAGCTGGAGTTCCTGGGCGACGTCGGCGATGGCGCGGATGTTCCCGCCGAGCATGGCGTTCTTGGCGACGATGGCGCCGAGGCGCTCGGGGTAGATCACCTCGTCGACCTGGTCGGCGTACTGCCGGTAGATGTCCTCGCGGTAGTCCTCGTCGATGCGCATGACCGTCCGACAGCCGTGCTCTTTGGCGATCAGGCAGGTCGCGAAGTTGTCGTTGAGGTCGCTCGTCAGCGCGCCGACGGCGTCGGCCTCGTCGAGTCCGGCGGCCACGAGGGTCGCCTCGACGCTGCCGTCGCCCTCGACCACTTCGAACCCCTCGTTGCGGGCCCGCTCGACGGCCGTCGAGTCGCCCTCGATCAGAGTCACCTCGTGGCCACTCTCTTCCAGCGCCCGAGCGGTCCGGAGCCCCACGCGACCGGCCCCGACGATGACGAATCGCATGTCACTCCGTACGACGAGCGGGGTGAATAAAGTTACCCCATACCACACCTCGCCGGACGGGAGGGGTATGCAAGGGAGTCGGCTATGCCGCTGCCAGCATATACCACGGCACACCGATGGTCCTGGCCTTCATCGCAGTGACGACGACGGCCGGGAAGTCCGCCGACCTCCAGGAGCGGATCGAGGCCGTCGACGGGGTACTGGCGGCAACTGCCGTCTCCGGCCAGTACGACCTCATCGTCGAGGCGGAGGCCGAGGAGGTGTACGCGGTGATCCACACCGTGGCCACAGAGGTGCGGGACCTGAAGGGCGTCGTCGGCACGCAGACCTACGTCTGTCTGGCGTAGGCCGCCCGGTTCGAAGTCTGTCCGCGGTCCGAACACACGCACCAGCAGTGTACTGGTAGCTAGCGGCCGTCCACGTCGCAGCGAAACGACGGGAGAACTCTTGCTCGTCCATCTCGAACCGATCGCATGTCCCCGAAAGTGACCGAGGCGGGGGCTGTCTCAGACGTGGCACGGTGGCTGTCCGGATTTTGGGACTACTACCGGGAATACACCCACACCGCGATCCACGCGGCAGCCGCCGCTGCACTCACCGCCTTCGGCTTGCTCATCTTCGTCGACCGACTGTTTGCCGTGGTCGCGATCGCCGCGTACGTCTGCCCGCCGCTCGTCCTGTACGCGATCGGGTCTGACCGTGGAACGCCAACTGACGGTGGTCACGAGACTTCCGCTCGAACCGACGTTGCGACGACTCCCGACGGCGCCGGACCTCGCGACTCCGACACCGATACGGACAGCGACGATGGGGACGCCGACGGAGTCGATGGAGACACCGACAGTGACGACGGAGATACCGACAGCGATAGCGACGACGGAGACACCGATACGGACAGCGACGATGGGGACAGTGACGCCGACGCTGACGGCTAGGGCCACGGGCTAGAAGCGGAAAGCAGTGTAAGACCGGGGGAAGGCTTTTGCTTTGTGACTGTGTACCACGGCACACCCATGGTCCGGGCCTTCATCATGGTGAAGACGACGGCCGGGAAGTCCGCCGACCTCCAGGAGCGCATTGAATCCATCGATGGCGTGCTGTCTGCGGCAGTCGTCGCCGGCCAGTACGACATCATCGTCGAGGCGGAGGGCGAGGAGGTGTACGCGGTGATCCACACAGTGGCCACAGAGGTGCGAGACCTGGAAGGCGTCGTCGACACGCGGACCTACATCTGTCTGGAGTGATGGGGCGAGAAGACGGACGCGGCGGTTCACGACCGGCCGGAGTTCTCAGGTGTCCACGCTGTCCAGGTCGTAGAACTGCTGCGTCTGGCGGTACCAGAGGGCACCGAGACA
>CAZGAX010000028.1:0-30266 GCA_964523745.1 uncultured Halobacteriales archaeon | reverse complement strand
CGTAGAAGACGAGTTCGATAGACTCGGGGTGTACGCACCGAGGTGACGAGGTGTTCAGCCCGCGAGAACTAATCGGCCGAAGCCACCAATCATACCGCGCATGGAGACTCGATAACACGAGTCCAGGCGCTATCTGGATCGCACGTACGACACGGTTGCTTGGAAGCATTACCGACTGTGGACTGTCGCGGTTCGACTCCGCGAGTCGGCGTTAAGGCGGCCACAGCGGCGGGGTTACACCCGTACCCATCCCGAACACGGAAGTTAAGCCCGCCAGCGTTTCGGCGAGTACTGGAGTGTGCGAACCTCTGGGAAACCCGATTCGCCGCCTCCATTCATACTTCATTCACCCACACACAGTGGCGACGCTGTGTGTGGGTTTCGTTCATTTGCCAGTGACGCCGCCGGTCCGGGACAGACACAAGGCTGTTGCAGACGTATTCGCACTATGTCCCGTGTCGTCCCACTCAACGAACTCGACGACTTGCTCGACGAGTTGACGTATCCGGTGTCTACGACGACTGTCAGAGAAACGTTCGACGACGTCGTCCTCGAGTACGCCGACGGACGAGAATCTCTCGACGACGTCCTGGACCGCGTGACAGACGAGCGCTTCGAATCGCGAGACGCCCTCGCGACAGACCTGTTCAACGTCCTGCCGACGGAGGCCGTCGGCGAGCCGGGCCAGTCAGAGGGAGAAGGCTAGGTTCCGGCGGCCCGTTCGACGGCCTGGACGCCGTCGACGCGCTCGACGCCGGGCGCATCGCCGAGGTGTCGCTCGACGGCTGCCCGATCGGAGTCGTCGGCGATGCGAACGCGGACCGAGACGGTCACCACAGTCGCCGACAGCGACGGCTCGAGGCCGAGCAGGTCGTCGATGGTGGCCGTCTCGACGGGGGCCCGGCGTTCGAGCCGGTGGCTGGCGGCGGTTGCCAGGTCGTCACCGCCGTCGCAGGGGACGCGGACGGCGACGACCGCTCGATACTCGGAGGGTCGGGTGGTGCTCACACTGGATCACACTCGAGACGCGAGGGACGGGTCGAACGTCCGCTGCGGCCGTCGCGGCCGACAGCTGGTCCGGCACCACTCGCGTTTGGTGGACCGTCACGGTCCGCGGTTCACCGCCGGCGACGGCCCGCACGTCGGGAGCGGCGGGCCATCGACCGGAAGTGTTCTCTACCACAGTGCGTCGGAGTCGGATAGCGACTCATAACGGCGAGCGCCGGAGTCGAACCGGCGAGACGCGCCAGGGCATCGCGTACTCGCCGACCGGGAGCCGTCAGCGGGGCGCTGCAGCTACGGCACTGGGAAGTGGCGTGGGAGGAGGGCCGAACCGACCGGCACCGGGGAGGCGGTGCCGACGGTCGAGGCTCCCGGTCGAATGCAGGTCAGAACGCCCGAGTTCACCTGGCCCCGGTCGGGTAGTCCGGACCGGGCGACGGTTTATGCGGGCAGCGGGCCGGCGGGCCGTCCTACGATGCGACGGCCGGTGCCCGGTCGTCGGGAATAGTCACCCGACGGCCATAGGCAACGCCGTTTTCGCAGCCCCGTAGGAGATCGGCCCCGACGACAGCGCGGCTGGAAGCCGCGGCCGGCGTCGGATTGGGACTGCGAATCATGGCGTTGGTACCTCGGTTGAAGTCAATTCTATCTGTAAGGGGCATGGATAGTAAATTTACTTCGAGTGTGTGACGCACACCCAAGGATTGTCGTTCGGGCCTGTTCCGGCCAGACGGACCACAATCCATAAATCGGCTCACCGCCCAGTTGCAGTTGCGCCAAGGTGGCAGAGTCCGGCCTAACGCAGCGGCCTGCAGTTCCGGCAGACGCACTCGGCTCGCGACTTCGTCGCTCGCTTCGCGCGACTGCCGACGTCACACGTTCGCCGGTTCGCGGCTACGCCGCTCCCGGCTCCACGTGTGACAGCCGCCCATCGCCGGATTCTGTCCAGTGGACCACAATCCATATACCGATTCATCGCAGACGTTTCACCAGTGCCAAGGTGGCAGAGTCCGGCCTAACGCAGCGGCCTGCAGAGCCGCCCATCGCCGGTTCAAATCCGGCCCTTGGCTCTCCTCGCGAACGAATGAGCGAGTGAGAGCCATCGCCGTGATTTGAACCCTGGAAGTCGCAACTGCGAGCGAAGCGAGCGGTCCGTCTTCCTCCGGTTCAAATCCGGCCCTTGGCTTGCGAGGTCGAGCATAGCGAGACCTCGTCCAATTCCGAACGGCGAGCGAGAGCGAGCCGTGAGGGTTTCTGTCCCCGCGAAGCGAGGATGAAGAGCCGGACGGCCGTGGAATGAGGACGCCGGCCAACAACTCTCAATATTCTACGAACGGTCGTAACATATATTGATCAGTGCGGACTAGAAACCCATAGAGATGCCCGACTGGAAGGACGACCTCTCGCCGCGCGAGCGAGTCAGGCAGATCGCCGAGACCGTAACTGATCCCGTCTCGGCGAACTGGGTCGCAGAGCAGGCGGACGTCGGCTGGCAAACCGCAAGGGACGAACTGGAGCAGCTCGCGGACCGGGGCGACCTTCGGCGGGTCGACCGGGGTGACGACGTCAGATACGTCCCGGACTTCACACGCCTGTACACGGAGCGAATCCGGGAACTCGCGCTCTCGTTTTCCCGCGAAGAGCTTCGGGAGGAAATCGTCCAGGCGAAGGAGGAGGTCCAGGAGATCCAGTCGGAATACGACGTGGAGTCGCGAAAGGAACTCGAGGGGTCACTGAGCGACGAGGACGTGTCTGCAGCGGAGGCACGGGACCGACAGCAGTCCCTCCGCGAGTGGGATGAGATCGCCGACGAGTTACAGCTACTGGAGCACGCGCTCAGCCTCTACGACGACCTCCACGACGTTGATCCGTACGTCGAAGGCGGGGACGACGGCCGGGGAGGGACAGACGAGGACTCTCCCGAGACGAGGGTTGCGTAGGCGCCATGACGCCACTCGGGTTCGTTTTCCTCGCGAACAGGGGAAACCTCACGAAGGCGAAGCTCTACGAGGCGATCCGACAGCGGCTCAGCAAGGAGCCGGGCTGTTACGCGGTCCGGATGCGCCCGTCTCGGGCCCGTCCGAGGATCGTCGAAGCTCGCGTGGAGCCAGAGGAATTCCTGGGTCGAGAGTACGCCGTCGACGATGCAACGCTGACGGTGCGGTTTGCCTACCCTCGCGCCGTGGACTACGAATATTACGTCCTGGAATGGAGTGAGACAGACCGCGACGTCGGGATCGGATGGCACCAGGACGAGGACCATCCGGACCTCGGCGAGTGCCACTTCCAGATCGACCACGCAGGAGCGACGGTCGACCGACGGTCTGCGACGTTCGTTGACGAGCATCCCCTGGAGGTCCTCGAGATCCGGCTGAACCAGTTGCGAGCGGCACTGCCACGGATCGACTGGGCCGACGGTGAGCCGACGCTGCCCGACGACGGACTGCCCGAATCGGCGTAGCGTCTGTTGGTCCGCTCGAGGGATTCGAACCCGGGGAGACGCAACTGTGGAGCAAAGCGAGGAAGACCGTCTCCACTCGGTTCAAATTCACCCGCGAAGTCATGATATATCCCCGCAGAGCCACACTCACCCGTCGACGTACGCCTCGGCCTCACCGAGATTCCCGGCCAGCGTGTCCAGGAACCGGGCGGCGTCGGCGCCGTCGACGACCCGGTGGTCGAAACTCAGGTCGAGCGTCGTCGTCCGGCGGAACTCGACCCCGTCGCCGTCGGGGACCGCTCGCTCGGTGATGCGGCCCACGCCGAGGATGGCGACTTCCGGCGGATTGATCACCGGCGTGAAGGAGTCGACGCCGAGCGTCCCGAGGTTCGACACCGTGAACGTCCCGCCCTTGAACGTACTCATCGTGTAGTCGCCGTCCGTGACTCGTTCGGTCAACTGCCGTCGGTCCCGTGCGATTTCTTGGAGCGACTTCGACCCGACGTCGGCGAGGACGGGCGTGACGAGGCCGTCCTCCAGGTCGACGGCGACGCCGACGTTGTGCTCCTCGTGGATGCGGTGGGTGCCGTCCTCGAAGGTGGCGTTGAATGCGGGGTGTGCGTCCAGCGTCTCCGAGAGGGCACACAGCAGGAGGTCAGTCACCGACGGGTCGACGGACCCGTTGGCGTCGTCCCCGGCGGCCTCGGCAGCAGTCACGAGCGCCTCGGCGTCGACGTCGCGGCTTACCGTCACGTGGACGGCCTCCTGGTAGCTCTGCTGCAGGCGGTCGGCGATAGTCTGGCGCATCGGACTCAACGACCGATCCTCGAGCGTGGTCCGCGGTGCGGGTTCGTCGGGGTCTCTCATGGTCGATGGACGGTGTCGGTCGAACTCATGGCGCTATCCAGGCGAGGGTGTCTCCCCGCTCGAACTCGTCGTCCTCGTCGCGGACGACCTCGTCGAGCGTCCCGTCGGTCGGCGCGAGGACGTCCACGCTGACCTTCTCGACCTGCACTTCACAGAGGCTCTCTCCCTCCTCGACGACAGATCCCTCGCTCGCGAACCAGTTGACGACGACGCCCTCGTCGCTGTCGGCGTCGTCCGGCCAGTCGTCGAGGGTCACCGCGACGCGGTCTGACTCGTCGCTCATCGGTTCACTGGGTGCGTTCGACGGCCGCTTCGATGTCTCCGGCGTCCGGGACGACCTCGTTCTCCATCGGTCGGGCGTAGGGAATCGGGACGTCCGGCAGGGCGACCCGCTCGACGGCGTCGAGCGCGCCCAGCGACTCGTCGGCGACGCTGGCGACGATTTCGCCGGTGACGCCGTAGGACCGGTAGTCCTCGTCGACGACGACCAGGTTGCCCGTCTTCTCGACGGAGTCGACGATGGTCTCGGTGTCCAGCGGGACGAGCGACCGCAGGTCGACGACTTCCGCGCTGATGCCGTCCTCGGCGAGGGAATCCGCGGCCTCCAGCGCCCGGTGGACGTGCAGTCCGAGCGTGACCACGGTGACGTCGTCGCCCTCACGTTTCACGTCGGCGCTGCCGAACGGGATGGTGTAGTCCGTGTCGGGCACCGGCGTCTTCGGGCCGTCCGGCGCCGGGAGCCAGCCGATTCCCATCAGGCGCTTGTGGAACATGTAGACGACCGGGTCGTCGTCGCGGATCGCGTTGTGCATCAGGCCCTTGGCGTCGAAGGCCGTCGAGGGGACGACCACCTTCATACCGGGCAGGTGGGCGAAGGTGCCGTAGAGCGTCTGGGAGTGCTGGGCGGCGTCGTTGTACGTCCCGCCGACCGCTGCGGTCAGCACCATCGGCACCGAGACGTTCCCGCCGCTCATGTAGGCGTTCTTCGCCATCTGGTTGTAGACCTGGTCCATCGCAACGCCGAAGAAGTCGACGAACATCAGCTCCGCGATGGGCCGCATCCCTTCCTGGGCGGCGCCGACGGCCGCGCCGAGGTACGCCGTCTCGCTGATCGGGACGTCCATGATCCGGTCGCGGCCGAACTCCTCGAGCAGGCCCTCCGTGGAGTCGAAGATGCCGCCGTAGTCGGCCACGTCCTCGCCCACGTAGAACACCTCGTCGTCCTGGCGCATCTCGTGGGCGATGGCGTCGACCATCGCCCGACTCATCGTCAGTTCGCGGTCGACCTTCTGTAGCCGCTGGGACATCAGTCGTCACCCTCCGCGGTTTCGAACGTCGGTTCGCTGTCGGTCACGCCGCTCGGTGGATTCACGAACATATCCTCGTAGGCGTCTTCGGGGTCCGGCTTCGGCTGGTCTTTCGCCCACTCGATGGCGTCGTCGACGCGGTCGTGTGCCTCGTCGCGAAGCGACTCGATGGTGTCGTCGTCGACGCCGTGAGCCCGGAGGTCGTCCTCGAGCCGCTCGATGGAGTCGCGTTCGGCCGCCGCCTCCTGGTCTTCCTCCGACCGGTAGCTCTGGGGGTCGCCCATAAAGTGGCCCATTCGGCGGTGGACCTGCACCTCCAGGAGCGTCGGCCCGTTCCGGTCGCGGGCCCGGCCCACGGCGGTTTCGGCGGCCTCGTAGACGGCGACGGCGTCGTCGTGGTCGACGCGGACGCCGGGCATGTCGAACCCGCCGGCGCGGTCCGAGCCGTCCTCGACGTCGGTCACCCGCTCTTTGGGCATGCTGATCGCCCAGTCGTTGTCTTCGACGACGAACACCACCGGCAGGTCGTGGACGCTGGCGAAGTTCAGCGACTCGAGGAACCCGCCCTGGTCGAGTGCCCCTTCGCCGAGGTAGGCGACGGCGACGCCGTCGGTGCTGCGCCTTTTCGCGGCGAGTGCGGCCCCCGCCGCGGGTGGACATCCCTCCGCGATGATGCCGCTGCACGCGAACCCGGCGTCGGGGTCGAACAGGTGCATGTGACCGCCTTTCCCCTTCCCGAGACCGGTCTCGCGGCCGAAAATTTCGGCCGTCATCCGCTTCAGGTCGACACCTTTGGCGATGGCCACGTGGTGGGGACGGTGTGGGGCCGTCACTGGGTCGCTGTCCCGGAGGTGCTGACAGACGCCGACGGCCGCCGCCTCCTGGCCGGCCGCGAGGTGTAACTCCCCGGGGATCTGTCCCGCCGAGATGTCGAACCCTGGCTCTTTTCCCTCGAGATACTCCTCTTGCAACCGCTCCTCGTAGTACCGGGCCGTCACCATGTCTACGTACATCTCATGCAGTTCGTTAACTGATGGCATGGTAGCCCGTTGCAAGCCTAGCGGCAGCCAACATAAAACGGTAATGTCTCAGGGATAGCCCCGTTTCGGCGGCTCCCCCCATCGGTTCCGGACGGCGTCACCCCGGTCGGTTCACGCGTCGGTGCTCCGTACCGAGCGGCTAGTGGTGGCCGATCGAGCGAGTCTCAGGTGACGTCGACGAACCCGACTGGTACGACGCAGTCTTTTCCGAGGACCTTACCGCCGAGTTCGCCAGCGTGATCGTCCCGAAAGGTAAGGTCACGGAGGTCACGACCTGCCGTGATAAGTCCACCCGGACCGATACCGACCGCAGCGGAGACCGTGAGTTGATGGCAGACATCGACGACGGTCAGTACGGAGCGGTCGTCGTACACAGTGTCTCCACTCATGGTCACGGAGGCGGCCCACAGGTGCCATAAGCGTCACCAGCAGTGATGAAGGTGAGGTCGACACGGGCCGCCAGGTCCATGACGGTCGACACCCGAAAGTACGGTGCTCCACGTAGCACAACGATCAGGTTATGATAGGATACTTCATATAATATATAATTGAGATATTCTGCGCACTCGGCGGACTAGCCCAAAGAGTGCACATCCTCCGCTGTGACCGAACCCGAAGCCCATTCTGTCACGCTGGCCCGCGAGTTCGACAAAAGAGTGGGGTTGTGCGAAAAATACACAGAAAATATGGATAAAGTAGCACAAATATACTAATTTATTCGAATAAAAATCGTGTAATGATCATTTCACGTCGCTATTTAATAGTATCTTGGAACCTTCTTTGTCGCCTCGCCCTTAGCGACTGAACGGTGTGGTCTTCTGATAGCCTACTCTCACTTCTGTAAGCAACCGCCGCCAGCTCGGGAATGAGCACTCGACACCGTCCGTTTCTTCGAGGTACTCCTGGCCGAGCGCCGGCGCGTTACTCCCGGCGTTCTCTGTGAGTCGTGGACCGTCTCTTCGCATGTTTATTATGTATTTCTTACAATTTTCCATTTCTACCAATTTAATTACTATAATAAGCGGCCTGCTCACGCGACTCGGCACCGGCGAGTCGCTGGGTCAGTTTTAGATCGTTCGTTGGCCAGTGTGGTGCCACTCGGTACGTTCGGCCGCATAGTTGTCGTCGAGTGCAACGGGGCCTCAGGGTAGGGCGACCATCGGAAATGGGGTGTATTCCCGGAGGTGAGTGCCGGGTTGGGCGATTCGGGTTGGACTGAAGGCTTTTGCTTCCGTCTGAGTTGAGGCACGGTGACGGTTACTCGGACTACTGGTCCGAGTATGATATGTGGCGGGTAGTAAGCCTCTCAGTTCGAGTAGCGAAAATCCATGCACAGCGATGTCGTGGCGGCAAATTAGATTTCGGTGATCCGGTCGTAGTCGGCAGGAAGTGCGTCTGCGTCTTCTGGAAGGAGCGCGACGAGGAGATAGCCGGTGTAGTTGGTGAGGTACTCGACGAGTGTGGCGATGCGCTCGGAGTCTATTGCTTCGAGCGAGTCGAGCAACATGAACGGGACGTCTTCGTGGAGTTCGTGGGCGAGATAGCCAGCGAGGGCAAACACCAATCCGATCACCTCACGTTCACTCTCCGAAAGATGGTCTACAGTGTCCTCGTAGACTGCGCCCGAATCCGACGTTCGGACGACGTGCAGTTCGAAGTTACTTTTCGTTACCTTTCGACGACCATCCCGAACCTCGCGCTCGAGACGTTCGAGCCAGACACGGTCGAGATTGGCGTAGTCGAGCATCTCGAGCACCGTGTCCATGTGCTCGTTAAACTGCTCAAGGGCTCCTTGTTCGATGCGTTCGATTTTCGTCCGCCGATGCTCGATTTCGGTGTTTACCTCCTCGATCCGGGCCTTCGTGTCGTCTTCGTTGGCGATTTTGTCTTCGATGTCGGCGATCTCATTTTCGACACGGTCGAGATCGGTCTCCAGTTTGCCGAGTTCGTATTCGAGCCGGTTTGCTTCCTTGTGGAGATTAAGCACCTCCCGGTTATCCTCGTTTTCCAGTTCCACGACTTCTTCTTCGATCGTCTCGATCTCGTCGGTCAATTCGTCCCGGCAGTCCTGTAATTGGACAATCCGTTTTTCGGTTCGTTCGATCTCCTCGTCAAGTTCGGACAGTCGCCGCTCGAGATGGTCACGTTCGCGTTGGACCTGTTCGATTTCTTGTTTCTTTGCCCGAAGCTCGTCGATTTCCTGCTCTAACTCGTTTACCTTACCAACTTTGGTTTGACTGAGTTCGCGGAGGTGACTCAGTGTTGCGTCGATCTGCTCTTCGTCGACGGGGTTTCCACACGTCCAGCAGGTCATTTCATCGTCGTTGAGCAATTGCTCGGTGACGTTCTCGGCCTCCTGGTCAGTCAGTTCAGCGAATGCACTTGACCTGGCGTCGTCGAGCATCTCTTCGTTGAACCCAATAACACTCTGGAGTTCGTTCACCTGGGCTTCGAGGTGCTGTTTCTGCTGGCGGAGCCGCTGGACGTTGACCTCGATTTCGTCGATCTCTCCAGCGGGGGTCCCAGGCAGTTCGTCTTGCTCGGAGTCCAACTCCTGGCGCTCTACTTTGAGTGTCTCGAGGCTTTCTCGTTCGGTATCGATGTCGTAACGAACGTCGTCGAGCTGCGCACGTTTTGCTCGCAACGTCTCGAGTGTCGCTTCGAGTTCGGATTGCTCTTCTTGCGTCTCCTCGACTGTTCCATCCGTTGCTTCGAGTTCTTCCTCCCGTGCCTCGAGTTCGTTGCGTTTCTCCTCGATCTGGGATTGCAGCTGTGTTCGTTGTTCCTCTAACTCCGGAAGAACGCCTTTCACGTCGTGGATCTCGTCGAGTTCCTGCTTGAGTGCGTTCCGTTCCTGAGCCAGGCGGTCGATGTCTGCCTGTATTTCCTCGGTGTCGACCGGACGCATGATGAGGTCGCGCAGGTCTTGTCCCGTTGCGACGGCGCGGCGGGCTTCGTTGGACTCGAGGAGGAACGCGAAGAGGTCTGCAAGCGTCGGCTCATCGAGGAACGGCTCACCATCGGTGATCGTACCGCCCGCTGTTCGACGGAGATACCGCGTATACGTTTCGTCACCGAGAGTAAGTTCGACTTCTGCCTCGTCAGCATCGCCTTTGATGGTGCCGTTCTCGCTGCCGAGCGCTGCCATCACGGCTTGCAGGAATGAGGTTCGATTCGTGGCGTTGCGGCCGACCAAAATCGTAACGCCTGGCGAGAATTCAACAGTCGTCTCTTTGATGCCACCTACGTTCTTCGCGTGAACCTCCCCCGGTGGGTGATCAAGGTCCTGTACTCCCATATCCCGTGGTTGATCGTTCATGGCTTAACGTTTGCTACTTGGTCGAGCTACGATGGGCGTTCACACTCACATTCCTCTCGTTCGAGCAGGTCCGTAACCGTATACTGCGTGTTACAGTCCTCACATAATACTGTTATCTCCATGAACACTCGAAAGTCACCGAGTGAGAGATGGTCTCCCTTCACGAGTTGCTCGAGTTTTCCTTCGGTGACCGTGATAGTTCGGCCACGGATGCGCTGCATGTTCTCGGTCTCGACTTCGGTGCGTGGCCGGTCATCGGTGGCATGTTCGGCTCCTCGATGCTCCCTGAGATAGGTTCTGATGGCCTGGTAGGTGACGAAGTCCTGTTCGAGGGTGCCGACGTCTACGCCGTCCCGTTCGAGGCGACGCCGGGTTCGCGTCACGTCAGCTTCACTGACCTCTTCGTCCGTCAGTAGTCGATAGATGTTTTGTACTTCGCCCGAGAGCGGTTGCGTCCCCGCCTCGGCCAGTGCCGCTTCGAGCATCTGTTGATTGAAAAATTCCGCGAGATCGCGGAGACTCATCCGGTCGTCGGACTCCGCCGTCCATTTGTGTTCCATTTCCTCCCCGATCGAACTAAGCCCGTATTTGTCGATTAACCGCGCTACTTTTATACGCCGTTTCGATGAATTGGACGGGCTCATGATGCTGTCTACCGCATGACGTAGTAATAGTCTTCTGTCTCGGAATTGCCCTCTGGTCGATGCCCTGCCCTCTCCTGCTCCGGAATGTTGAGCCTGGCCCGACAAGGTAGTCTTCAGTCCCACCAGCTGCCCCTATTTGTCTGCGAATAACACGTGTAGCACTGTTATCTCCCGCTCCATTCCCTCCCTCTCTTTTGGAACGTATCTTCGGTCACGGAACGTCTTTCGAGTTACTTCATACTCGAAGCCTCACTAGCAGCAGGGACCAGTACGCATCGTCCATTTACCTCAGTAACGCCGTCCGTTCCACGCGGACGCTGGCGATGTTATCCGTAAGACTGCTTTCGACTCACCACGTTCATTCCGTAAGACAGAACGCATTCGTTGATAACTGGACGCCCCACGAGGAGCAAATTCGGGGAGTTTCCATCCGGCCTTCGCCTCCGAGTGTGAAACCGGTACTCGACCTAGTTAGGTTCCCTCGTTGTGAGAATGGCCCGGTTAGCTTGCGACCACTGGGTTCCATCAGGAAACGTCCCGCTTGCGTGGCCCTTATTGCGGATCGAACCGCTCCAGCCGAGATGCAAACTGTGCCTGTCTCGATGCCTGCTAGTCGTCCGTCAGACTCGTCGAGTCTCGGGCAGCATTCCGAACCGCGGAATACTAACGGGGCAGGTGGAGTTTCCACTTCGGTTAGTGGCGCTCTCTCCACAGCGGATAACTTATTTATTGATGACCTGCGAGACGGACGACATGGCGTCACAGCCACACGTACTTCTCATCATTGCCGACCAGCATCGTGGCGACGCAATCGGTGCAGACCCTCACTGTCCAACTGACGACGCTGGCTACCCGTTCATCCATACGCCCGCGTTGAACAACCTCGTCGCCCGAGGGGCCATGTTCACCCGCGCCTACGTACCAGCGCCTATCTGTGTCCCGGCACGACAGTCGCTCTGGTCGGGGCAGACGCCCTCTACTACCGGCGCGACGAACTGGTACGGACATCCGTGGGTATTCGACAACACCCTCGCGGGGGAACTGACGAACGCAGGCTATGAGACACATCTCGTCGGGAAAACGCACTCCCAGCCGCGTGGAAATCACCTCGGCTTCGAACGCGTCGGCCCGACACACGTCGGCGCCTCACTTCGGGACGACGGCTACGCCGACTGGCTTCGCGAACAGAGCGGTGGCCAGTACGACAAACACACCGGTGGGCTCGAGTCGAACACGTGGACCGCCCGACCGTCGCACGTCGCCGAACACGAACACCCGTCAACGTGGACGACGACCAAAGCCCTCGAGTTCATCGCAAACAGAGACACCGACCGCCCGTTCTTCCTCACCCTGTCATACCAGCGGCCGCATCCGCCATTCGACCCGCCTCGAGCGTTCTGGGACATGTATATCGACCGTGACCTCCCCGCGCCAGTCCGGGGTGAGTGGGTCGACGAGCAGTTTGGTGACGAGATACCAACGTATCCCCCAACGGACGCCTGGATCGCCGACCTCTCTCCGCACGAAATCGACCGCGCTCGCGCCGCATACTACGGTCTCGTCACACAGCTCGACTACCAGCTGACGCGCCTGTTCGAAGCGCTCTGGCGCGAACACGGCGTGCTCGACGAAACACTGATCGTCTACACGGCCGACCACGGCGAGATGCTCGGCGACCACCAGCTCTGGCGGAAAGGATTCCCGTTCGAGGGCTCTGCACGCGTTCCCTTGCTGGTCCGGTTCCCTAGCGGTACCGACTACCCGACCGAGCGCGTCATCGACCGACCGGTCGGTCTCGAGGACGTGATGCCGACGATTCTGGAGTTCACCGGCGTCGACGTCCCCGATACGGTCGAGGGCCGCAGCCTCCTCTCGCTCGTCGAGAACCCCGATGCCGACTGGCGGCCATTCTATCACGGCGAACTCGGCCCCTCGTGGACGCCGAAGGATGCGACCCAGTACCTCATCGACGAGCAGTACAAGTACGCCTGGAATCCGTACAATGGCGACGAGTTCCTCTTCGAACTCGACGACGACCGCCGTGAACTCGAAAACCTGGCGACGGTATCCGGGCACGATGACCTCCTCGCCACGTACCGCGCGAAACTGGCTGCACATCTCGAGCACCGTGCGGAAGGATTCAGTGACGGCGAATCGCTTCACCAGGTGGGTCTCGACGCTTGGGAGGGGATGGAGACACCGTAGCCAGCACCCGATCCGCCCGACTACTGTTGAAGGTACCCTTACTCACGCCGCCAGTACTGGATGTTGACGGCAATCTCGTCCGCAGCCCGTCGAACCAGGTCAGGTACCTTCCGATGGTACCTCTCTCCTTCGAGCCGGGTAGCCGGGCCGGCGATGTCAAACGCTCCAATGACAGCACCACTCCGCTTCTCGATGACAGGTGCAGCGACTCCACGGACACCCGTTAACCGTTCCTGATCGTCGAACGCGATCCCCTCGTCACGAATCGTCGCCAGTTCCGCCTCTAACTCGTCCAGACTCGTAATCGTATTCTCTGTCAGCGGCTCCAACCCATCGTTCTCGACGACGCGTGCGCGCTGCTTTTCGTCCATGTGCGCGAGCAACGCTTTGCCCCCCGACGTACAGTGCATGTGCATCGCGAGTCCCAGATGTGCATCCGTCGTGATCGACCGATTACTTTCCGCGATATAGCACTTCACCGCTCGACCGTGTTCTTCGATGACAAGCGATACGCGCTCTTCGATCTGTCTGGCGACTTCGTCCGCGGTCGACCGCCCGATGTGGAACAGCGGATTCCGCCCGCGATTGTACGACGCCAGGTCGAACAAGTGCAGGCTGATGTGGAATTCCTGGTCCTCCCGGATGACATAGCCCTCCTGGCGGAGCGTCGAGAGGTGCCGGTGGATAGTTGATTTCGCGAACTCGAGGTCCTCGGTGAGTTCCGCGAGCGTTGCACCCTCTCGTTCCTTGATGGCCTCGAGAATCGTCACCGTCGTCTCGACGGCCGACACAGGATTCAGGGCCTCGCGTTCGGTCATAACCGGAATATCAGACTATAACAGTATAATCGTTCCGCCACTTCGAACAGTGCCGGCTACCGCCGATCGGAGGTTCGAGAAGGTGTGTGCAAATGGACCAGCGGTTCGCCGGGCTGCAACCACCTAGTCCAACGACGGCTCGGTGAGTAGCTCCGGCGCATTGAACAATGGCGACGTCTCGAACCGCCGTTCCAGAAGCGTGAAGCAGAAACCGTTGGCGACCGCTTCACGTACCGCCTTCGATTCGTACTTCACCCCCAATACCGACGCGAGCGCCCGCATCCAGCGCGTCACTCCTCGGGCCTCGGAAGCGACCACAGGGACGTAGTGATGGCCCAGTTCGTGTGCGAGCGTTCCCTCGACGAGCTGGAACTCGGGAACCCCATGGTTGGCTGCGACGGCACGAATCTGCTCGCGATAGAGCGTGATCGAATCACCGTCGTACGTTCCCAGCATAACCAATCCATCGAGCCCGCGCCAGTCGTCCTCACTAACCGTGAGGCCAGCACCCATGGCCAGTCGTTCCGGGTTCGACGTTCCGTAATCGTTCATCATGCGTCGTGCACATTCGGCACCCTGGACCCACGCACGCCGCTTACGGCGGCTAGCGTGCGGAGGCCGCGATGCCGACACCATCATGGTCGCTGGCCGATGATGATGAGCTGCTGGTCGTCCGGAATGCTTTGCAGTTCGATATCGACGAGCGACGTGATCTGGTCACGGCCCGACATCCCGCTCGCGTCGAGAATCTGATTCCCATAACAGACGTAGATGTTCGGGAGCCGCGTCGTCGAGCCACTGTACACGGACTCCTTGTCTAGTACGCGTTCGAGTGTCCGGTCGATCGAGCCCTTCTCGGTCGTGTACACGGACGCATCCTGTAGTTTGAGTTTGACGACGCCAGTGTGATCGACGACGGACACGAGTGTCTGCTCGCTCGACAGCAGCCCGAAGAACTTCGAGTGTTGCTGTGCCGCCTCGTAGACGTACATGCCGTCGGTCGTCGCAGCAGTTTCGACCGTCGCCGAGTCGACGTCGAGACTCGTCGCAGCAGTCTCGCGGCGTTCGTCGTCGCTGACTGCCTCTTGCCCCATCTCGCGGGTCTGTAACTCGGTCGACCCATCCGCCTCGACCCGGAGCAGATTCTCGGAGTCGTCGAACTCGATGGTCGTCTCGACCGTCTCCTGATTCGCACCCATCCCCACGACGGAGTCGACCGCTTCGGCTCTCACACGCTCGATCTGTTCTTCTGAAGGATTCATCACGTTTCGTTCGACGACGTCACGCACCATTGCCAGCCCGACACCGACCGTACTGACGATCTGATGATTCGTCGCGAGCCGCGTCCGGTAGTCGGTCGCCTCGCCAAGATACGGAATCAACGCTCCACAGCCGCCGCCACCACCGACGACCTCCAGCAGTGACGGGTCCAGGTCGTACTCGTCGATGACGTTCTCGATGACCGGCACGATCTTCCTGATGCTCGCGTCGAGTACGCGCTGTGCTGTCGCCTCCACGGTGAGATCGAGTTCCTTCGCGAGTGGCCTGAACGCCGCCTCCGCAGCCGCACGGTTCCCGGCCGCGTAGTCGTCCTCGTCGAGTAACCCGAGCACGTTCGCTGCGCCACTCGGCGTCAACGCATACACGTCCCCGTTTGCGGTCTCGATACCGACGTATTCCGGATCCCCTGTCTTCGGCGTAATCCACGTGAGTTCGGGGTCCACGATATCGTCGGGCTCGGCGAACGCGGCGTACGGAAGATCGGCGATGTGCGCGCTTCGGGGCCCGGCCTGAACCAGCTCACCGTTCTCTACGCGAATCATTGACCCGCCAGCCACGCCTTCTGTGCGGATGTCGAGCGTTCGAAGGAACGTCGAGTGCCCACCGATTTCGGCGGACTTCCACTTCGGTTGCCCCTTCTCGATGACACTAATGTCGCTGCTCGTCCCCCCGACGTCGATGAAGATACCGTCCGTCACGTTCTCGTACATCAGTGCGCCCGCGACGCCGGCGGCCGGCCCCGAGAGAATCGTCTGGATTGGACGGCTCGCCATCTCGTCGATCCCCATCACACCGCCATCGGACCGCATGATCATAAGGGGCGTCTCGATGCCGAAATCCTCTATGCTCTCACTGGTTGCGCTCGACGTCTCGACCATTCGCGGCAGGATGCTGGCGTTGACGACAGCGGTTCGGGTCCGTATCTTGAGTCCGTACCGCTTCGACACGACGTTCGCGCCGATTGCAGGCAGACCGGATGCTTGTGAAATCGTCTGCACCCGCTCTTCCATCGTGGGGTCATCGACGCCGAACGCCTGACTCGCAACGACGGCCCCGACGCCATCCGCCTGAAACTCGTCGAGCACGTCACTGACTTCCGCCTCGTCGATGCCGTTCTTGATGTTGAGAAACTCGTGGACAGTACGGATAGACTGGTCGTCGCCCAGGTCGATGTCGCCGACGTTCGTCTCGGAGCGTGCCCGCCGGCCCTGGATCCCTTTCCCGAGCCCCAGGATACCGACGGTCGAAACGTCGCCTTCCAGCAGTGCGTTGGTCGCTTGCGTCGTTCCGTGGGCGATAAACACCACGTCGTCCGGAGAACTCGAGAGTTCGTCGAGGAGTCGCTCTGTCGCTTCGACGATGCCTGCCGCGACGCCGATGTCCGCATCGTGACTTGTTGGAACTTTCACCTGTGCCAGCACGTCGAAGGTGTAACTGTCGATAGCGACTGCGTCGGTGAACGTACCACCGACGTCAATCCCCACTCTAATCGAAGCCATTACACCTGAGAACGGAAACAATTCATAAATAAATTTCCCCATCAACCGACCCGCGCTCGGGAGCAAGCCAGCGACTGTTCGAACAGCATCGACGCCGCTAGGAGTAACGAACGGGGTACTCGCCCGCTCACTCGATAGGGTATCGCGGTCATCTCACCCGGCTCTCACTCGTGTCCAATCGGCCGGATGCCAATCGGCCTATAGCCCGAAGAGGTAGACCGAGATTATGACACCGCCGGCCGCGATAACCCAGATGAACGGCAGGATGTTCTTCGTAATGTCGTTGACGTTCACCTCGAGTTCCTCGGCCGACCACGCGTTGTGTGTGTTCGTCGGGTCGCCCGGTGCCTGCACACGGAGTGCACTGATTGCCGTCGTGGTGATGAGCTGTGGGTTGATACCGATCGCAGCCAGGACGCCGATGATGCCGCTGCCGAGTCCCCAGATGTTCATCGGGCCCCGGTAGAGAGCTAGTGGGGCAAGCACCGAGAACAGTGCCGCGTACAGGATCATGTTCTCCGGCACGACCTGCATCAAGAGTGGCTCCATCGCGGATGAGATGGGCTTCGCGAAGACGGCCTTGAGCAGCCACCCGATCGCTATCATCAACGCGATCGCTGGCGCGACTTGCTGGATGCCGTCGTGGAAACTCTGCGTGATGAGTTTTAGCGTCTCCCCTAAATTCCTGATTCCCTGAAGTCCCGGCTGACTGAATATTGCGGCGTACGCGATACCCACGATGAACGCGGCGTACACGTTCATCACGTCCGCGATGACGAGCGCGACCGGGATGAGCGGCGCGATCAGCGCGTACCGAGGCGTCGACGTGGATAACGCGTCTTCGTCCGTGCCTGCGAGTGTCTCCCGAACGGCTGGCTGACGGACCTGCAGGAACACGTAGAACATACCGACCACGAACGCAACACCTGCGACAGGGAGCGCCCAGACGATGACGCTATCGAGCGAGATACCAGTAACTTCCTGGTAGAACACCCAGTTACTGGGATTGAGCATCACACCGTTACCGTAGGCGAGTAACGTAATCGCGCCCGCGATCTTCTTCGGGAAGCCGACGCTGATGAGAATCGGAAAGATGATGGTTGCCATCAGGATGAACGCGCCCAGTCCGCTGATGCTGGTGGACGCGACGACGACAGCCGTGTAGAGTGCGCCCGCCATCAAGAGCGGGCTGTCACCACCAAGTTCGGCCGCCGACTTCACGATGTCTTCGAGAATCCCCTGCTTCTCCGCGAGTACGCCGAGCGTTCCGCCGAACGAGGCGGCAATCATGGCCGAGGATAACCTCGTCGAGCCTCCCTGTACTACGTCCGTAAGTATTGTTTCCGGTGACAGTCCCCCTGCGACACTGATCGCGATCGCCATCCCGGCGAGGGCGACAAACGTCGGCACCAATTCCAACATCATCAGCCCACCGAAAATGACGAACGAGACCAGTATGCCTATAGCTGCAATTTCCACCATGTTTGTGAACTCCAGACACACCATTACAATGAGGTTATAAAAAACTTGTTGTACCGTGTTGTCGGGTTCAGCCTGAAAAATATTTCTTCACGTCTCCAGTTGGGGGAGATACGACTCCTTCCCACTGGAAGCTTTATATACAAGTTCTCCGAAAGTCGATCAGAGCTGGTTCGATTAGGAGGAGTCGCCCTGCGACGACGGGCCAGCAGATAGCTATACAATCCATGACTCGGAAATACTCGACCGTCGTTCTCGGCGGGACACCGGGCGGAATTGCTGCCGCTGTAAGAGCCGCACGTGAAGGCCACGTTACGCTACTCGTCACGTACAACCAGCACCTCGGCGGTATGATGGCGAGCGGGTTGAGCTACACAGACACTATGATGAAGAAGCCACGGGCCCCTCTCTTCACCGAATATCGAGCGGCCGTACGCGAACACTACCGGTCTGCGTTCGGTCCCGATTCGGAGCACTACGCGGCCTGTGAGGACGGCTACATCGCCGAACCACACCTCACCGAGGAGTTGTTCGACCAACTCGTCACGGACGAACCGAATCTCGACGTCCTTTGGGCATCCTATCCGACCAGCGTCGAACGGGACGGCCGACTCATCGACTCTGTCACGGTCACCTCGTTCGGCGGCGACGACCGCGTGACCATCGACGCATCAGTCTTCATCGAAGCCACGTACGAGGGTGACCTTCTGGCGACAGCGGGCGTCTCGTACCGACTCGGCCGGGAAAGCCGCGGGACGTACGACGAGCAGTTCGCTGGCGAACTGTACACGCGGACCCGTGATGATCGATACTACCCACAGGAAGCCGTCGGCGAGGGGGTCGACGCGGCAGCACCCGCCGATCGGCGCGGCCCTCTGGACACTCCACCGGAAAAACGACAAGGCAGCCTCGATCTGGTTCCTCACCCGGCTGGTATCTCTGAAATCCACCCGAAAAGTACGGGGCAAGGCGACCACCGCATCCAGGCTTACAGCTACCGACTTTGCCTCACCGACGACCCGGAGAACCGAATCAAACCGGACCGCCCGTCAGCGTACGATCGAACAGAGTTCCAGGATGCACTCGAAGAGGTCGAGCGGGTCGGCCTCCGGCCGTTCTTCCGGCTCCGGCACCTCCCGAACAACAAGGCAGACCTGAACACGGCCGACCTCCCCGGGGAGAACTACGAGTACCCAGAAGCCGACTGGGACCGCCGCGAAGAGATCGCTGGTCGACATCGCTCGCACGTCCTCGGGTTGCTCTACTTCCTGCAGAACGACGCCGCCGTCCCCGACGACGTTCAGGAACAAGCCAACGAATGGGGGCTGGCCGCCGACGAATTCGTCGAGAACGACAACTTCCCCTTTCAGCTCTACGTCCGTGAAGCACGGCGTCTCGATGGGAGATACACGTTCACGGAGAACGATGCCAGACACGCTCCCGGTCTCGACCGTCCTCCTATCCACGAGGACAGTATTGCGGTTGCCGAATATCCACTCGACTCTCACGCGTGCAAACCAGACCGACAGGCCGGGAGCCATCCGGAAGGCCATTTCTTTGCGTCGCAAGTGACGCGGCCTGCTCACGTTCCCTACCGGACTGTCCTCCCACGGGAAGTCGATAATCTTCTGGTGGCAGTCCCGCTATCGGCGTCACACGTCGGCTATGGCTCGATTCGCCTCGAACCCACGTGGCTTCACATCGGCGAATCTGTCGGGTACGCGGCCGCGATTGCCCTCGATTCGGACACCACCCCAGCCGACATCTCCATCGATCGCCTCCAGCGCACCCTCGCCGAGGACGCCGTGATGCTGTCGTTTTTCAACGACGTCGACATCAACGACGACGATCCCTGGGTGCCTGCTGTCCAGTTCCTGGGTACGCGCGGTTTCTTCGCATCGTACGACGCCGCCCCCGAGGAACCAGTGATGGCTCCCGTTGCGGAGGCTTGGGCGACGACTACGGCACAGCTACTCGGTGACGAGCTCGACGACCCGACAGACCGGGCACGCACACTGATGGATGATCCGGACGAGTCACCGGTCTCTGCCCGGTCTTTCACCGCAAGACTCGAAACGGAGTTCGACTATTACGACGTCGATATCGAAGTATTCGACGTTCTCGATACGTGTGGCCTCGCAGACCGCTCACCGATCCGCCGCGGTGAGGCCTGCCAACTCGTCTACCATCTCCTGAAAGACCGCTGACGGCCGGTCCATTTCTCGTCGCCGGTACTCGTCGAACCGCCGAACAGCGCTACCCATGGCACCAGCAGCTAGCAGCGCGGTCCCGACACGACTTCTGCGATTCGACATCGCGGAACGCGCTCTCGTCGACCCGCGAAATACTGACGTAGTGACGGCCCCACTCGTCTCACCGAATTCGGGCGATTCCTGCCGATGTAAGGTCTGTATTTCCAATTTTGCGCAATCATAGCTAGCTTTATGACATTCGATAGCACTCAACACGTTCCGGATCGCGGAACTCACCGACTGAACACTATCGGTCCACGAAGTAGGTCGACACTCCCCCGCTCTAGTGGTACACCGCCGACTCTCTGCCAGGACCGAACCGAACGTGATCTGGTCTCGTGACCCGGTGCTCTCGCAGGTCCCGTTGCCAGCGACAATCCGCGCTCCGAAACTCACACCCATCAACGACGATAGGATAACAATCGTAAGTTTGTTATTTCATCGCTCGTCGTTCTCCTCTACCGCTCTCTATTCCGTTCGACGGAACCCGAATTTCCGACCCATGGCCAGTTGCACTAGCGCGTTGCCGGATCTTCGGGTTCTCGAAGGCGAACAAGTGTCCACGGGTGTTCCCGTCCCCCGACGAGTGGCCGGTCAAAACTGTTTGAGCACGTCGATACACTCCAGTATCGCCCGGCCGTTGTGATACGCGCCCTTGTATTCGGCTCCTTTTCGTCCGACCGGTTCGAGTGATTCGTCGATGCCGGAGTGCCATTCACCGTGGTCCCAGTCGACGTGGTGTTCCTCGACGAAATCGTACGTCTCCGTGAAGACGTCGAGGTACTGCTGGTCGCCCGTCCGCTCGTACAGTTTCAGTGCACTGGTCATACACTCCGCCTGTACCCACCACGCCTTCATCGTGTTCGTCGCCGTGGCGTCGAACGGCCCGAAGAAGTAGAACCCACCGTGTTCGTCGTCGTACCCGTACGTCATGGCGTATTCGAACAACTGCTCGTAGAGGTCGGTGAATAAATCGGTCGAAACACCGAGCGCATCACAGGCCTCCATAGACAACCAGATGTTCTCCAGGTCGTGGCCATACGAGACGATTCGAAGGTCATCGCTATCGAGTTTGGGGTCCCATGCCCGGCTGTACTTGTCCGTCGTCGCCGTCAACTGCTTCCGGACGACCGTGTTCGTGAGGATGTGGAGCAGTTCGTGTAACCGGGCCCCGCTCGTATCCGTACCGATCGTGCGGTGGAACGTTGTGAACGCCTCCATCAGGTGGAGGTGGGTGTTCGTCAATTTGAGCGTTGGATCGAGTGCGGTATCGCTCGATTCCTTCGTCGACCAGTCAGGCTCGATGGTCTCCAGATACGTTCGGCCGCTCTCGATCGGTGTCCAGTCGGGGGTGAAGTACTCGATATACCCGCCGTGGGTCACGTCTTTGGCTCGTTCCTCGACCACCGCGTAGAGATCGAGCGCGAGGTCCCTGGCCCGGTCACTACCGGTCGCCCGATAGTGCTCTGCGAGCGCGTAGAGCCCGAACGCCTGGCCGTACAGGTGCTTGTTCGGTTGCTGAACGGAGCCCGTCCGATCGACCGACCAGTAGAACCCGCCGTGGTCGTCGTCCCACATTCGGTCAGCGAGGAACTCGACTCCGTGTGCTGCTGCGTCTCGGTACTCGCCTTCTCCGTACCCCACTCGGTGGAGCCGGGAGAACACCCAGACCATCCGTGCCTGCGTGACGATCATCTTCTCCGTGTGGCCGGTGAACTCGCCTTCCCGGTCGTAACTCAGGCGGTATCCTCCCGCGTCGTCATCGATGCACTTCGGCATCCAAAACGGGATGATATTCTCGGTCAAGTTCTGCCGCAATCGTGGGAGGTACGCCTCTGCTACCGCTGTCTCAGTCTGCATCATCGTGCACGTCGACCAATCACCGATGTCATACTAATATCTATGGGGACAATCGTCCACACCGGGTCGCTGGTCTCCATCGCGAATACGATTTCAGGCACTGGCTTTTGGTACGGTACCTATGCCCGTGAGGCGAAAGTACGTGAGAGACGTGGCTGCGTTTCCGGGGGACGAACTCTCACGAGCCGGCTCAATTGGCGTACCGAGACAGAGACTGGATGACCAAAAGCTTTAAAACCTATGCTACTGATTACCAAGGTGGGCTTGTTGGAAGGGTCCACGTGAGTGAATGCCATGACCAGAGACTTTCGGTTCGATAGGAGAACTGTACTCGAAACTATCGGAGCAGTCGGGGCATCCGGCACCTTGCTCGGTTCGCCGTTGACCGGTTCCGTTTTGGGATACGATGCGGCACTCGAATCGTTCTATGAACTTGATGGGACGTCTGCGACAGACTCCTCGGGGAATGGAAACGACGGGACTGTCGACGGAGCGTCGTCGGGTGCCACGGGTGTTTCGAACGACTGCTTTTCGTTCGACGGCATCGACGATTCGATCGACGTTCCACACGTCCTTTCGGGCGCGGGAGCCGGGTCGTACTCCGTCTGGGTAAACGCAGACAGCTTCGGCGAGGACAAAGCCCTGCTTGGCGATTGGGACGGGGCGAGTCTCGTCCTGTATTACGATGTCGGCAACGACGTATGGTCGTTCGCCGCTCGGATCGGCGGAACCGTCGAGAAGGTGTCCGGTGGGACGCCCACGACGGGGAACTGGGTCCATCTGGTGGCAACGTACGATGGAAGCACTCTCGAACTGTACGTTGACGACACAGCGGTCGATAGCACGAGCGCGAGTGGTAGCTTCGAATCCGAGGCCGATATTCAACTTGGCACCGACGAGGCCAGCGCCAATAGCAATCACAACTACTGGGACGGTCGGATCGACGAAGTTCGAACGTACTCGCGAGGGCTCTCGTCTAGTGAGGTATCTGAATTGTACAGTAACCCCGGATCTGCAGACCTCAGTGATACCGACACCGTCACCGACATCCAGTACAGCTATCAGGGACTCGCGTTCGATCCCGCAGCGCCTAGCTACTCACCGGCCGACGAGTGGATCTTCCCGTCGATCATCGAGACGTCGAAGCTGTCCAACCCTCTGGGGCAGTATCACCTATACACGGCTCCACACGGCACGAACTCGACAAAGGACGGCGAAACCGTCGGCATAGCGCTGTTCTATTCGGACACGCTCGACAACAATTCCTGGACTGAGTATTCCGGAAATCCGATCGTCGACCCATCGGATTTCAGCGGCGTCTCACACATCTCCTCGCCACATGCGATATATGTCGACGAGTACAACAAAGTGCTACTCTATGCACACGGGGACAACGATACGACTCGGTGGTGGTACGATAGCGTCGGAGACGGAGCATCGTTCAACTACGGGGGTGTTGCGGTCGACACGTCGATGATGTCGAACTCCTCGGAAGCCTCGTACGCCCGCGTCTACGACTACGCGATCCCGGATCGAACCAATAGCTACACCATGTTCTTCATGGACAACCAGGGCGGAACGCGACACATTCGACTCGCGACGTCGGACGACGCGAAAGACTGGACGGTCGACCCGGACGAGGTCGTCACCCCTCAATCCCAGCACGACGGGAACGTTTCGAATCCCTTCTTCTTCAGGTACAACGGTGACTATCTGGTCGCCTTCCACGCGTCGTCGGATAGGATGTACGCGATGGAATGCGGGCAGAACGTCGACCTGGAAAACTACCGCGGCGAGATCATGGCACCGGTCTCGCAGGACGACGGTGGTATTGCCGGCCCTTTCTTCGTGAAGGATGGCTCCGGGAACGCCTATATCTACTACACTTCCGGGCCGCGGCTGGACACGGCAATTGCCTATCGGGAGCTAACGGACCCGGACGACGTGAACAACATAGAACTCTTCGACATTTCCTGAGCGTCAGCGCGGGCGTCTCGGATAGTAGCGCCGGCCTCGGAATTTGTCGAGGGTAGTCGGGACATGCCAGTGGGCCGCTCGTGCCTGTCGAACGACACGTCGACGTACTGTCGGGTGACGAACGACCCACGCCAGTGCGCCGTTCCCAGTACTGCCGTTCGCGGAGTGGTGAGACATAAATAATTACAAAATATGGTTGTCGTTCGTACCGCCTCCCGTGCCCGGAATCTGGTCTGACCGAAACAAACTACTCGGACGCCACCCAGCGCCCGTGTCGTTTCTCGAACCCCTCTTCGGATGCGGCTTTGACTCGCGAATTCGCCTCATGCCGTTGCGGTTGGGCGGCCCGATACGAGAGGCCGGCGTCGTGCATCAACCGACGGACATGTCGGCGACTGTATTCGACGCCGAACGCCGACCGGATGTGGTCCCGAACGAGTGCCGGCGTCCACGCCGGCGCGTCGTACTCGGATTCAGTTGGAGGAATCTGTAGTGTTTCAAACAATTGTTGCTCCTGGTCGGGTTTGAGGCTGGGTGGCGCTCCCGGTCGGGGCTGGTCGAACGGCGCCTCCTCGAGCGGTTCTACGTCAAATCGGTCGAGCCAGTTGTAGATCGTTTTCAACGACTGATCGAGAGAATCGGCAATCGTCCGTTTGGAGACGCCGTGGTTCACCAGAAGTGCCGTGACGAGGCGTTGTGTCGGTGCATCTCCGTGTTCTTCGAGTAGTGCGTGGAGGTCCTCCGTCGAGGCGGCTGCGTCCTTGGCCATACCTTCGCTTGGGCCTCCTCTTTTGTAAATATTTATGTCCTATACCGGTTCCACATCTGACCAATACTGTGTGGCCATCGTGCAACCTTTGCGTCGCGTCCACCTCTCACCGGCGGGACCTCCTGCCGTCGTTTCCGCTCTCGAAGTTTAGGAGGGATGGTCACAGGGACGGCGAGTTCCCAATAGCGGTCGTGGACGCTCGAAACTACCTAACTTAATTAGGTAATCCGGCAGCAGATTCATACATCTTCCTCGCAAACAACCAGTGAATGACCCGGGACGGGACCGTACTGGTCGTCGACGACGGGGACCCGGAGGCCATCGCGGAGCGACTGGCGGGTCGAGGCCTGGACGTCGACATCGCCCGGGACCTCTCGTCGGCACTCGAAACACACCACACCGACTGCAGCTGCGTAGTCTGTGGCGAACTGCCGGGCCACACGCCCGCCGAGCTCGTGACGCGACTCGGTCGGGGATCGCGGCCCGTCCTGTTCGTCTACCGGGAGGACGAGGCGGCGACGAGTGCGCTGGACGCCGGGGCGGCGGCGACCATCCCCCGGGGCGACCCCGACGGTGACTGGGGCGCACACCTCGCGGCGACCGTCGACAGCATCCGGCGTCGGGCGGCCGACCGGGACGACGACGCACCGCTGCTGTCGAGCGCGCTGGACGAACTCCACGACATCTTCTTCATCGTCGGCGTCGACGGCACCTTCCTCCGGTGGAACGAGGTACTCCCGGAGCTGACGGGGTACGCAGACGCCGAGATCTCGGAGATGCAACCGACGGAGTTCTTCGAGGGCGAAGACGTCGAGCGCATCGAGAACGCAATCGGTCGGGTGGTGATGAACGGGCGGGCGACCGAGGTGGCGGACATCGTCACCAAGGACGGCCAGGCGATCCCCCACGAGTTCACCGGCGCGCTCATCGACGCCGGCGGCACGCAGGCCATCGTCGGGACGGCCAGGGACGTCCGGGAACGCCAGAAACGGGAGTGGGAACTGCAACGCCAGGCGGAGCGTCTGGAGACGGTCAACCGCATCAACGCCGTGATCCGCGAGGTGATGGGGGTGTTGCTCGCAGCCGAAACCCGGGAGGAAATCGCCCAGGCGGTCTGTGACGAACTTACCGACGAGGAAACCTACCGGTTCGCGTGGCTGGGGAGCTTCGACGCCGATTCCGGTCAGGTCGAACCGGACGCGTCGTCGGGGGAGGGCCAGGCGTACCTCCAGGACCGACCCACGGACGAGACGGCCGACGACGAGAGCGTCACCGCGTCGACGGCTGTCCGGGAACGTCGGGTCGTCTTCGCACAGAACATCGCCGACGACCCGGCGGCTGGCACCTGGCGGGAAGCGGCGCTCGAACACGGCCACCGGTCGGCGGCCGCGATACCGGTCGTCTACGGCGACGCGACCTACGGCTGTCTGTGTCTGTACGCCGACCGGACCAACGCCTTCGGCCTGCTCGAGCGCGAGGTGCTGGCGGAACTCGGCGAGATAATCGGCCACGCGATTCACGCCGCCGAGGCCCGCCGGGCGCTCACGTCCGACACCGTCACGGAACTCCAGCTCCAGCTGGTCGACGAGGCGTCGTTCCTGGTCCAGGCGGCCGAGTACACCGACGCCGAACTGGAGCTGGTGGGCTCGGTGACGCAGGAGGACGGCGCGCTCGTCCAGCTGTTCACCGTCTCCGGCGTCGACCCCGACGTGGTCTGCCAGTTCGCCGACGCCGCGCCGATGCCGGCCGAAGTGGTGACCGAACGCGCCGAGGAAAGCGTCGTGAAGGTCACCCTCGAGGAGTACTCCGTCTCCCACGCGCTGGCCGAGGTCGGCGGAACGGTCAGGTCGATCACCGTCTCGGACGGCGAAGTGCGCATCCGCGCCGACGTTCCCCAGGACGTCGACACCGAGTCCGTCCTGGCGAAACTCCGGGAGGTGTACGCCGTCCGGTTGCTATCCCAGCGCGAAGTCGAGCGCAACGACCGGACCGACATCGACTTCCGGGTCGACGTCGAGCGCCACCTCACCGAGCGCCAGCTGGAAGTCCTGGAGACGGCGTTCCGGGCCGGCTTCTTCGCCTGGCCACGCGACCAGACCGGCGAGGAGGTCGCGGACCTGCTCGACGTCGCTCCGCCCACGTTCCACCAGCACCTCCGCGTCGGCGAACGCAAACTCCTGGAAGTCCTGTTCGACCAGGGTTCGCCCGAGACCACCCAGGCCCAGGCCGGGACGGCCGACGACGCCGACCTGGCCGACATTTCTGACGAGATAGACGCCAACGGGGCGGACTAGCCCGCCCGGCCGTCCGGGCCGGACAGCCCTTCGTTCGTCGCTGCCGTGTAACAAATTAGGTGTTGAATCGGGTTGACACTAACCGACACCCTCCGTGAGGAAATTTGCCGTGGACTCCCCGTAACAGACGACTATCCTCCGTTTTGGTTCGGCCTAAGGCGCTGGTATGCTGGGAGTTAACTAGTTGCACGCACCGGGAGAGAACTCGGTACGAATCGGCAGCCGTCGTGGGGATACGTTCGGACGACGCCGTATTATTCATCAACGATGTGGGAAAATAGAGGGATTTGGGCCGCTTACTATAGGGGAGAGTTCTGTGGGCCAGTACGTGTCCCCATGACAGAGCCACACGATCTCACACGACGGGATTTCGGCAAGGCCGCCGGCGCGCTCGCCGGCGTCGGTTTGCTTGGACTCGGCACCGAGGTATCGACCGCAGCGACGGGCGACGTCGACCCCACGTTCTTCAACTGGCGCGCACGGGAGGCCAGCAAGGTCTGGGACCGCGGCTACCGCGGCCGGCCCGATAGAACTGTGGCGCTCACCGACTCGGGCGTCGAGGCCCGCCACCCCGACCTCGGGCCGTGGAACGGCGTCCGGGCGACGATTCGCGACGGCGAACTCGTGCTCCCGAAAAACACCCGGGAGCGGAACTACCTGGACGCCGGGGAGTCGTTCTCCGGCACGATGGGTCCGGGGACGTTCGCGAATCCCGACCGGAACTACCACGAGTTCAGTACCCCGAGCGGCGTCGAGGGCATCGACGTGACGATGACCTGGACGCCCGAGGACGTCCAGGGCAACGGCGAGGACATCGAACTGTACCTCGACAAGCGCGTCGACGGCGAGTGGGAACGGGTCGCGGCCTCGACGAAGGGGTCACAGCCCGAAGAGATCCTGAACTACGTCGAGGCGAGCCACCAGTACCGGTTCGTCGTCGAGACGTGGCTGAACGTCACCGCGGAGTACGAAATCGTCGCCGACTACTTCGAGTACGAGGGCGAGTTCGAGACCTACGACGAGAGCGTGGTGTTCGAGGACGCCGGTACCGCTCCCGGGGACGCGAAGACCGTCGGCTGGTTCGACGCCGGACCGCGGTACGGCTCGTACCGCAAACCTCGCGACCCGAACGGCCACGGCTCGCACTGCTCGTCGATCATGGCCGGCACCGGCCGTGGGAGTTCGGTGGAACCGGAAACCGTCACCACGGAGCGGCCCGGCGAGGTGCTCGCCCTCGGGGACACCCGGGAGTACGAGGTCGAGGCGGAGGCCGGCACCGGCGTGTTCGGCTCGGCGTACGGCACCGCCATCGAACTCCTGGTCGAAGGGCCGGACGGCCGGGAACTCGACAGCACGAGCCTGACGAGTGACTCCGGCGTCAACGACAACGTGGTCGCGGAGGCGCCGGCCGAGAAGACGGGCACCTACACCGTCATCGCGCGGGCCATCGACGGCGAACTGGCGTCGGCGGCGCGGCTCGACGCCATCAGCGTCGGCGCGTTCAGCGACCCCGGGGACACGAACGGCGACCGCACCGGCGACCGGACGGGGGTCCACTCCGGCGTCGCGCCGAACCAGAGCCTCGTCGGCCTCCAGGGCCTCTGGGGGCCGACCGGCCAGCTTGCCAAACACGCCGAGGCGTTCACGGACACGTTCAACATGCGGGTCGTGAACATGTCCTGGGGCTACGTCGGCGGCCTGCCGCTCGGCAGCGTCGGGGGGATCCTCGATACCGTGCCGGCCGCAATCAAGGACATCGCCCAGGCCGGCGTGCTGACGTGTGCCGCCGCCGGCAACGCGGCGACGCCGGCCAACGGCAACGGCTCGCCGGCCGTCGCCGACGAGTGCATCTCCGTCTGTGCGACCGGCCCCCTCGACGGCCTCTCGGCGTATTCCTCGGGCGGCATCGGCGCCCTCGACGAGGACGAGGACGCCGTCTACATGAAGCCCGACGTCTCTGCGCCGGGCGGCATCCTCGACGACCTGATCAACGCCGCGAAGACCGGGACGGCCGACACGCCAGAGGACGAACAGGCCCCCATCCGGGACTACACCGGCAAGGCCGGCACGTCTATGGCCTCGCCGTACACCACCGGCACCGCCGGCCTGGTCGCCCAGGCAATGGAGGAGGACGCCCCGGCCAGCATCGCACTGCCGGCTCCCGACGAATCCGGCATCGACGACGTGATGCGGCTCAAGCAGGCCGTCCTCGCGACGGCCAGCGAGTCGGTCTTCACCGCGGCTCCCTACCATCGTGCCCACGCTCCGGTCTACGACTTCGGCGGCCGGGACCCCTACGAGGGCTACGGCCGGATCAATCCCGACGCGGCGGTCGACGCCGTGTCGCGAGAACTGTCGGGGAGCACCGACGCCGTGATGGGCCTGGGACTGCCCGAGGATTCCCGGGCCGTCGCCGGCTACGTCCAGGCCGGCCCCGGCACGGTCGACGTGTCGCTGTCCTTCGACTACTACAGCGGCGGCAACAAGGGCATGGCGACGGGCGACCCCCACGTCGACCTGTTCGTCTACGACGCGGAGACCCCCGCCGAGCACGGCGAACCCAACGTCGTCGCCCGGGCCCAGGGCCTGCAGGGCGACGCCAGCGCCAGCGTCTCCGTACCCCGGAACGGCGACCAGCGGACGTTCTACGTCGTCGCCAAGCTCGTGAACGTCCCCGGCGCGACCAACGGCTACGACGTCCAGGCCCACTGTAGCCTGGACGTCAGCGTCGAGGACGGCTTCTTCGTCTCCGGCTCTCGGACTGACGACGGCAGCGTCTTCACCGGCGGCCAGACGAACCAGGTCGACCTGACGGTCGATCCCAGCGAGGCCTCGCAGGTCCGGGACGTCGTCCCCGCCGACTGGGACGTCCTCACGGAGTACTCGGACGACGTCGACCGGGTCGAGGAACGCGAGGGGGTGAAGTACGTCTACTTCACCGAGGACGCGGCCGCCGATGTGGAGACGAGCTACACCTACTTTGCCGAAGCGCCGAGCGGCATCGCCGTCTCGGACGCCTACACGTTCGGCCCGCTGGAGGTCAACCCCGGCGACCGCTGGGTGAGCGTCTCCGGCACCAGCGACACCAACGTCGTCGCCGGCACGGAGACCTGATTCCGTTAGCCGACCGGCCGCCCTCGGCGGTTCCCGTCCGACCGCCGACCGCCCCGCCATCGACCGCACACCACCGAACACGCGCCATCGACCGCACAC
>CAZGAX010000027.1:0-30300 GCA_964523745.1 uncultured Halobacteriales archaeon | reverse complement strand
CCCGCCGTCTTCACCACCCCCACACCACCCCCCACTCCCATGGCGTCACCTCTGGGCACTGCGGCTGGACAATTTTTTGCGGTTATCGGGATGCTATGCGTGGAACGATTCTAGGGGTCCATAACGGCAGCGGGCGTAGGCCCTGGCGAGACAGATGATGTTCGAACTCACCGGCTTCCAGCGCGACCTCCTGTACGTCATCAGCGGGCTCGACGACCCCACCGGGCAGGAGGTCAAGAGCGAACTCGAACGGACCCAGGAGCGGACCATCCAGGAGGGGCAGCTCTACCGCAATCTGGACCAGCTGGTCGAGATGGACCTCGTTCGCAAGCAGACCGGCAGCGGGCGGACCAACCACTACGACAACACGAGCGACGGCGAGGACGTCGTCGAGGAACTCCACGACTGGCGGCTCCAGCACCTCGAACGCGAGGAGCTCTGACCCGGCTCGCTGCCGGCCGCTACGCTTCCGGAGACCGCCTGTCAGTTCACCGCCAGCGTCCCCGCGATGAGGGTGCCGATGGCCGTCCGCAGTTGCTGAGAGATGGCCGACGGCGTGACGTCGAACTGCACCGCGAGTTCGCGCTGGGAGATGCCCCGTGGCACCTCGAAGTAGCCGTTCTCCTCGGCCGCCTTCAGTAACTGCCGCTGCTCGCTGGAAAGCGTCGTCTCGTCCGAAGCAGTCGTCGACCGCAGGTCGCTCAGGTGAGAGACGTCGACCGTCACGCCGAGGTCGTCACACCGGGCGTTGAGGTCCCGGAGCGTCTCGCGGGTCGGCAGGTGCATCCGAACGGTCCAGCCCGTGACACCGCCACGGCAGGACCGGACGTACCCGCCCAGGTCCCCGACCATCGAGCCGACGTGGACGGCGTCGGGGGCCGGCCGAACCCGAAATATCGTCTCCGTCTCGAACCGCGAGACACACGCCGTGTCGCGGACGGTGTCGTCGGCCGCCATGGCCGCACGAACCTGTCCGTCCTCGGCCCCGGTGACGCTCACGTAGAGCGGGCTGGCCGTCGCGTCGGTGGCCGCCTGGGACGAAAGCCGGAAGGTCGCGTCCTGGTAGGCCGAAAGCGTCCCGTCGAGGACGAGCGACCGACCGGAAAAGGTGATTTCGGCGTCGAGCTGGTACGTCGCATCGAACTGGTCCGAACCGCTGCCGGCAGGCGACAGATCGGTCGTCACCTCGGCGCCCGACCGCGCCGAGCTACAGTTTCCTGACGTCATACTACTCCCGATGACGCCAACCGGCAAGCAAGTGATAGCTAGATACGCCTACCTCGCAGTACCCGGCCCGCTAGACAGATAGATGGGGTCTAACCGGGAGGGTGAGCGCGGCCGTGCCGTCTGCGCCTCCGTTGCAACTGTTGCACGCACCGTTTCGGACCGTTGCGCCCGGATTACCGAGGGAGTAGCACCGTACACAGTATGAAGGGTATAACCGAACCGGGGCCTTCTTGTGTGATGGTGCGTCACCATGCACAGCCTCACCGGATTTCAGCGCGACCTGCTCTCCGTCATCACGTGCCTTGACGAGCCGAACGGTCAGGAGGTCAAGGCAGAGTTGCAGGAGTCACAGGACCGGTCCGTCGGGAACGCACGACTCTACGCCAACCTCGACCGACTGGTCGACGGGCGATACGTCGAAAAACGGATGCGTGATGGGAGGACGAACAGTTACACTCTGACCGAGAAGGGCAGACGAGAGGTACAGAAGCGGTGCGCCTGGGAGGAACGGCGCCTGTCGGCAAAGCGCGAAGCGACCTGACGGGGTCGGTGGCAAGCCGGGAGACGCGCGTCGGGTTGGGGCCCGTCGTGTCCCGGTCGTTACTCCTCGAGCAGTTCCTCCAGCACTTTTCGTTCGCCACTCCGGAGGTGCTGGTGGAACGTCGACGGCGACACGTCCAGCGAATCGGCGACGTCCTCGCCGTCGCTGGCACGTGGCCACTCGAAGTATCCGCTGAAGTAGGCCGTCTCGAGGGCCGTGTGTTGCTTGTCCGTCAGCGCCGCCAGGACGTTCGTGCGGAGTTCCTCGCCGGACGGCCCGTCGCGCTCGACGGTCCGCTGGGCCGTCAGCTCCACGTCCGGATACTCCTCTTGCAGGATCGACAGGAACTCCCCGACGTCGACGCGCTGGGGGAGTTCGACGACGATGTTCGCCGTCTCCCTCGAGAGGTCGAACTCCCTGACGCGGCCGCCGTACTTCGAGACGACGTCCACGAGGTCCGACTCTCGCTGTTCGATGACGTACCGGTCGCTCTCCTCGCCGAGGCGTCGGTAGGTGACCGCCGTCGGCGTCCCCTCGACGAGCGCAGCCACGTCCGACTCGGTGTAGCCCTCGACAGTCACGAAGTGCAGGATAGTCCCGCTGGAGGACGTCACGGTCTCGTCCATCACGAACTTCGCCTCCTCGTCGGCGTCGGTTTCGGCCGCTACGTCGAAGGCAACTGGATCTCCGACGTCGAACGCGAGAGACAGTTGCGTGACGTAGTTCGATACGAGGCCGTCCTTGCGCAACAGGGCGTTCTTGGCGTGGCCGATGGTTCGGCCGAGTTCCTCGAAGACCGCCTGTTCCTCCTCGCTGAACGCGTCCGGCTCGTCGGCGTAGACGCCGAGCGTCCCGTACTGGGCCTGTCCGTAAGAGACCGGGATGGCCATCGACGACCGGAAACCACGCTCGAGGGCGGCGTCCCGCCAGGGTTCGAACGCGGGGTCGTTCTCGATGTCCTGGCAGACGGCAACCGTGTTCGTTTCGAGCGCCCGAGCCGTCGGGCCGCTACCGAGGTCAGAGTCGGCAAGCGTGTCACTGATCGCCTCCAGGTAGCCCTGTTCGGCGCCGGCCCACTCCTGGATGTCGAGTTCGGTGTCGTCACTCCCCTCGACCTCGCCGTACCAGGCGAAGACGTAGGGGTCGGTGTCGGTCAGCAGCCCACAGATCGACCGCTCGATCTCCTCGTGGGTCTCGGCCGTGACGAGCGTCTGGTTTATCTCGCGGATGACGGTGTTGACCCGGAGCAGCCGTTCGCGCCGGAGTTTGTTCTCCCGACGGGTCGTCATGTCCCGGGTGACCTTCACGTAACCGACGACCTCCCCGTTCTCCTCGATGGCCGAAATGACGACGTTGGCCCAGAACCGGTCGCCGTCGGCGGTGACGCGCCAACCCGCGTCCTCGACTTTGCCTTGCTCGGCTGCCCGGGCCAGGTTCTGCTCGGGACGGCCCGCCTCGCAGTCTTCGGCGGTGTAAAACGTCGAGACGTGTTTCCCGACGATGTCGTCCGCGTCGTACCCTTTGATGCGTTCGGCACCGGGATTCCAGGTCTGGACGCGCCCCTCGGCGTCGAGCATGAATATCGCGTACTCCTCGACTTCCTCGACGAGCGTCCTGAATCGCTGGCGGTATTCGACAGACCCGAGTGCGAACGCGACCGTCTCGGCCATCCGCGAAAGCACCACGCGTTCCGTGCCGGTGAAGGCGTCAGAACGGCCGGTGTCGATGGTGAGGACGCCGAACGACTCGCCGTCGTGGACGAGCGGTAGCGAGATACTCGAACTCAGGCCGTACTCCTGGAAGGCGTCCCGCCGGGGGTCGGCCGGGTCGTTCGCCACGTTCTGGCGCACCTGGACGCTACCACGGCGGTTTGCCACCTCGGGCTGGACCAGCCCCGGGGTGTCGGTGGTCACCGCCTCGACGAGCGCTTCGAGGTCCTCGTCCGACAACCCCCCTCCGGCCCGGTAGTCGGTCTCTTCGGGTTCGGTGCCGACCTCGCCGATCCAGGCGATGTCGTAGTGGCTGGAGTCGGCCAGCAACTCGACCACGGCGGTCTCGACGGTGGTGCGAGACTCCGCCTCGAGGGCTGCCAGGCTGATCTCCTGGGCCAGGCCGTTGATGTCGACCAGCCGTTCGAGGTTCTCGCGCTGTTCCAGGAGGCGGTCGCGCTGTTCTTCGAGTTGCTCCTCGCGGCGGACCCGCCCCGTGACGTCGCGGACGAGGCCGATGGCGAACAGCTGGTCCTCTTCTGGCATGAGCGAGAACGTCGCCTCGGCCGGGAGTTCGTCGCCGCTGGCCGTCTTCAACGAGGCTTCGAGCGAGGCCGTGTCGCGGTCGCCCTCGGCGAGTTCGGTGCGGAGTTCCCGGGCTCGTTCGGCCGTCTCGTCGTCGACGACCAGGTCCACCGTCGAGCCGATGAGGTCCTCCCGGTCGTAGCCGGTCATCTCCACGTAAGATTCGTTCACCATCACGAATTCGCCGTCTTCGTCGACGACGTAGACGCCGTGGTCGACTGCCTCGACGATCGCCCGGTACCGTTCGAGTTCCTGCTGGCGCTCCCGGCGCTCGGTCACGTCCCGGAAGTAGACCGACAGTCCGGTCTCGGAGGGGTAGGCCGACACCTCGAAGGTCTTGTCCAGCGGGTCGTAGTGCTCGACGAACGAGACGGACTCCTGGGTTTCCATGGCCTCCCGGTAGTGCTGGCCGAACGGCGAGTCCTCCGCCTCCGGAAACACGTCCCAGATCCGCTCGCCCCGGACCGCCGCCGGGTCGACCTCTATCAGTTCGGCCGCCTTGTCGTTGACTACCGTAAAGCGCCAGTCGTCGTCGACGGCGAACATCGCGTCGGTGATCCGCTCGAACAGCGCCTCGAGTTCGGACTCGAGGGTGTCCCGTTCCCGTTCGAGACGGAGGCTATCGACCGTTTCGTAGGTGACGCTCTCGGCGGTCACGAGTACCTGGTCCACGCCCTCGGTCCCCGGGTCGAGCGGGGCGGCACTGACCAGCACCCACTCGCGCCGTCCGTCGGGGAGGTCGATCTGTCCCTCCCACTGGGAGACCGGTTCGCCCGTCTCGAACACCCTGACGTACGGCCGTTCTTCCGGTTCGAGCAGGTTGCCGTCGGCGTCGTAGACGTCGAGTTCACCGACAGTGTAGCGGTCGTCCCGCTCTTCGAGGCCGAGTTCTTCGACGGCTCGCTCGTTGGCGTGGGTGACCTGCCGGTCGGCGTCGAGGATCAGCGTGGCCAGCGGCGACGTCTCGACGACGCGGTCGAGCGCCGCCGCAGTGACCGTTCGGTCTTCGTCGTCGGCCTCGTTCTCGTCGGCGGATCCCACCCCGTCGTCGCCGTCGTCTGCCGCCCCGTCGTCGCCATCGTCGGTGGGTCGGGGAACGAGCGAGACGGTCAGCCCGTCCTCGTCGGGGTAGACTCTGACCACGACAGGCTCGTCTCGCGTCGGCGTGGCCGTCTCGAACGATACGTCCTGGTGGCCGTCGGCAGCCTCCCGGAGGCGGTCGAGAAACGCCGCGTCCGCCGGCAGGTCGACGGCGCCTTCGAGCGGTTCGCCGATCGGATCCTCGTGCGTGACGTCGAGCAGTACCGCAGCCTGTGGCGTCAGGTAGGTGAGTTGCCAGTCGTCGTCGACGGCGAAGACGCCGTCGTCGATCCGGTCCAGCGCGGCCGAAGCGTCACCCAGTGACGACGAATGCAGCGGCGTGGTCATTGACAGTCCCTAGACCGGTCCCTCCAGCCGGATCGCCCGTCCACGTCCGATGCAGCGGCTCGTACCGGTCCTCGCGAGCCAATTTCCGCCACGCCGGTCGATCGGAACCAAGGTGCGGGCTATAAGGTCGCAGAGCTACTTAAGTTGTGTCGTACCGCTAGCTAGCTAGACGTTTCCTCGAAAACGGCCGAACTCCGGTTGGTACGCCGACCGTCGGCCCGTCACCCGGCGTCGTTCGACTTAGCAACCACAGCTACCGTTCGTCGGGTCGTCCCGCGTCGAGTCGGTCACGTCCTCGGGGCCGGCCACGTCTTCGGGGTCTGTCCCCGGGAGGAAGTCGGCCTTGCAGGCCGGCCGGCAGAAGACGTAGAGGTCGTCCCCGGGCTCCGGCGGGAGCGCCACGAGATGCCACTCGCGGAGGTCGACCGGTGTGCCGCAGGTCGCACACCAGCCCTGGAGGCCGCGTCGGCGCCGTGTCGGGGACCGTCCAACCACAGTAGTGGGTTGCCAGATGGCCCCCTACCCGTTGGCCTTCACTGTTGAAACAGTTATACGACCGACGTGTCTCCGGGGTCGACCTGACACGCCTCGACTCCGGCACGCCGGAGGCTCTCGGACAGCCAGTAGACCGAGAGCACCAGCGTCCCCAGCGCCAGGAGGGCGAACTCCAGGCCGTCCAGCGGCAGGAGAGTCAACGCTCCGGTGACGCCGAACAGGGAGAAGATACCCGTGAGCAGCGCCGACCCGCAGGCCGCACAGCCAGCTCCGACCGTCCCGAAGGCCACGCCCAGCAGGCTGCCCGAACTCCCCGTCAGCGAAGGGCGGTGCCGGCACAGGTGGAAGGCCAGGATGGCGAGGTTGAGGCCGAACAGGGCCGCCGTCAGGACCATCACCAGCGCGGCGAGCGGATTCCAGACCGGTCCCAGAAACGGGTACTGGGCGACCAGTATCGTGAACCGGGCGTGGGTCGCGATCGATCCGTTGAGTATGACGTCGAACAGCAGGGCGACGTTCTGGGCGAAGACCAGCAGCGTGAGTGCAGCGCCCGCCGAAAGCACCGCCAGGAGGGCGTACGCCGGCGACGTCAGCACCGTCACGGTTGTCCGGCCGACGACGCGCCAGTCGTCGACGCTGGTCGGAAGCGGCGGACGCGAGGGGAGCACGGAGCGAACGGACGTCATAGCCGGAGGGCCGCCTCGAAGACGGAGGCTGGCTGGTGTCCCCTGATCTGGGTGATGTACTCCCCGTTGCGGATCAGCAGAAAGGCCGGCGTGGCCGATACGTCGGCCCGAGCTGCCGCCCGCTGGTCACGTTCGAGTGCCGACTCGTACCTGCCCGCCTCGACGTCCGAGACGACGGCGCCCGCGTCGACCGGCGTGTCGTCGGCGAGAAACTCCCGAATACGGGCGAGGACGTTCCCGGCGTCGAAGGCGTCCTGGTTCGCGAAGACGAACGACAACAGGTCCCAGTAGCTCGGGACGTTGCGGTCGAACGTCGCCGCCAGCGCCTGGACCGCCGGCCCGGCCCAGTCGGCCAGGACGGCCACGTCCCGGGCGACGAACGTCAGGTTCCCGGCGTCGATGGGGCCGGCGCGGAGTTTCGGCAGCGACTTCGCGTGGAACTCCGCACAGTACGGACAGGCGGGGTCCTGGAACGCGACGACCAGCGCCGTCGTGTCCGCCGGTGCGTTCCCGAGCGTCGGTTGATACCCGAGGTAGCGCGTTCCCGCCACGTCGAGCGAGGTGGTGTAGGCGGGGTCGCCGGCCGGCGCGTCGCCCAGTTCGGCCGTCGGCGTGTCGAGCGCGCCACCGTCGCCGGCACGGCCACCGATGCACCCGGCCGCCAGGCCGAGCGACGCCCCGAGCCCGCCGCGAAGGAACGACCGGCGGTTCATCGACGCCTCGCTGTCGGTGGCCGCTCGCTGTTCGCGACGCTGGACTGACCCATTTTCTCGGATGTGGAGCGAGACGGGCATTATTATCGGTCGGGTAAGACCGGCCGCCTCCACCCGAGCAAACGACCACGGGACGGTCGGCTGGCCGACGGACACCGATTGCGGACCGGAGCGTCTCTCACGGTTTAGCAGCCGGATAATTACGGCCGTCCCCTGCGACGTTCGCGTGAATGTCGCTGTTAGATGTACCATCACGACTCGACGAGCGAAGCGCGACCATCTACCTCGCTGTGGGAACGCTGGCGATACTCAAGGCCGTCGCACTCCGGAACGACAGCAGGCGGTTCCGCCGGGAACTCCGGGAGGCCGCGCTGTTTCTCGGGCTCGGACTGGTGCTCCGGACCTACCACAAGCGGCGCAGCGCCGGCAGTGACGAGGACCAACCGGCGACCGACGCCGAGGGGGAAGCGACGGAGACGGCTGCGGAGTCGGCCGAGAGCGACCGGACGGAGGGGACCGACGAGCGACCGGACGGGGACGAGGGGATCGACGTGGGGGACGAGAAATCCCGGACGCGACTCGAACGGACGGCCCGCCGCCTCGTCCCGACGTCGTGACCGGCCGGACCGCGTCCTCGGCCTCGGTGCAGCCGACGCGAGACGCCGGATTACCGGGTTGGTAAGCCGACAACCGACGACTGTCCGCGAACTACCGAGTTGGTAAATCGTGCAACGATCTGTGTGTACTAACCGGAAGCGGCTATCCCATGTAGCCACAATGCGACCGCTCATCGGGGACGACGGACGGCAGTACCGTCGTCCGTACGACGACCACCCCTCCACCCGGACGGGGATAGACAGCGCTCGCGGGACAGTCCGCCAGCCACCCGATCCTCGCCCCAGGGTGGAGCGCTGAGTAGCCATGGCAGGCGACTCGAACGCACTCGACCACCTGGTCGTCGGCATCGACAGCTGCTGTCTCGACGTTCTCGAGCCGATGCTCGACGACCTGCCGACGCTCTCGAACCTGGTCGAATCGGGGGCGACCGGCCCGCTCACCTCCCAGATACCGCCGTGGACGCCCAGCGCCTGGCCCTCGCTGTACACCGGGACCAACCCCGGCAAACACGGCGCCTTCAGCTTCCTCACCTACGAGGGCTACGACTGGGACCTGGTGAACGCCACTGACGTGAGAGAACCGACTATCTGGGAAATACTCGACGGCCACGGCCTGACGAGCGTCGTCGTCAACGCGCCGACGACACACCCGCCGCGCCCCTTCGACGGCGCCCTCGTTCCGGGCTACACCGCTCCCGAAAACCCCACCTGTCACCCCGAGGGGCTACTCGACGACGTCCGCGCCGAGGTAGGCGACTACCAGCTGTACGGCCCGCCGTCGGGTCTCGACGACCCTGCCCCCGAATACTGCAAACTGGTCCGCCAGCGCCGCGACGCGTTTACCTACCTGGCCGACCGGTTCGACCCCGACTTCGGCTTCGTCGAGTTCCAGCAGCCCGACACCGTCTTCCACCGCTATCCCGGCGACCTCGACAGCGTCCGACAGATCTACCGGACCGTCGACGACGCCGTCGCGACGATCCTCAGGGAGACGGACCCGAACACCGTCTTCCTCGTCAGCGACCACGGCATGGGCGAGATGGACGGCCACACCTTCTACGTCAACGAATTCCTCGTCGAAGAGGGCTACACCGAGGTGACCCGCGACGGCCAGGGGATGCCCTCGTGGCGGCCGATTCGACAGGAACGGCTGCGCAACGGCAAAGACTCCCGGGACGGCCCCTCGGTCGTCTCCGAGGCCGTCTCGACGCTCGCCAGCTACGGCGTCACGACCGAACGCATCGGCAACCTCCTCGATACGGTCGGCCTCCGGGAGTTTGCCGAGTCCCACGTCTCCTCGAACGTCGTCCGCGCCAGCGGTCGCCAGGTCGACTTCGCCGCCTCCCAGGCCTACATGCGAGGCCGGGTCGAACTCGGCGTCCGTATCAACCTCGAGGGGCGCGAGCCCGACGGCATCGTTCCGCCCGAGGAGTACGACGCCCTCCGGGAGCGGCTGATCGAGGACCTCTCGTCGGTGACGGCGCCGGACGGCACGCCGGTGTTCGACGAGGTCGCCCCCCGCGAAGAGTACTTCCACGGCCCGGTCGCCGAGGAGGCCGTCGACGTCGTCACCATCCCCCGGAACTTCGACAACCTCCTGTCGGCCAGCCTCTCGGGCGAGCAGTTCGGCCCGCCGAACCAGCCCTGGAATCACAAGCGCGACGGCATCGTCGTCGCCCACGGCGACGGCATCGACGCCTCGGCCTCGCTCGACGGCGCCCACCTGTTCGACGTCGCGCCGACGCTTCTGGCGTCGATGGGACTGGCGCCGGGCGACCACATGGACGGTGACGTCCTGCCGGTCGTCGACGCCGTCGACGAGGAAACGTACGACCGGACCAGCGTCGAGGCCGTCGCCGACACTGACGACGCAGCCTCCGACGAGGTTGCCTCCCGGCTGTCGAATCTCGGCTACATCGAGTAAGCTAGAGCTGTTGCTCCGGTGGCTCGGCCACCAGGTCCGGATACCGCTCCAGCCCGGCGTAGGCGGCCAGTTCCTCCCCCAGTCGCTCGACCCGCCCTTCGATTTCGGCGTCGGTAATGCCGTCGTCCTGGACGGTGGAGTGTGAATTCGGAACCGCCACCTCCAGCGGAAGGGTCCAGGCGTTGAGCATCCGGCAGACGGCACGCAGGTGGTGGAGGGCGCCGCCGGGATAGCTGCCGGCCGCCACTTCGAGCAAGCCCACGACTTTGCCGCGAAATTCGTCGCGGCCACAGTGGTCGAGCGCGTCTTTCATCGCCCCGGTGTACGAGCCGTGGTAGTTTGGCGACCCCAGCAGGACGGCGTCGGCCCCATCGACCGCCTCGCAGACCGCCTCGGCGTCCGGCGGCGTCGAGGCGCGGTCGTACAGCGCCGGGACGTCGTACTCCCGGAGGTCGACCAGCGTGGTGTCGGCGCCGGCTGCCTCGGCCCCGTCGAGCGCGGTCTGGACGGCGATTCGCGTCCGGCTTTCGTCGCGGAGGCTGCCACAGATGGCGACCAGTTCGGGCCGGTTCGGGTGCATCGATACGCCGAATTCGGGCCAGCGCCACTAATGCGCTCCCTGAAGCGCAGTATTGTAACCAGCCAGAGAAAAATCGCGCCTCGTCGGAACACCCGGTCGTTACGACCGGTAGCGGGCGGCGAAGAGGGCGGCAGCCAGGAGTGCGGCCAGCGTGGCGGTCACGCCGAACCCGGGGCCGCTGCTCCCCGTGCTGTCACCGCTTCCCGTGCCCAGGAAGTTCCGGGCTCGCTGTTTGTCGGTCGTCGGGAAGTCCTGGTCCCACTCGCCGGCCAGGTGAATCTTCGTCTCCGAGTCGACGTAGCTGAGCGAGCGGACGTCGGACTTCGAGGCGTCACCGCTGACCGCGCCGTCGTAGCGGACGTAGGTCGACGTGGTTCCGTCCTGCGTTCGGCCGACGGCCTCCGAGAAAGCGGCCGTGCCGGATTGCTCGGCCATCGCGTCGCGGAGTGCAGCCAGGTTGCCGAACTTCGCGCCGGCCTCCATCCGGACCCGCTCGCCGTCGACGTCGACTTTCAGCTTGGCCTTCTGGGGCTGGGCGTTCTGGAACGCCTGGAGCACCTTTGCGGTCTGTGGCTCCAGTGTCGCCGCCTGGAACTGCTGCTCGAAGGCCTTCTGGAACAGCCCGTCGCCGCTGGTCGACAGCGACCCGGAGAAGACCAGGCGGTCGCCGTCGATACTGCCCGTCAGTTCCGTCGACGAGTCGAACACCGGCACGTCCTCAGCGGCGAGTTCGTCGGTGTAGGCCGCCCAGTTCGAGGTCCGGTACTTCATCGTGAGTTCGTAGGTCGTCGTGTCGGAGTCGGGATGGCTCAGCGACCCGGACCAGCTGTAGCGCTGTTCCATGTTCGCGGCCTTCTGGGCCTCGAACTGCGTTTTCATGCGCTCGACCTGCTGTTCGTAGCTTCCCGCGTCGGTCGTCGCCGCGACGATGTCGAGGTAGCCGACCAGGAAGTCGTTGTAGTTCTGCAGGTCGACGTCGAAGCTTGCGCTGAACTGCCCGCCGTCCACCTCGTACCCGAAGCCGACGTCGTTCACCTGGAGGTTGCTCGCCGCCTCCGCGAAGCTGGCGGCCTGTGACTGGCTGACGTCGGGGTTCTGTGCCAGGACCGACTCGAGGGCCCGTTCGAGGCCCTTGTCGATGCCGGTGTAGGTGACGGTGTACTCGACGTCGAGGACGTACCGACCGCTGGCCCCCTCGGTCAGCGAGTAGGATTCGAGGGTGACCGAGGCGTCACCGCCGAGGCCGGCCGCCAGCGAGGCGAACTGGCGTTCGATGTTCCGTTTCGCGGCCGACCGGGTTTCCCACTGGTCGACCTGCCACTCGCTGATGGCCTGGTGCTGGGCCATACGGAGCGTGTAGCTGTCGCCCTGCTCCTGGAGCGAGACGTCCATGCTGGCCGACTGGCCCATCGGGACGAGGACGCGTCCCTGGACGCTTCCCTCGGCGGTAAACTGCGAGGCAGACACCGTCACCGACCCGGACGTCGACACCGAGTCGAGCATCTGCATCGTCGACGTGCCGCTGGTCGTCGCCGAGAACGAGACGTCGCCGCGAGCCGTCTGGCGGTTCATCTTCGAGGACGCGTCGAGCGAGAACGACTCGATAGCATCGGGATTCGGCACCGACAGCATCCCGTCGATCTGCATCGAATCGGGCGTGGCGACCGCAGAGAGGTTGCCACGAGCGCTGGTCGAGCCCTCGATGGGGTCGGTGACCAGCACGTAGGCCAGCCCGGACGCCACGTCGACGCCGAATTCGGTGTTGGTCGACGAGTCCGTAGAGCCACCGCTCTCGTAGACGGCCACCACGTCGCCGTCGTCGTTCACGTACACTTCGTCGGCGGCGCCGCTCCCCGCCGACGGATCGTGGTCAGCTGCGCCGATGCCGGCCAGCGCCCCGCTGGCAATCAGCAACAGCGTCATCGCCAACACGCCGATTCGCTGGCGGCGACCTGCGGTCACGATACCACTCCCCGGGGGACAGTCGCCGAATAGATCGGAGACCAATCGTCGTTTGACTGCCACATTGCACGTGGGTATATTCCCGACGTATTTATTAAATTACCGTCACGAGTCTCGCGCCGGTTCGGCAGACGGAGTGCAGCCGAGCGATTGCAGGACACAAGACATTTGTTTTTTCACAGAAACCCGTTGACACATGAGCGGTGGCACACTAATTGGGTTGTTCGCGCTGGGCGTGGGACTCCTCCTGACGCTGAAGGCGTACGAAGTCTCCCGGTTCCAGGAACGGCTGGACGCCATCGGCAGTACGACGCCCTGGCACGAGGTCGAGCCGGCGGGCTGGCGGGTCACTCTCACCAGGGCCATCGGCGTGGGAATTCTCATCGTTGGACTGGTCGTCTTCCTGTCGGCGCTCTGAGCGAGCAGAAACGAGATCCGGCGGGCCCCACGTTCCGCCCCGCTACCCGAACAGTTCGCGAGCGTCTTCGAGGGCGGTCACCAGCCGGTCGACCTCCTCTTTCGTGTTGTAGGCGTAGAAGCTGGCCCGCGTCGTCGCCGCGACGCCCAGTTTGTCGTGCAGCGGCTGGGTGCAGTGGTGGCCGGCCCGCACCGCGACGGCGTAGTCGTTGAGCACTTCGGCCAGGTCGTGAGCGTGGACGTCCTCGACGTGGAACGATACCAGGCCGCCGCGCTCCTCGCCAATTGGCGGGCCGAAGGTCGTGACGCCCTCCACCGCCTCGAGGCGTTCGAGGGTGTACTGGGCGAGTTCGTTCTCGTGGTGAGCGATGTCGTCCCGCCCGACGTCGTCGAGGTAGTCGGCAGCCTCGGCAAGGGCGATCCCTTGTGCGATGACGGGCGTCCCGGCCTCGAACTTCCAGGGGACCTCGGCCCACGTCGAGTCCTCCCAGTCGACGTGCTCGATCATCATGCCGCCGTAGAGGTACGGCTCCATCGCTTCGAGGAGGTGGCTTTTCCCATACAGACAGCCGATGCCGGTCGGGCCGGCCATCTTGTGGCCCGAGAAGGCGTAGAAGTCGGCGTCGATGTCTTCGACGTCGACGGGCATGTTCGGCACGGCCTGGGCCCCGTCGACGAGACAGAAGGCGTCGTGGTCGTGGGCCAGGTCGGCCAGTTCGGAGACGGGGTTGATGGTCCCGAGAGTGTTCGAAACGTGAACCACCGCCACCATCTCGGTGTCGTCGGTAATCAATTCCCGGGCGTGGTCCATGTCGAGGCGGCCCTCGTCGTCGACCCGGATGTACTTCACGTCGGCGCCGGTGCGCTTGCCGATCTGCTGCCACGTCACCAGCGAGGAGTGGTGTTCCATCTCGGTGAGGACCACCTCGTCGCCGGGTCCAAGCTCGTTCAGGCCCCAGGCGTAGGCGACGGTGTTGATGCTCTCGGTGGTGTTCTTGGTGAAGACCATCTCCTCGCGGCCGCCGCTCGCTCCAACAAATTCGGCGAGTCGGTCGTGGGCCTCCTCGTAGGCGACGGAGGCCTCCTGGCTCAGCTGGTGGAGGCCGCGATGGACGTTGGCGTTGGTCGTCCGGTAGTAGTCAGCGATGGCGTCGATAACCCGGTTCGGGGTCTGCGTGGTCGCGGCGTTGTCGAGATACGCGACCTGGTGGCCGCCGAACTCCCGCTGGAGGATGGGGAAGTCCTCGCGGATGGCTTCGACGTCGACGACGTCGGACGTTTGTGCTCCCATTAGGTGAACGGATGGGCTGGACGGCCAACATTATTTCGGTTTGCCGAAATCTGGCTTCCGGTCTGAGAAAGTGGGACGTGAGACGGGCCAGGCAGTGAGCCGTGCCCTCACTGCCGTTGGGTGTGGACACGTGGGCTACACCGGTTCGAATCGCCGGCGGATCGATGCGTTCCCGGCGCCAGGAGGGGATGGAGGCTCGACCCCAACATCAATCGAAATCACCTGGGACCGCCAGCGGGGACCGCTTCGCTTCAGGCGGCGATACTGTTAGCTACGTATAAGGTACTGCCGGCCCAATACGGGTGGCAAGGATGGGGGATCACACGTCGTTCGAACAGCGGGACGTACAGCAGCAACCGCAGGACGTGCCCGCGGCGGGAGACCTCTCCTGGGGAATGCGCGACCACCCGGCGGTTCACGATCGGCGCGACCAGGACCGCCACGAACTGCCCTGTGCCATCGGCGTCGGCGAGTACCACGCCTACTTCCACGGGAATCGCTGGTCGGCCGGCGACGAGCCGTTCAGACGGGACGGCAACGGCGTCGACTGGCTTGCCAGCGACGAGTGGCTCGCCTACGACGTCGACGTCAGAGAGTCCGGTCCGTACGACTTCACCGCTCGCGTTGCCGCCGCCGACAGCTTCGGTGGCGGGTCGTTCGTCGTCGTCATCGACGGACTGCAGGTCGGTGAGGTGTCCGTCGACCCGACGGGTGGGTGGTACCAGTGGCGGACCATCGAGTCACGGTTCGAACTGCCGCGGGGCCTGCACACGCTCAGACTGGCGGTCACCGACGGCGGCTGGAAGCTGGACGAGTTCGCCCTGCTGTAGCCGGCCTGGTGACCCCTGCGGTCGCTATCGGGGGACGTCGCGATGGCGTCGAAAATCCGGGTCCTACATCCAGAGCAACTGCGCGTGGCGGGTTTCCTCGAACTCCAGGACGTTCTCCTCGTCGACGAAGCCGTGGTCGATAGCAAGACCCACGGCCCGACTCCCGACCAGATTCGCCGTCGTACAGCTGGCCAGACTGCTCACCACGGCCTCCTCACCAGCCGAATCCCCGTCGTAGAACTCCTCCTCGACGGTGAGGGACACCCGACCGTTCTCGAAGGTCTCGCCCATCACGTCGGCGTCGCAGACCGAGACCAGCAGCCCCTCCTCGGTCTCGCGTTCGTTCAACAGCAGTGCCGGCCCCTCGCTCTGATTTTCGGTGTCGCTCATTCGACCATGTCTTGTTCTTGCTGTTTGCGCATCTCCTCGGCTTCCTCGGCGACCTCCTCGGCGCGCTCGTCCTCACCCACCGCTTCGAGGGCGACGGCCTGCTCCTCCAGTACCTCGGCGTTCCGGAAGCCCAGCCGGGTTGCATTCTCGAAGCAATTGAGGGCGTCCTCGTGGAGACCGCGCTCGTTCAGCATGAAGCCCCGGTTGTACCAGGCCTGGCCGAAGCGCGGGTCGATTTCGACCGCTCGTTCGGCGTGTTCCAGGGCCTCCTCGGTCCGGCCGAACTCCCAGAGAGAATACGCGAGATTTGTCTCCGCCGAGGCGGCGTGTTCGCTGTCCTCGTCGATCGAGAGCGCTTCCTGGTGGGCGCCGATAGCCTGGTCGTACTCCTCCAGTTCGGCGTGGGCGGCGCCTTTGTTCACCCAGGCCTCCTGGGCGACCAGGTCGTCGTCGGCGTAGCGGGCCGCCCGTTCGAACGTCTCCGCGGCCTGTTCGTGGCGGTTGATCCCGATGTAGTTGAGGCCGACGTCGATGAGCGCCTCGGCGTCCACCTCGTCGGCGGCGATCTGGCGCTCGTCGAGGGTGTCGGCCAGCACCCGCGAGTCGACGGGGTCGACGGCCTCGGGGCCGACTTCCAGCTCCGGCGGGTCGAGGTCGAACCCTTCGTACGGGTCGTCGAACCCCTGCCCGCTGTGGAACTCGTGGTCCTCGGGTTCGTCGGTCATTGACTGCCGCTTGGCGGGGCGAGCGGTTAAGGGCTGCGTCCTGGGAAGACTGATTTATTCGCGGGTGATCGTTCTATGACCGCAGGATTCCTGCCACCGCAAACAGCCAGAAAGCGCCGGCGCTGTGGGCTCCCGGGACTCGCTGCGCCCTACACTCCCTCGCTCCGCTCGGTCGGTCCAGCGCTTACGTCGTCCAGGTTCGCCGAGTGGGCGGCGGGCACCGCCCGCCGCCTTATAACGTGACGGCGGAGCCGCCACGCACGCCGCCCCTTTCAGTCCCACCCCTGTCGGCTGACTGGCCAAGCTACGTGGGTGGGACTGAAAGGGGCCGGCTGGTGGCCCCGGCCCGGACGTAGCAAGCACCGGAACCGAGCGGAGCGAGGTGAGGAGCGCAAGGAGTCCCGGCCGGTCCAGCAGCCGAGGGCTTTCTGGCTGTTTGCGGTGGTCACACGATCGATTGAGAGCGTCCCACCAATTCAACATCCACCAGCACCGAAGACACGACCATGAGACTGTTCGTGAGCGTGGACCTCGACGGACTCTCCGAGGAAGTAGAAGCAGTCCAGGACCTCCTCGCAGACGCCGACGGCCTCAATTTCACCGACCCCGAGCAGGCCCACGTCACCCTCAAATTCATGGGCGACACCGACGAAGACCGACTGCCCGAACTCACGTCGGCCCTCGAAACAGCCGTCGACGACAGCGGCGTCGACCCCTTCACCGCCGAGTTCGGCGGTCTCGGCGCCTTCCCACACCTCGACTACATTAGCGTCGTCTGGGTCGGCGTCCGCCGGGGCGGCGACCACCTCACCGCACTCCACGAAGCCATCGAGGAACGCACCACAGCACTCGGCTTCGACCCCGAAGACCACGACTTCACCCCCCACGCCACGATCGCCCGGATGGACCACGCCGGCGGCAAGGAGATAGTCCAAGACGTCGTCGAAAACCAGGACCCCAACGTCGGCACCCTGGATGTCTCCGACGTTCGCCTCACCGAGAGCACTCTCACCGCCGACGGCCCCGAGTACACCACCGTCGAATCATTCGAACTCTGACAGTCTAGCCGGCCGACGCTCCGCCGCCCCTGGCGCTCGATCGCTTTAGGCGAGCCAAAACAAATCACGTTCGTGACAGTTATTAGGTCCCGGCGGCAACGAAGAGACGTATGGCAGTGGCCGAGTACCTCGTCTTCGTCTTCGTCGCTGGCCTGTTGACAGCCCTGGCGACGGGGCTCGGAGCCATCCCCTTTTTCCTGGTCGACGACATCAGCGAGCGGTGGAACGTCGTCCTCTGGGGGCTCGCCTCGGGCATCATGGTCTCGGCGTCCGTGTTCGGACTCATCGGCGAGGGGCTGGCAAACGGCACCGCCGGCAGTCGCATTCTCATGGTCCCCGGCCTCCTCGCCGGGGTCCTGCTCGTCATCGTCGGCCACCGCGTCCTCTCGAACTCCGAGATCGATCCCCGAGAGTACGAGGAGGCCGACTTCAAGAAGCTCGTGCTCATCCTGGGCATCCTGACGATCCACAGCTTCCCGGAGGGCGTCGCCGTCGGCGTCTCGTTCGCCGAACTGGGGCTGGCCGACGCCGACGTGCTCCAGCTGTTCGGGGTCGCCGTGCCACTCCTCGGCGTATTCATGACCGTCGCCATCTCGATTCACAACGTCCCCGAGGGCGTGGCCATCTCCATCCCGCTCGAATCCATGGGCGTCTCGAACTGGCGAAAGGTATGGTGGGCAGTCTTCTCCAGCCTGCCCCAGCCCATCGGCGCCGTCATCGCGTTCTACTTCGTCCGCATCGCCCGGCAGTTCCTCCCCTTCGGCTACGGCTTCGCCGCCGGTGCGATGATCTACCTGGTCGTCACCGAGTTCATCCCCGAGGCCAGACAGGCCGGCGAGACGCTCCCGTCCGGTGGCCGACCGGAGCTAGCCGGCGGTCTCGTGGCCGGCATCCTCGTGATGGTTCCGCTCGCATTCATCTAAAATGTGCCAGTTCCCACGGCCGGCCCATCCCCGCCGCTCACCTCGGCCGAAAGAACACACATTTATGCCAGCACGGGGAACAGGGGCGTACCATGAGCAAGAAATCGAAGGCCAAGAAGAAGCGGCTGGCGAAACTCGAGCGCCAGAACAGTCGGGTTCCCGCCTGGGTCATGCTCAAGACCGACCGGGACGTCCAGCGCAACCCCAAGCGCCGACACTGGCGGCGGAGTGACACGGACGAATGAGCGCCAACGACTTCGAGGAGCGGGTCATGACCGTGCCGCTCCGCGACGCGCTCGCCGAGTCCAAGGCAAAGCGGGCCGACGCCGCGATGGGCATCGTTCGCGAACACCTCGCCCAGCACTTCTCGGTCGACGAGGACGCCGTCCGGCTCGACCCTTCGATCAACGAGGCCATCTGGGCACAGGGCCGGCACAACCCGCCGAGCAAGCTTCGCGTCCGCGCCGCCCGCTTCGAAGAGGCGGGCGAGGGTATCGTCGAAGCCGAAACGGCCGAGTAACTTTGCTTCGGGCGGCCTTCTCCGGCTCCGCGTACGTCGGCGTCTTTGCGAGAGCCACCGACGATTGCCTGCTCGTCAGGCCCGACGTCGAGGACGACCTGCTGGCTGACCTCGAGGACGAACTCGAAGTCACGGCCGTCCCGACGACCGTCGGCGGTGGCGGCACCGTCGGCGCGCTCGCCACCGGCAACGAGAACGGGCTGCTGGTCAGCAGCCGCATTCGAGACCGCGAACGCGACCGGATCGAGGCGGCCGTCGACCTCCCGGTCGCCGAACTCCCGGGACGCATCAACGCCGCCGGCAACGTCGTCCTCGCAAACGACAACGGCGCCTACGTCCACCCGGACCTCCCCCGCGAGGCCGTCCAGGCCGTGACCGACGGACTCGACGTCCCCGTCGAACGCGGCGACGTCGCCGGCGTGCAGACCGTCGGTACCGCCGCCGTCGCCACGAACAAGGGGGTACTCTGTCACCCGAAGGCGACCGACGAGGAACTCGACCGGATAGAAGCAGCCCTCGACGTTCCGGCCGACATCGGGACGATCAATTACGGTGGCCCGCTCGTCGGTTCCGGCCTCGTCGCAAACGAACACGGCTACGTCGTCGGCCAGCGCACCACCGGCCCGGAACTCGGCCGCATCGACGCCGCACTGGGCTACGTGGACTGAGTTTCTTGTACGATGGCGGGACCAGCCCCGCCCGTGACGTAATTCGCCGACCCGGTGTGCCGAGGCGGGAGCGTGGCACGACGCGCCGGGACCACAGTGACCGACGCCGGAAAGCCCGACGTCCGGCGTCAGTGCCGCCTGTTCGCTCTATCCCACCCACTCCAGCACCGTTGCCGCCCAGGTGTAGCCGGTGCCGGCGGCGAGAAACAGGACCAGGTCACCCGACCGGACTCGTCCCCGCTGGAGGCCCTCGTCCAGCGCCAGGATCTGGTCGACGCTCTGGACGTGACCGTATTCGTCGAGGTAGTAGCCGTCGCTCTCGACGTCGAGCCCGAGGTCGTCGAACAGCGACGCGGTAAACGAACGCTTCATGTGGGTCAGCGCGACGAAGTCCACGTCGTCGCGGTCGTAGCCAGACCGCTCCAGCGCCCGGTCGGCCACAGTCACGAAGTTGGGGCCGCTGACCGGGGCCATCCGCCGCTTCATGTCGTCCGGTTTCGGCACGGTCAGCGTGTGCCGGCCGGCGGCAACCGTCTCCTCGCTCGCCGGATTCCGCGACCCGCCGGCAGGCACCTTGACGTCGTCGGCGAAGGAGCCGTCGGTCAGCGCTGCACTCTCCTGGACCGTAGCCAGCGTTCGCGACGCATCGGGATCAGCTTCCAGGACGTAGGCGCCCGCCCCGGAGCCGAAGTTGAACATGAAAGATGCGTCGTGGTCGGTGTAGTCGACCAGGTCTTCCTCTCGGCTGGCGGTAACGTGCAGCGCCACTGTGACGTCTTCGAGTTCCAACTGGCCACGCGTCTGGCGAATAGCCACCGGCGTGCTGGCACAGAGCGTGTGGTTCTCCGTCGCGAACACCTCGCCGGCCCCGAGCCGGTCGGCAACGGCTGCCGCCGCCGACCACAGCGGGTAGTCCTTGTACTCGCTACCGTGGTACAGCACGAGGTCGAGGTCTTCGGGATCCCGACCAGCGTCGGCAAGCGCCTCCCGAGCGGCGGGGAGGCACATGTCCGAGACGTGGTCGTCGTCGGGCGGACAGACGCGCTTCTCGCGGATGCCCATCTTCTCGACCACGACTTCCTCGGGAATGGCGCTCTCGGCGGCTATCTCCTCGCCGGTGATCCGGTCGGGCGGCCGGTAGAGGCCGTAGCCCGTGAGTCCGACCGTCATTCGCCGTACTGCTCCCGCAGTGCGTCGCGGTCGAGCTTTCCGGCACCGGTCTCCGGCAGCGCGTCGACGAACGCCCAGGCCTTCGGGCGTTCGAAGTCGGCGAGGTGCTTCCGGGCGTAGCCGTCGAGCGTGGCCTCGTCGGCGTCGCCGACGACCACCGCCTTGGGCACCTGACCCCACTTCTCGTGGGACACCGGTACCACACCGACCGCCCCGACCGCCTCGTGACCTTCGAGCGTGTCCTCGATCTCCTCGGGATAGACGTTCTCGCCGCCGCTGACGAACATGTTGTCGGTCCGGCCGACGATGGCATAGTCGCCGTCGTCGTCCCGGTGGGCGACGTCGCCCGTCGAGACCCATTCGCCTTCGAACGTCCCGTCCTCGGTCTCGAGGTAGCCGTCAGCGGTCACCGGTCCGCGAAATTCGAGTTCGCCGGTGCCTTCGCCAGCGACTTCCTCGCCGTCCTCGACGAGACGCGCTTCGCAGTCGGGGAATGGCCGGCCGACGCGGTCTGACTTCTCTTCGATGTCGTCGCGCTCCGGGGAGAGGTAGAGATTGTTCGGCCCGCCCTCGGTGAGGCCGTAGCCCTGCGTGAACGGAATTCCCCGCTCGCGGTAGGGCTCCATCACCGACTCGGGACACGGACCGCCGCCGCTCATCACCCACTCCAGACTGGAGAGGTCAGTGTTCTCGAAGCCGGGATGGTCGGCGAGAGCGCGGTAGATGGCGGCGACGGCGAACAGCTGGGTCGGCCGGTGCTCTTCGACCAGTTCGAGTGCCTGACCGGGGTCGAACTCCGACGGAAGGACGACCGTGCCGCCGCTGTACAGCGTCGGGAGCGTCAGGAGGTTCCAGCCGCCGGTGTGGAACTGCGGCAGCAGCGTCAGCGTCACCGTCTCGTCGTCCAGCCCCCAGGCGACCGATTCGGTGATGGCGTTCCACTCCAGCTGGCGCTCGCCGATCGGGACGACCTTCGGAACGCCGGTGGTCCCGCCGGTGTGCAGGAATAGGGGAGCGGCGTCGCTCGTTCCCCTGGCGTCCGGTTGGGGCTCGCGGTCCTGGAAGGTAGACAGCGAGGTGGCCTCGCAGTCCGCGTCGGCGACCAGGTCTTCGAACTCCGGCTCGGCCACCACCAGCTCCGGGTCGATGCGGTCGACCAGCTTCGCCACCGTGTCCGGGGCCAGCCGAAACGAAACCGGTGCGAGCGTGGCGCCGCGTCGCCGGGCGGCGAACAGCAACGCAAGGAGCGCCGGGTCGTTACGAGCCAGGACGACCAGCCGGTCACCCGGGTCGATCCCCCAGGCGGCGAGCCGGCCGGTCGCCGCCGAAACCTCCGCCGCGAGGTCGGCGTAAGACAGGGAAACGCCACCCTCGGGGTCGACCACTGCCGGCCGGCTCTCCCAGAGAGTTGCGCGCCGTGCGAGAGAGAGTGTCATGCCCCGACGATCGGTTTCCGGGGCACAAAACAGTACTGATTAATTTACCAATTGTTAGAACTGTATCCAAATTCGTTTACTTTGTTAGCCAAATGCTCACGACGAGTGGGCCGAATCGAGTGGATCGAGGCCACCGACTTCGAAGCGAGCACCCTCCTCGACGTCGACTACCTCGACGTCCCAGCCGTGGGCGGTGGCAATGCGGTCGACGATGGAAAGGCCGAACCCGGTGCCGTCGATGGCCGTCGTGTAGCCGTGGTCGAAGACCCGGTCGTGGTCCTCCGGTGGGATACCGGGACCGTCGTCGGCGACGAAAAAGCCGTCTTCGGTCGCGCCGACGCGGACGGAGACGTCGGTACCGCCGTGCTCGACCGCGTTGGCGAGGAGGTTTTCCAGGAGCTGCCGGAGACGTTCCGTGTCGGCCTCCAGCGGTCGGTCGGCCGAGATCTCGAGGGTGCCGGACTCCGCCCTGACGGACTGCCAGGCGCGCTGTGTTACGGCGGCCAGCGTGGTCCGTTCGGTTTCGCCTATTACCTCACCGCGCCTCGCCAGGGTGAGCAGGTCGTCGATGATTTCTGTCATCCGGTCGTGGGCGGCACAGGCCGTTTCGAGGTGCGAGACGAGGGCGTCGACGTCCGGGTCGGTGTCGGCGTCGGCATCAGAAGCGGCGCCGTCGGGGTCGGCAGCGTTTTCGAGTCGACTCCGAACGTGGTCTGTCCGGCCGGCGGCGACCGTCAGGGGGTTGCGCAGGTCGTGAGAGACGACGCTGGCGAACTCCTCGAACCGTTCGCGCTGCTGGCGGAGTTCCTCCTCGCGGCGCTTGCGTTCGGTCACGTCGCGGATCACCCCGACGATACCCCGGTAGTCGTCGGCGTCGGCCGGGAGGAGCGCGTAGTGGATCTCACAGGGGACGTGGTCGCCGTCCGCGGTCACCAGTTCCATCTCCCAGGTGTCGCTCCGGCGGCTGTCACTCCGGAGGAGGGCGCGGATCCGACGCCGACCCTCGGTGGCGCTCTCGGGCGTCAGCAGTTCCGAGGCGTTCATCCCCAGCAGCTGGTCGCGGTCGTACCCACTCAGGTCGACCATCGAACGGTTTACCATGAGGTACCGTCCCTCCTCGTCCATGGCGTAGAGGCCGTCCTGGGCCTCCTCGACGACGACCTGGTAGTCGACCCGCTGGTCGGCCGGCACCCGGCGGTCGGCCAGGGCCGCGTCGACCCGGTCGGCAAGAGCCGTCTCAACCCGGTCGGCAAGAGCCGCCTCGACCCGGTCGGCCAGTAGCTGGCGAGCCGTCTCGCTCGACGGTACCGGCAGACAGTCAGTCGCACCCGCTTCGAGCAACTCGTATACGTCAGCCCCCTCGTCCACAGTGACGACGATGACCGGCGCCCCGGCAACCCTCCCGAGGAGCGGCCGAACGTGGGTCGCCGGCGGGTCGTGGATGGCCACGACGCAGTCCGCGGTAGTCTCGGTCAGGAATTCGCGAGTCTCGTCCGTCGTCGACGCGAAGCGTACGGTAGCGAAACTGTCGAACGTTCCGGCCAGGGTCCCACCGTCCCCCGCGTCGCCCACGACGAGCACCGTCGGGGCGTCGGTCATCCGTCTGTGTACCGTCTCGTCACGCCGTCTCCGTACATAAAACGTTGGGCCGGCCGCCGGCGGGTCCCGACGGCTTCCCCGAGTGTCGAGTGCGGACGGCGGGTGGCCGAGTAGGAAGATTCTTCCGACTCGGCACCCCAGCGAGAGTATGAGTGAATTCACGGTAACCGGGAGTTGGAAGGCCCGCGACGGCTGGCAGTCCTTCGAGAAAGCCGTCGAAGCGGAGAACGAGGACGTGGCCACCGAGCGAGTGTACGCCGAGTTCGGCTCGCGCCACGGACTGAAGCGGACCCAGGTCGAGATCGAGGAGGTGGCACAATGAGCCTCGGCGGCGGGAACCAGCAGCTCCAGGAGCTGGCCCAGCAGCTCGAACAGCTCGAGGAGCAACGCGAAGCCCTCTCGGCGGAGGTCCAGCAGCTCCAGTCCGAGAAGACGGAGATCGACGAGGCCATGGAGGCGCTCGAAGCCATCGAGAGCGGCTCGACGGTCCAGGTGCCGGTCGGCGGCGGCTCCTACGTCCGCGCCGAGATCGCGGACATCGACGAGGTCGTCGTCGAACTGGGTGGCGGGTACGCCGCCGAACGCGACCAGGACGGCGCCATCGACACGCTCGAATCCAAGCAGGACACGCTCGACGACCGCATCGACGAAATCCAGGAGGAGATCGCAGACCTCGAGAGCGAGAGCGAACAGCTCGAGGAGCGGGCCCAGCAGATGCAGGCCCAGCAGATGCAGCAGCTCCAGCAGCAACAACAGCAGCAGTCTGACGAGTAGGGCGCGATGTTCGACGGACTGAAGGACAAGCTCGAAGGGTTCACCAGCGACGTCGAGGAGGACGCCGACGTCGACCCCGAAGCCGTCGAGGAGGAACCCGACGCTGGTCCCGAAGCGGCGGCTTCGGAGTCGCCCGACGCCGCCGAAGCAGGCGTCCCGACCGAAGGTGACGGTGCAGCGGGCACGGAGGACGCGAGGGGCGGCGACCCTGTCCCCGAGTCGGACGTCGAACCGGCCGACGAGCCCGAGGGCGAGTCGGCGGGGAAACCGGCGGACGAAGCGGCCGAAGAGGGCGATCGTGGGCTGGCGGAACGCGCCAAACTGTTCGCCAGCGGGAAGACGGTCATCGACGAGGACGACCTCCAGAAACACCTCGACGACCTCGAACTCGCCCTCCTGTCCAGCGACGTCGAACTGGGCGTCGTCGAGGAAATCCTGGACCGCGTCGAGGCAAACCTGGTGGGCGAGACCCGCCGTCGCCTCTCCAGCACCGGGAACCTGGTCCGGGACTCGCTCCGCGAGGCGCTGTACGACGTGATCAGCGTCGGCCAGTTCGACTTCGAAGAACGGATCGCAGAGAGCGACAAGCCCGTGACCATCATCTTCACGGGCGTCAACGGCGTCGGCAAGACGACGACCATCGCCAAACTGTCACACTGGCTCGAGCAGCGTGGGTACTCCTCGGTGCTGGCCAACGGCGACACGTACCGCGCCGGGGCCAACGAACAGTTGCGAGAGCACGCCGAGAACCTCGACCGGAAGGTCATCTCCCACGAGCAGGGCAGCGACCCGGCGGCGGTGATCTACGACGCCGTCGAGTACGCCGAGGCGAACGACGTCGACGTCGTCCTGGGCGACACTGCGGGGAGGCTGCACACCAGCGACGGCCTGATGGACCAGCTCTCGAAGATCGACCGGGTGATCGAGCCGGACTTCACCCTGTTCGTCGACGAGGCCGTGGCCGGGCAGGACGCCGTCAATCGCGCCAGGGAGTTCGACGCCGCCGCGTCCGTCGACGGCAGCGTGCTGACGAAAGCCGACGCCGACCCGCAGGGCGGAGCCGCCATCTCCATCGCCCACGTGACCGGCAAGCCGATCCTCTTTCTCGGGACCGGTCAGGACTACGACGACATCGAGCGGTTCGACCCCGAGTGGGTCGTCGACGAGTTGCTCGGAAACGCGGACTGAGCGCAACAGTCCGGTCCCGAGGTCGGTCGTCTTAGAAGACGATTCCGGCCTGGAGCGCGGCGACCAGCGCGGTGAGGACGCCGACGCTCGCGACGGTCGTTACGAAGATCGTGGTGCTAAGGTACTCCGGCGCCGAGATCTCGCCGGGAGCGACGTCACCGGCGTACTCGATGGTGAGCGCCAGTGGCGTGACAGCTGCCGGCGTCGCCGACTCGAGGACGAACACCCTGGCGACCGTCGGGTCGGCGAAGCCGAGAGCGGCGGCGATACCCACGGCGACGAAGGGGGCGGCCACGAGCTTCAGGGCAGCCGGGGCGACTGACCGCGTGACGGCAGTCACGTCCGTCTTGGCGAGCTGGATTCCCAGGACCAGTAGCATCACCGGTATCGCGGCGTTGCCGACGAGTCCGACAGTCTCCATCACCGCCGAGTCCGTGGCCGGGGCGAGCCCAGACGTCCGGATGGCGACGGCCGCGACCACCGCGTAGACGAGCGGAAGCCGAAATATCTCCACGACGGCGTCGCGGATCCCGCCGTCTGCGCCACCGGAGGCGATGTAGACGCCGACCGTGTAGACGACGAGGCTCTGGATCGTCAGGTAGAGGACGGCCGTCGTTCGACCGACCTCGCCGAAGGCGAACTCGGAAAGCGGGATGCCGACGAACCCGGAGTTGGGGAAGGCGGCCGCGAGCATCAGCGCGCCGAGCAGGGCACCGGACTCGCCGACCAGCCGGCCGACCGCCCAGGCGACGGCGATCATCACGACGGCGTAGGCGACGACTCCGACGCCGAGGCGAACCGCTTCACCCCCGTCGAGTGCGGTCGTCAGGATGCTGTGAAAGGCCAGCGCCGGGAGCAGGACGTACAGCCCGGCGGTGTTCAGGGGTTCGACCGCCAGGTCAGTCGTCCGGGCGAGCAGGTAGCCGGCGGCTGCCACGCCGAGGATCGGTCCAACTGCGTTCGTAAACGCGGTCGTGAGACTCATTTGTCGGCCCTCCGGCGAGTCGGTCGGGCGAGGTCCGGATCGGTCGTCATCGTACACAGACGTCGGCCGGCCACCCTCATATATGATTTCAATAAATTTTTCATTGTATGAAAGTCCCCCGGGCCGGCGAGTGTTGTCAGGGCGTGAAACCGTTGCAGGAGGCGAAACCGATAACCGAGGGTAGGTAGAATCCCACGTATGACCGATCCGGACCCGCTGGAGGAGATCGAGTTCCTCGCGCGGTCGTCGAACCGGATCGAGGTGCTGGCGGCGCTGGTCGAGCGAGCGCGGACTCGACGGGACCTGGCTGAGGCCGTCGACGTCTCGCAGTCGACGCTCGGCCGGATCCTGGGCGACCTCGCCGAACGCAACTGGGTCACCGCCGAGGGGGACCGGTATCGGGCGACGGCGACCGGTCGGCTCGTCGCGACGGGCATCACCGACCTCCGGGAGCGACTGGAGACGGAAACCCGGTTGCGCGACGTGGTCGAGTGGCTGCCGACCGGGTCGTTCGACTTCGACCTGAGTCACTTGCGGGAAGCGACGATAACCACGCCCAGCCAGACGCGACCGAACGCCCCGATCGGGCGAATGCTGGAACTCCTCGGCGAAACCGACAACGCCCTGCTCCTCTCACACGCCTTCAACGAGCAGAAACTTCGACTGGTTCGGGACAGGACCGTGGACGGCGACCTGGCGACGAAGGGCGTGTTCACGGCAGACGCCATCGACGCGCTCACCGCGACGGCCGAACTCCGGGACCTCCTGGACGACGTCGTCGCATCCGAGAGCGCCGAGATCCGGGTCGATTCGGGCGAGATTCCGATCGCCGTCGAGGTGACCGACGCGAGAACGCACCTGCTGCTCCGCGACGACGAGGGCATCGTCCGTGCCGCACTCGACACCGACGACGAGACGGTCCGGTCCTGGGCCGAGAAACTCCACCGGGACCACTGGTCGGCGGCGACACCCCTCACCGCCGACCAGATTCGGTGAGCAGACTCGTCGAGCAGATCTACCGAGCAGATCTACCGAGCAGATCGATCCCGAGTGACTCGTCGTCGACGTACTACTGGGCGAAGCCTGACGCTCAGTCGCCCGACCGGATCGTGACGGACCCGTCGCTGTCGACCTGCACGACGTGCCCTGCGTGAGTGAACCGGACGGTAACCGTCGTCGAGCCGTTCGTCCTGCAGAGTCGGTCTAGCGCGTCGGCGTCGATCGAATCGTACAGCGGGGGCAACTCCAGGGGATCGACGTCGGCCGTCTCCGCCAGCGCTGCCGTGATCGTCGCCGTCAGTTCGTCGTCCCGATACTGGTAACCTCCGTCGTTCCGTACTGCGGTCTCTCCGTCAGTCATGTGGATAACAGTCCGATCAAACCACTTGAAACCGTGCCGTCGTGTACACGACGGGACGAGCACAGGTCTACCCTGGGTGTGACGTGTACCGGTCCTTTTACGCGTCCCCGGTGGTCGGTTCGTGGGCGATGGTGTGGGCAACGAGGTCGTCGGTACCCCGACGAAGCCGCGCCGACGCCGCATTTCTGGAGATCCCCAGCCGGTCGGCGACGTCCTGGAGCGTCGCCTCGCGAGGCACCCTGAAGTAGCCAAGTTCGTGGGCCGCCACCAGCGCCTCGCGCTGGTCGTCGGTCACGTCGAACTTGCCGTACTCGGTAGGGGAGTCGGAGGTGTGGAGACGTTCGAGGTCGAACGTCACGTCGCGGGACCGCATCAGGTCGTGAAATCGCGAAAGTGCCCCCTGGTCTGCGAACAGGATCCGGTGATTCCAGTCGCCGTTGTGACCGGTCGCTTCCAGTACCGTCGCGTCGACGTCGTCGAGTGCGTTGACGAGCATCGACACGTCTACCTCCCAGATACCACGGTAGAGACGCTGGTCGTCGTGGGCTTCCAGCAGTTCGACGTCGGCGAGCGACCGGTCGTCGCGCAGGACGTCTTCGAACGCGTCAAGGTCGGCACCTTCGACCCAGAAGTACGGCGTCACGTTCGCGTCGCCGTCGACGACCATCCGTTCGACGCGAACGGACACGTCGGGTCGCTGGCCGAGCGTCCATCCGAGAAGAAACTCGTCACTCGGCGTGGTCAGCTCCGCGATCAGTGCCATGTGGTCTGTTCGTGACCGGCGTACTTAGGCACTGCACCCGAATTGAAGCACCTTACCGCGACGGCACCCGCTTACCGGAAACATCTTCCGGTACCACCGACGCCCGCCGGGTCCGGTTCCGGGGGATAGCTCACGAAATCCGGGGACGGGGGTCGGCCGTCACCTGGTGACGCGCCCCACTCGTGGCAGCATTTCCCAGCAATATTTTCCCCTACAGTCGAGGTGTGGCGGTTTTGTCCGTGAAGGCGCGGGTCAAGTAGGTAGGACTATTGGATGGTGTAAGAACGCCGGGTGGAGCGGCCACACCCGTCGCTGACCGAACATGTCCACGGAGGCCCGAGTATGAACACGGTAGAGCAGTGGAAGCAGGACAAACACCCGCTGGACGTCATCGAGGACGTCCACGAGTACGCCGAGGAGGGACTGAGCTTCGAGGAAATAGTCGAACGCGCCGGCGACGGCGAGTTCGAGCGCCTGAAGTGGGCCGGGATGTACACCCACGGCGTCCACGACGACTACTACATGGTCCGGACGAAGGTTCCCGGCGGGTTCCTGACGCCGGAGCAGGCCGAGGTCATCGGCGAAGTGACCGAGGACCTGGCCACCGCGCCCGAGGAGTTCGGCGGCGAGGAACAGAATCCCATCTGGGGCGACGCCTTCGTCGACATCACGACGCGCCAGGACACCCAGTTCCACTGGATCGAGATCGAGGACGTCCCCGAGATGTGGGAGCGCTACGACGAGGTCGGCCTCACCACGATCCAGGGCTGTGGCGACGGCGCCCGGAACGTCCTGGGGTGCCCCGCCGCCGGCCTCGACGACCACGAGGCCTTCGACGCCCAGCCGGTCGTCGACGCCGTCTCGGACTACTTTACGGGGAATCGCGAGTACGGCAACCTCCCCCGGAAGTTCAAGATGACCATCACCGGCTGCAAGCACGACTGCGGCCAGTCCCAGATCAACGACGTCGGCCTGACGCCGGCCAAGAAGGAGATCGACGGGGAGTGGCAGTACGGCTTCCACGTCAAGGTCGGCGGCGGCCTCTCCGACGGCCCCCGGATGGCCTCGCCCCTCGACGTGTTCATTCCGCCCCAGGATGCCGTGGAGTTCTGCCGGGCCGTCGCCCAGACGTTCAAGGAGATCGGCGACCGCAACAACCGCGGCGTCTGCCGGATGCGCTACCTCGTCGAGCAGCTCGGCCCCGAGAAGTACGAGGAGGCCATCCGCGACCGCTGTACCGTCGACCTCCCGACGCGGGGCGTGGACCTGACCGAGGGCTACACCGGCGACCACGTCGGCGTCCACGACCAGAACGAGGAGGGGCTGAAGTACGTCGGCTTCAACGTCATCGCCGGCCGGATGGGCGGCGACGAGTTCGCAGAGGCGGCCCGCGCAGCCAAGAAGTACGGCACCGAGGACGCCTCGATCCGGCTCGCCACCGACCAGAACTTCCTGATCACCCACGTTCCCGAGGAGAACGTCGGGGACCTGCTCGACGAACCGTTCGCCAGGAAGTACCGGCCCAACCCCGGACCGTTCTCGCGGGGCGCCGTCGGCTGTACTGGCTCCGAGTTCTGCAACTACGGCATCATCGAGACGAAGAACCGGGTCCGGCGGTGGGCCAAGGCGCTCGACAAGCGCATCGACACGCCGGACGACCTCGAAGTCGTCCGGATGCACATGTCGGGCTGCTCGGCCTCCTGTGCCCAACCCCAGATCGCCGACATCGGCTTCCG
>CAZGAX010000026.1:0-31687 GCA_964523745.1 uncultured Halobacteriales archaeon | reverse complement strand
CGTCGCGATAGGGTCGTTCGGGCCGTCCTGTCGCGTCCACGCAGTGAGGCCGACGAGGGCGCTGGCAATGCCGAGCCAGACGGCTCCGGCGGGCAGTACGAACTGCGACGTTCCGACGCCGAAGCCGACCGCGAGACAGAGCAAACCGACGGTCGCGCTGGAACGGAAATCCATACTCAAACGTACTCCACGAATGGTAATGAGTAGCACGCACTATCATAATTCCGTCACGGTCCGTTCCAGCAGCAAGGACCCGGTGCAGGAGTCTACGTTTCTGGAACGCTATACATATACCCTCGTTCGGAGAACGTTGGCATAGACATACGCAGTAGCGAAAAGGTCGCTGTCGTCGTACCGACGATATAATGACCAGTCTACCCATGAACACCGGCTACGAACCCATCACCATGCGGATCATCTACGCGGTCGCAGACGTCCACGACGTCGAACCGACGTCCCTCGACCCTCCCCTGGGTTCCGTACTCGACCTGGACGCGCTCGACGCGCTCCTTCGAACGGACGGGGACGAGTCCGTTTCGGTGCAGTTTCAGTACGCGGACTGTGACGTCAGGGTCGAAGCCGACGACGTCGTCGTGGAGTGCGTAGACGACGGAGGGTGATATGCCCTCCCCCTCCCTCTCTCTCCCATTGTTCGTATTCCCAGACCTACTGACTGTTAGATTCTCGAAAACCGGCCAAAGAAGGCGGGGTCGTCGTTCGTGTGCCAGGCTCGAAAGACCCGCCTCTCCCGTCTTTCGAGCGGACGCTACTCCCGTTAATCGTGCCGGAAACACCGCGTTCCGGTGAACACCATCGCGACGTCGTGGTCGTTGGCCGCCTCGATGACCACGTCGTCGTTTTTCGACCCGCCGGGCTGGATCACGGCCTCGATACCGGCCTCCACCGCGTACTCGATGCCGTCCGGGAAGGGGAAGAAGGCGTCAGAGGCCATCACGGCACCCTCGGCGTCCTTGCCCTGGGCGTGCTCGTCGGCTTTCAGCGCCGCCAGACGAACTGCATCCACCCGAGAGACCTGTCCCATGCCGATTCCCACGGTTTCGGTCCCCTTCGCGAACAGAATCCCGTTCGACTTGACGTGCTTGAGGGTGTGCCAGCCGAACAGCATCGATTCGATCTGTTCGTCGGTCGGCTCCCGCTCGGTCACGACCTCCAGGTCGTCCTCGGTGATGGTCTTCAGGTCGCGCTCCTGGACCAGTCGACCACCGACGAGGGGCTTCTCGGTGAGGGCGTCCGTGCGCTCACCGAGCTCACCCACATCCAGCACACGCAGGTTCTCCTTCTCGAAGAGCGTGTCCAGCGCCTCGTCGGTGTAACCCGGCGCGACGACAATCTCTTTGAAGGAGTCGACGATTTGCTCGGCAGTCGCGGCGTCGCACTCCCGGTTGAGGGCCACGATGCCGCCGAAGGCGCTCTGCGGATCGGTCGCCAGTGCGTCCTCGTAGGCCTCGGCCAGCGAGTCGGCCGTCGCACACCCTGCCGGGTTCGTGTGCTTGATGACTGCCGCGGCCGGCTCGTCGAACTCCTTGATCAGGTTCAGGGCGCCGTCGGCGTCGTTGTAGTTGTTGTACGACAGCGCCTTGGCACCCTCGTTCAGCTGGTCGGCGTGGACGACGCTCGCCTCCGAGACCGTGGCGTCTGCATACACTGCTGCGTCCTGGTGGGGATTCTCGCCGTAGCGCAGGTCGGCGGCCCGGTCGTGGGTGAGGACGCGGCGCTCCGGGAAGAGACCGGCTTCCCCGCCGTCGTCGCCCTGGACGTGGACGACGTTGGCGTCGTAGTCGACCGTGGCCCGGTCCTCGGCGAACCACTTGACAGCCCGGGGATACGCGGCGAATTCGCCATCGTAGAGCACCCGGTCGGCGAGGGAGTCGGCGTCGTCACCCTCGTAGACCGGTATCGGTTCCTGCGTGACGATGGGTCCGGCGTCGACTTCCTCCTCGACGACGTTGCCCTCGTCGTCCGTGGCGTCGGTGACGACGTGGACCGTACAGCCCGTCACGTCGACCCCGGCGTCCAGGGCGTCGCCCCAGGCGTCCATCCCGGGGAACGAGGGGAGCAGCGACGGGTGGACGTTCAGCGTCGTCGGCATCGCGTCGAGGAACTCGTCCGAGAGGATGCGCATGTAGCCGTCGAGGCAGACCAGGTCGAAGTCGTAGTCCGACAGCGCGTCGACGACGCGGCGTTCGTGGGCCTGGCGGGACTCGTCTTCGTCCATCGGGACGGTTTCGGTGGGAATCCCGCGGTCGGTTGCCTTCTGGAGCACCGGTGCGTCGGCGTCGTTGGTCAGCACGACGGCCAGTTCCGCGCCCCCCGGGGCGCGGTCGGCGACGTTCAAAAGGTTGCGGCCCCGGTTGGAGGCCATGCCGGCGAGCTTCATGTCCGAGGTGGGGCCCGGGTGGCGCAAAGGCGTTGCGAATCGAACGGGGCGCTGGAAAGGACGCGAGGACGCGTGAGTGGGAAACGCCCTTCCCGGTGTAGACCGACAGGGGGCGTATGTCCGACCCGGAGGACCCGGTACAGGAGGGGCTCGGCGACAACGAGGACCTCTACGACGTTGCCACGTGGGAGGACCGCACTGCACTCGACGGCATCGCCGTCCGGCTGTACCGGTCGCTGGTGACCGCTCGAAGCGTCTTCCTGATCACGCTGGCCACGGTCCTGTTCGTCGCCCAGCTGGGCGTCGGGTTCGTCATCCTCACCGACGAACCCGTGCTGGGCGTACTCGCCGGCGCTTCCGTCCTCCCGGCGCTCGGCCTCGCCGGCTACATCTGGTACGACGACCCGACCAAGCGCGAGCCGTTTTCGCTGCTGGCAGTCACGTTCTTGCTCGCTATCCTCTTTGCCACGTTCGCCGCCATCGTCAATTCGATCCTCGCCGGGCCGTTCGCACTGCTCGGCCTCGGCGGGGTCGTCCTCTACTTCTTCCTCGTCGTCGGCCCCATCGAGGAGTTCGTCAAGTGGCTCGCCATCCGGGTCCACGCGTACAACGACCCTCGCTTCGACGCGGTGATCAACGGTGCCATCTACGGCGCCATCGCCGGCCTGGGCTTCGCCACGGTCGAAAACTTCGTCTACATCGCCAACACCTACGTCGCCACGTCGGGCGCCAGTCAGGCCGCCCAGCTGGAAGGGGCCACCCTGACGGCTGCCGGCCGGGCGTTCGTCGGTCCGGGTCACGTCATCTTCTCGGCGTTCGCCGGCTACTACCTCGGCCTGGCGAAGTTCAATCCCGAGAATCGCGGCCCGATCGTCGTCAAGGGCCTCCTCATCGCGGCGTTCATCCACGCCACCTACAACTCGCTCGTCACCGTCGCTCCGTTGACGGGGCTGTCGGTACTCGTCCTCGCGCTCGTCTACGACGCCTTCTGGCTGTTGGTACTGTTCCGGAAACTTTCGCGGTACAGCAGCTACTACGACCGGGCAGTGGCGACCGTCGGTGTAGACCGCGACCTGACCGGGGAGAACTGACCGGGCCGGACCGGCAGGCTTTTTCGCCGTTCGGGAGGAGTCACGACCATGACCGACCGCGGACCGCTGGCGGCCGTCTCGCCGCTCGACGGACGCTACGCCCGGTACACCGATCCCCTCGTCGAGTTCGCCAGCGAACAGGCGCTGATGCGTGCCAGAGTGCAAGTCGAGGTGGAGTACCTGCTCGCCCTGGCCGACCTCGATGCCACGACGCTGGCGATCGACGCCGACGACCGAACCGCCCTCAGGGAACTCTACGAGACGTTCGACGAAGACGACGCCAGCGTCGTCAAGCAGCTCGAGACCGAGGGCTACGGCGACTACGCGGCAACCAACCACGACGTCAAGGCCGTGGAGTACTTCGTCCGGCTCCGCCGCCCGGACGACCTCGAACTCGACCAGTGGATCCACTTCGGGCTCACCAGCGAGGACGTGAACAACCTCGCTCACCGCCTCCTCGTGAAGCCCGCCGTCTCCGAGGTCCTCGTTCCCGCTCTTCAAAACGTCCAGGATGAGCTGACTGACCTCGCGAGAGACTACCGCGACGTCCCGATGCTCGCCCGGACCCACGGCCAGCCCGCCACGCCAACCACCTTCGGCAAGGAGATGGCCGTCTACGCCGCCCGACTGGGCCGCGCCACCGGCCGAATCGAGGGCGACGTCGACGGCCTCTCGGGCAAGCTCGCCGGGGCCAGCGGCACCTACGCGGCCCACCACGCCGCCTTCCCCGACGTCGACTGGCCCGCCTTCGCCGAGGAGTTCGTCACGGGCCTGGGACTCCAGCACGAGCCGCTCACCACCCAGGTCAATCCCTGTGACGACCTCGCGGCGCTCTTCGACGCGGTCAGGGGAGCCAACAACGTCCTGCTGGACCTGGATCTCGACTGCTGGCTGTACGTCTCCGACCGTTACCTCGGCCAGGAAGCCGTCGAGGGCGAGACGGGTTCCTCGACGATGCCCCACAAGGTCAACCCCATCGACTTCGAGAACAGCGAGGGTAACCTCTCCAAGGCCAACTCTGACCTGACCTTCCTGGCGGACTACGTCACGACCTCCCGGCTCCAGCGCGACCTCTCGGATTCCACCGTGAAGCGAAACATCGGGGCCGCCCTGTCACACTGCCTGATCGGATACGCGAAGTGCGAGACCGGTCTCGGCAAGGTAGCGCCGAACGAGCAGGTGATGGCCGACGACCTGGCCGCCAATCCGGAGGTCATCGGCGAGGCGGTCCAGACCATCCTCCGGAGAGAGGGCCACACCGACGCCTACGAGCAGGTCAAGGAACTCACCCGGGGCCAGCGCGCCGACCTCGACGACTTCCGGGCGCTGTTCGCCCAACTCGACGTCCCCGACGACGTTCGGGAGGAACTGAACGCACTGACGCCGGTGGAGTACACCGGACTTGCCGACGACCTGGTGGACGACCTGTAACTGTCTCGTCCCTGCCTCCCCCCCCCCCTGCTTGTTCTCCATCCGTTTATCCCATCGAACGGAGCTTTCCCTCCGGAGTTCGCACGACGTTCCGACGTCGGCTGATTTCGGGTGTCGGCTGATCGTATAACTCCGTCCGGAGCGTAGGGCGACGGGATGGTGCCCCAATCATCGTTCGACGTACGGACGTCGGTCGAACAGGTAACCGACCCGACGCTGGTCGTCGGCCTGGCACACCACGGGATGGCCGGCGTGACGGCTGCCGACCACCTCGTGCGGCACCTGGGAGCCACGCAGACCGGGCACCTGGCACCGGGAGAGCTGCCAGCCATCGCGCCGTTCGAGGAGGGCGTCCCCCGTCACCACAGCCGGCTGTACTCCGTCGGCGAAACGAACCTGTCGGTGCTCGTCGGTGAACTGTTCGTCCCGGTCCGGTTCGCTCGGGCGTTTGCCGACGGACTCCTCGAATTCGTCGAAGAACATTCCATCGAGGAGATCGTCGTCCTTCACGGCGTCCCGTATCCCCACGGCCCGGACGAGCACGAGGTATTTTCAGTCGCGACGCCGAGGTACCGGGACCGGCGGATGGCCGACGGAACCGTCCAACCGCTCCAGGGTGGGTTCCTCGACGGCGTCGTCGGCGAGCTGGTCACGCGGAGTCTCGACGAGACTGGCCCGGAAACCGGCGTGTTCGTAACGCCGTCTCACCCGCCGGGACCCGACGTCGACGCCGCTCTCAGACTCATCGGGGCGCTCGAATCCACGTACGGGCTCGACGTCGACGAAACCGAGCTGCGGAAACTCGGGAGAGAGGTAACGCAGTACTACGAGCAGCTGGCGGACCGCCTGTCGACCGTGGCCGAAGCGGGCGAGTCCCTAGACAGCCGCACGTATCCCGAGGACAGGATGTTCATGTGAGACCACCCCAGAGTGGTGACCGACGGAGGACGTTTGAAGTTACAGTCCGCCGCTCCGACTGCTGACGTACTCCTCCCAGTGGTGTAGCCCCCAGTAGCCGAGGCCGGTCCCCATCAGGCCGGCCGCCAGGAAGTAGAAGACGAACTGCGAGGAAAACACCTCATCCGGCCGCTGGAGCGAGTACGCCACGCCCTCGCCGGATAGCGTCACGACGATGCAGGTGACGACGGCTACGAGCGCCGCCACCTCGAGAACGTCCCGGCCGCTGTCGAATTCGCCTTCGAGGGTGAGAATCGACCCGACGAACGCGATGGCCATCGCCAGAACGTAGAACGGGAACCGATTGGAAATGCCATCGACGGCAGCGGTCACCAGACCGACGAGGCCGAGAAAGCTGGCGGTCAGCGCCAGCGTGCAGACGACGACGAACAACGCCGCTTGCACGACGACCTCCCGACTCCGGTGCCGTCGCCGCGTTCTCATACTGCGGGTGACATTCGCACGGCCTAAAAGCGTTACCCGCAAGTTCTCTCGATCGATTTTCGGAGCACCGTAGTCGCGTCGCGCACCGCCGAGAGACGGACGTACTCCCGGTCGGCGTGGGCCACCGGCCCGTACTCGTCGGCCAGAGTGCCCGGCCCAAATACGACTGTCGGAGCGTCCGGCGCGAAGTGCGACGCCTCCGTCGCCGCCCCGAACGGTCGGACCTCGCCGGCCCCCGACGCTTGCAGCGTCTCGACGATAGTGGCGTCCTCGTCGGTTGCGAAGGCGTCCGGGAACGGCGTGTCCGGCCGCACCAGTTCGACCGAGCAGTCGACTCCGTCCGGCAGTACGTCCGCGAGGTGGGCACCGAGAGAATCCGGAAACTCGGCGCTGGCCTCCGGTGGAATCGACCGGCGGTCGAACGTAATGGAACACTCGGCGGGCACCTGATTGAACGCCTCGCCCCCCTCGACTATCGTCGCCGTCAGTGTTGGTTCGCCCAGGACGTCGTGGCTCCCCGGTCCCTGCTCGGCGTCGTAGCTGTCCAGGGCTTCGAGTACGGGCGCAGCTGCCCGGATGGCGTTCGCGCCATCGGCCGGATTGGCGGCGTGGGCGCTCTCGCCACGCAGCGTAATTGTCCCCTCGAACTGTCCCCTGGCGGCGGTACAGACGTCCAGCCCGGTCGGCTCACCTACGACGTAGCAATCGGCCGAGAGCGTCTCGGCCAGGTGGCCGGCACCGGTCTGGTGTGTCTCCTCGTCGTAGGTGATGGCGAGTGTGACGGCGCCGTCCTGGACCTCTGCGTCGAGAAAGGCCGCCACCATCGCTGCCAGGGGCCCCTTTGCGTCGCAGGCACCCCGTCCGCAGACCACGTCGGGGTCGCCGTTCTCGTCGGTCACGTCCCCTGCTCCCTCGGGAGCACCCGGTATCGTCGCCCGGCGGTCGTACGGGACGTGTGGCGCCACGGTGTCGATGTGGGTGTTGAGCACGAGATGGGTGCCAGCGTCGCCGTCGACAGCAGCGGGGGTGCCCCGCGTCGCCAGGACGTTCCCGGCCTCGTCGACACGAGGTGTCGTGTCGGCGTCGACGAGGGTCTCCACCAGGAAATCGCGCATCGCATCGACGTCCTCGTGAGAGGGAGTATCGACAGCTCGCCGGTGAAACGCCACGAGATCGACGACGCTCGAACTCATCGTTCGACCCGCGTCACGTCGTCGAGGGTCTCCCGCCGCCGGACGACCCGCGATTCGCTTCCTTCGAGGGCAACTTCTGCCGGTCGGGGCTGTGAGTGGAACTGGTTGGCCAGTTCGTAGCCGTAGGCTCCGGCGTTGCCGATGGCCAGCAGGTCTTCGCGCTCCGGCCGGGCCACCGGTCGGTCCGTCGCGAAGACGTCTGCGCTCGTACAGCAGGGCCCGCCGACCGAGATTGGAACAGCTTCCCGGTCGGGAGCACTGACGTTCCGGATGGGGTGATACGAGCCGAACATCGCCGGCCGGATGAGCGTCGCGAGGGACGCGTCCACCCCGACGACCGTCGACTCGGGCGTCTCCTTGACGGTGTTGACTTCCGTCAGTATCAGTTCGGCGTCGGCGACGACGTATCGGCCGGGTTCGAGCTTCAGCTGGGCGTCCAGATCGCCCACGGCCTCCCGGACCATCTCGCCCACTTCCTGGAGGTTCAGCGGCTCGACCTCCTCCCGATACGGCACGCCGAAGCCGCCGCCGACGTCGACGAACTCGAGGGAACCCACCTCCTCAGTGACCTCCCGGGCCACGTCGGCGACGCGGCCGATGGCCCGACAGTGGTCTTCCAGGTCGTCCCGGAGGACGCCGCTTCCTACGTGGGCGTGAAGTCCCACCAGGTCGAACCGGGAATCGAGTTCGGCAGCGAGTTCTGCCACTTCGGCGGCCGGGATGCCGAACTTGGCGTCCTTGCCGGTGGCGACCTTCTCGTGGTGGCCGGTGCCGATGCCGGGGTTGATCCGTACGGCGACTCGGCCGTCGTAGCCCCGGGCTTCCAGCCTGTCGAAGGTGTCCCGGGCCCCGGCAGTGATGGTCAATCCTGGATGGTCAGCAGCGAGGTCGGTCGCGTAGTCCAGATCGCGGTCCGGCGGATTGACGGCGGTGTACTGCAGCGTGTCGGGGTCGGCGCCGGCGTCGATGGCCCGCTGGAGTTCGCCCCAGGCGGCACACTCGATGTCGGCTCCGGCGTCGAGTAGCGTCGAGAGGACGGCCCGGCCGGTGTGGGCCTTGGCGGCGTACATGACGTGGGCGTCGGGGAACGCGTCGGCAAAGCGGCGGTAGTTCGCGGCGACGCGGCCGGTGTCGAGGACGTACAGCGGCGTGTCGTGCTCGGCGGCGAGGTCACGGAGCACGTCGTGGTCCCAGTCCGCGAGGCGGCGGACCGGCGGCGACGAAGCCTGGTTCATTGGCTCACAAAGCGAGGTGCCGGCTAACAAGGGTTCCGCTTCGCGGAGGGTGGAGTGAGACTACGCCCCCGGCTTCCGACCCTCGATGGTCGCCGAGACGACGTAGTCGCTCAGATCCCGCTCGTCGTCCCACTCGCTGATGAACTCCGTGCTGTCGGCCTTCGGTTCGATTGCCACGTCGACGAATCCGGCCTCGTCGAGCATCCGGTCGAGTTCCTCGACCGTCGAGGCGCCGGCGACGCAGGCACTCACCGAGTCGGGGTCGGCACGCATCTCGCCGGGTATCTCGGCCGTCATCACGACGTCGGAGATGGCGAGTCTCCCCCCGGGCCGGAGGACCCGGTACGTCTCGGCGAAAACCTGTGGCTTGTCCGGCGAGAGGTTGACGACGCAGTTCGAGATGGCGACGTCGACGGTTTCGTCGGCGACGGGCAGGTGTTCGATCTCCCCGAGGCGGAACTCGACGTTGTCGGCGTCGTTCTGCCCGGCGTTGTCCCTGGCCTTTTCGACCATCGCCGGCGTCATGTCGACGCCGACGACCCGGCCCTCGGAACCGACTTCTCTCGCGGCGAGAAAGCAGTCGAAGCCGGCACCCGAACCCAGGTCGAGCACCGTCTCTCCCGGTTCCATGTCAGCGAAGGCTTTCGGATTCCCGCACCCAAGATCCAGGTTCGCGCCTTCGGGAGCAGCGGCCAGATCGCCGGCCGAGTAGCCCATGGCCTCGGCGGCACTGGCGTCGTCGCCACCGTCGTCGGAGTCACAGCAGCCCGATCCGGAATCACAACACCCGGAATCCGATTCCGCCCCCGGATCGGATTCGGTAGCGATGCGTCCGTACCGCTCCCTGACCGCCCGGCGCTGGGCAGCCGGATCCAGTCTGTCGGATTCGGCGCCGTCGTCCGTCGCTCGTTCAGACATCGTCGCCACCTCGCGTCCTGTCGAGAGTCCGGAGGAGCCTCTCTGCCCGGTCGGTCGTCTCGTAGTAGCGCCAGCGCCCCTCCTTGCGGCGGGTGACGAGTCCCGACGAGTACAGCCGGGAGAGCGCCTGACTGACGGCACCCTGGCTGACGCCGAGCGCGGGTTCGATTTCACAGACGCAGACGCCGTCGTCGGACGCAGCAATCAGGCGGAGGGCTTCGTACCGCGTCTCGTTGCCCATCGCAGCCAGCGTCCCGACGTCCGCGGCGAGCTGGTCGTCGTTCAGTTCGAGTCGTCCCGGGTCACAGCAGCCGGACGCGTCGACGGTTGCGTCGTCGGCTTCGAGGTTCGGAGGGCTCATCTTAGCCATTGCTAATATTAGCGACTCCTAATATAAATCTGTCGACGCTCGGGGCTCGTTGGACAACGAGGTGGCGGCCGCTATCGAATCACGAGTCCGAGAAACCCGCTGAAACCGACGACGTCGACCGACTACTCGCGGAGGGCGTCCTCGCGCTCGGTCTGTTCGAGGGTCTGGTCCTCGACGTGGGTGGCGACGACGGCCGGCTTGTAGGCTCCGCCGTCGAACAGGTCGTGGTCGCCGATGGACGACTCGACGAACCGGGTGAACGCCCGGCGTTCGGGCGGCAGGTGGCCGTAAACGACCTCCTCTTCGACGAGGTCGTAGACGGGAATCCGGGGCGTCAGGAGGGTGTTCTCGCCGACGATCGAGTTTTCGCCCACCACGAAGCCGGAGGTGACCCGGCAGCCCGCCCCCAGCGAGACGCCGTCTTCGACGACGACCGGGGCGCTCTCGACCGGTTCGAGGACGCCGCCGATGAGGGTGTTGGCACCCAGTTTGACGTTCTCGCCGATCTGGGCGCACGACCCGACGGTGTCACAGGAGTCGACGAGCGTGCCGTCGCCGACGTGGGCGCCGATGTTGACGAAAGCCGGGCTCATCAGGATGGCGTCGCCGCCGATGTAGGCGCCGCGGCGGACGACCGTCCCGTCGGGGGTATTTCTGGACCCGCGTTCGCCGAGGTCGTCGGTGTCCAGGAGCGGCAGGACGTCGTTGTACGTGACGTCGCCGTACTCGTAGCGGGATATCTCCCGGAGACCGAAATTGAGGAGGATACCCCGCTTCACCCAGTCGTTGGCCTCCCACGAGCCGTCGCGCTTCTCGGCGGCGCGAATCTCGCCGTCCTCGAGGGCGTCGAGAAACTCCGCCAGGACCGTCAGGTCCTCTGCGCCGGCGTCGGCTGCCGTGAGTCCGTCGTCGTAGCGTTGCCACAGGTCCTCGATGTCGTCCTGCAGTGTCATGCTGCGTCGATTACGTCTCCGAAGGTATACCACCCGGGGTTTTGCGTCGCGAGCCAGGCCGCCGCGTCGAGCGCGCCGGCGGCGAAGACCGCCCGGTCCTCGGCCCGATGTGCGATGGTGAGGACCTCGTCGTTGTCGCCCAGCCGCACCTCGTGTTCGCCACGGACGTCGCCGAGGCGGCTGACGAGCACGCCGATTTCGTCCTCGTCCCTCGGCTGAATTCCCTCCCGTCCGTAGACCGGGTCGAGGTCGCGCTGGTCCTGGATAGCTTCGAGGATGGTGTTTGCGGTGCCGCTCGGAGCATCGCGCTTGGCGTTGTGGTGCGTTTCCTGGAGTTCCACGTCGTACTCCGGGAGGGCTTCGAGGGCCGGTTCGAGGGCCCGGAGTAGCGCCTGGATGCCCCGGGAGAAGTTGGTCGCCTTGAGGACGGGGACGGCGTCGCTCGCCTCGCGGAGCGCGTCGATGCCAGCCGCCTCGAAGCCCGTCGTGCCGATCACGAGCGGAACGCCCGCCTCCCGGCAGGCCGCAGCGAGGTCGAGCGTCGCCTCGGGGACCGTGAAGTCGACGATAGCGTCGGGGTCCTGCTCCGCGAAGGCGTCGGCGGCCTCGTCGGGAGCGTAGACCGGTACTCCGGCGTCCGCGTCGGCGTCGACGTCGATGCCGAAGTCGACAGTCACGTCGTCGCGGTCGGCGGCCGTCTCGACGAGCGTCTGGCCCATCCGACCGGCGACGCCGTTGATGCCGAGGCGGACGGTCCCCTCCGTCATCGTGCCTCCGCCGTCGGTTCCTCGAGGTCCGCGAGGACGGACTCGAGGACCTGGCGATTCTCGTCGTTGATCTCTGTGAGCGGGGAGCGAACTCGGCCGGGGCCGTAGCCACGGATCTCCATGGCCGCCTTCACCGGGATCGGATTCGTCTCGATGAAGAGAGTGCGGAATAGCGGGCCGAGTTCGTGGTGGATCTCCCGGGCCGAGTCGTAGTCACCGTCGAGGGCAGCGCCGACCAACTGACCCATCCGCGCCGGCTCGACGTTCGCCGCCACGCTGATGCAGCCCGTGCCGCCGACCGAGAGGATGGGCAGCGTCTCGCCGTCGTTGCCCGAGAGCACGTCGAACTCCTCGTCGCGGGTCCGCTCGACGATCTCCGAGACGTCGTTCAGGTCGCCGCCGGCTGCCTTGTAGCCCTGAATATTGGGATGGCTGGCCAGTTCGACCGTCGCGTCGACGGGGATGGACTGGCCGGTCCGCGACGGGACGTTGTAGACGATCTGGGGGACGTCGACCGCGTCGGCGATCTGCGTGTAGTGGTCGACGAAGCCCTGTTCCATCGGCTTGTTGTAATAGGGAGAAATGAGCAAGAGGGCGTCGGCGCCGGCGTCGGCCGAGCGCCGGGAGAGGTCGAGCGCTTCCCGGGTGTTGTTCGAGCCCGAGCCGGCGATGACCGGGACGTCCTCGACGGCGTCGACGACCGCCTCGACCACCTCGACGTGCTCGTCGTGGCTGACGGTGGCCGATTCGCCGGTCGACCCCATCGGGACGAGGCCGTCGACGCCGGCGTCTTCGAGGCGTCGGGCGTCTTCGCGGAGCGTTTCGAAGTCGATACTGCCGTCTTCGGCAAACGGCGTGCACATCGCGGGATACACGCCGCCGAACGTGTCGAAATCTGTCATGGGAGTGTGATCGAAGTGGGTCGTGGTTACGGTTGCGGTTCGCGTCGCTGGCGACCAGGAAGACGACCCGTGACAGCGTTGCCAGCACCGCCACGAGTCACTCAGAACGAGCGTTTGGCTTTCGAGGACCCGCCACGCCGGGCTGGGCGACGAGAGCGAACCGGCGTCGACGTGGCGCGTCGCATACACTGTCAGGGGGCCGGGAGTGACTTAGGCGTTGTGCCTCACCCCTGTCAGAGCGCCCCACGGAGCCGAGTTAGCGGTGACGGTGCCAGGGAGCGGTTTCTTTTTGAGGGGTCGGCTACTATCTGGCCTTGATGGTACGACACATCGGCCTCAAACTCCGGATGGTGCTCGCGGGGAGCATCCTGTTCGGAATCTACGCCGCCGTGGCCGGACTCGCGTTCCTGGCCTTCGGCGGCGGTCCCGGCGTCCTCGCGATAGTACTGCTGGGGAGCCTGCTGTTCGTGGGCTTCCAGTACAAGTTTGGCAAGTGGGCCGCGCTGAAGAGCGTCGGCGCCGAGGACATGCCCGAAGACGGGCGCTACCGGGAGATCCACGACACCGTCGAGCGCCTCAGCGACGAGATGGGCATCGACAAGCCACGCCTGATGGTCGCCGACATGGGCGTCCCGAACGCCTTCGCCGTCGGCCGGAAGGGCGCCGGCGTGGTCGTCATTTCGACGGAGATCATCGACCTCCTCGGGAAGGACGAACTCGACGGCGTCATCGCCCACGAGCTGTCCCACATCAACAACCGCGACGTGGTCATCATGGTGCTGGGCCAGTCGATCGCCTCCATCGTCGGCATCGTCGTCCAGTGGGGTATCATCCTCACCGGCGACAACGACATCGCCGACTTCTTCCTGGGGATGATCGCCGGCACCATCTCCCAGATGCTGGTGATGATCATCGTCTTCGCCATCTCCCGCTACCGGGAGTACGTCGCCGACAGCGACGCCGCGGACTACACCGGCAATCCGGACGCGATGGCCCGTGCCCTGGAGAAGATCAGTGACGGTGCGAAGCGCAAGCAGGAGGCACAGGCGGCGCAGCAACAGGCCGTCTCACACCGTGGCCAGGGTCGACGGCGTCGGCGCCAGAACGACGGCGTTTCCGACGATGTGTCTGCGCTCTGTATCTTCGGCGGCGACCGTGGCATCCTGCAATCTATCTTCGCCACTCACCCGCCGGTCGAGAAGCGCATCGAGAAGCTCCGTTCCTACTGAGTTCGTCGGTTTTGTTTCCCGGTGTTCCTGTACTCTGCATCGTGGCCTGTAAGTACAGCCAGAAAGCCCCGCCAGTCTCCGGTCGGGGGCCGGTCGCTCGACTGGTCCCGGACGTAGCAAGCGACGCGAGAGCTTCGCTCTCGCTATTGCCGCAGGTGTGACCTGCGGCCACTGCAGCGACCGATGGGAGCGAAGCGCGCGGCAAGTCCCGGACCATCGAGCGGCCGGGGGCTTTCTGGCTGTACTCCAAAGTCGCGGAGAGAGCTCCAGCAAAATCACCTAGCAGGCGAATCGGAAAATATCGACGCAGGGGACAAGTCCTATCTTGCTGGCCTAGCGAGAGGTGTGTAGATGACTGCTATCCATCCGGGCCAGCGAGTCGCCGTCCTGGCGGACTCGCAGAACCTCTATCACACGGCCCAGAGTCTCTACTCCCGGAACATCGACTACGCTGCCCTCCTCGAGGAAGCCGTCGACGGCCGGGAGCTAACCCGTGCCATCGCCTACGTCATCCAGGCCGACGCGCCGGAAGAAGAGTCGTTCTTCGACGCCCTGGTCGACATCGGCTTCGAGACGCGAATCAAAGAGATTCGCACCTTCGAGGACGGAACCAAGAAAGCCGACTGGGACGTAGGGATGAGCCTCGACGCCGTCTCGCTCGCCAAACACGTCGACACCGTCGTTCTCTGTACCGGCGACGGCGACTTCGCCCGCCTCTGTACGTACCTCAAGCACGAAGGGGTCCGCGTTGAAGCGGTGAGCTTCGGGTCGTCGACGGCCGAGACGCTCATCGACGCCGTCGACGACTTCACCGACATGAGCGAGCGCTCCGACCGGTTCCTCCTCTAGGGAATTGAGTCCATAAAAAACGCGACCGCAGTCCGCTGGCAATCCGCCTGTCTAGACCGGGCGACCCGGTTCCGACGTGCCGAGCAGCAGCGCGCCGGCCGCCAGACCGAGCGCCGCAAGACTACCCAGGGCCACCGGCAGGTCCGCAGCGCCACCGCCGAGGCCGAAGATGATCGCCGTGCCGGCGACCAGCAACACCGCACCGAACAGCACCTTCCGCATGTCTGTCTCGCTCATTGTATCCCAAAATACGGTCGGCGGACGAATAAATCCCACTGAAACCACCCCACGTGGGCATGGTATGGCATGACAGCAAGGAGGTATCTTGGCCACTGATACCACCCAACGGGGGGCGTGTGGGCATGGGCCAATCCTGCCCGGCGACGGCAAGCGATATGCCGGCGGGGTCCAAATCGGGGTTCGATGGACCCGGCGGACCGGCGCGTGTTACAGCGGGTGGCCAACTACCAGTTCGGCAGCGGCGCCGGTGCGGCTCTGTTTCCCGACGGCGAAGACCTTGCTGTGACGCACACCAGTTCCGGGCGACCGCGCCAGATCAAGGACGGGGACGGCGGTCGGATCGTGACCTACGGCGTGGACGGGCGACTGCGGCTCGGTCCCGAGGGCGGAAGGCGGCTCCAGGGGGCACTCGAATCCCCGGCCTACCGCGTCGTCGTGGGCGACGAGAGCGAGCCCTTCGTCCGAGATGGCAAGAACGTCTTCGCGAAGTTCGTCGACGTGGCCGACGACGGGATTCGGCCGCTGGACGAGGTGCTGGTGGAACACGAGGACGGGGACCTGCTGGCGGTCGGGCGGGCTGAACTGTCCGGCTCGGGGATGCTGGATTTCCGGACGGGGATGGCCGTTTCGGTCCGTGACGGTTTCTGAACGACGATACTCGTTCCAGCCGATTCCTCACGATCCCGTACCAAACAGCTTGAAAGCCCCCGGTCGGTCCGGCGCCCTGACTCGCTGCGCGCTTCCCTCGCTTCGCTCAGTCCAGTGCTTGCCCCGCGAGAGCCTCCGGCTCTCGCTGGTCCCGACCTCGCTTCGCTCGGTCGGACGTCGTCAGACGCTGGACCGACCGGCCCCTTTCATTCCCACCCACGTGGCCCGGCCGAGCAGCCGACACGGGTGGGAATGGACGGATCGCGGCTTTCTGGCTGTTCCCGGTCGTACGGCCGCAAAAATCCACACGCAAACATTCCAACGCAGCCCTTTTCATTGCGAGGCGAGAACCGGGGTGTATGTTCGGAGGAGGCGGCGGCGGGTTGAACCCCCGCAAGATGAAGCAGATGATGGAACAAATGGGCATCGACATCGAAGAGATCGATGCCGAGGAAGTGATTATTCGGACCCCCGACGAGGACCTGGTCTTCGACGACGTCGAAGTCCAGTTGATGAACGCACAGGGCCAGCAGACCTACCAGGTCGTCGGCGAGCCCGAGAGCCGCGACCGCGGTGCCGGCGGCGACGCTGGCGGCGCGGCGGCCGGCGGCGCCGACGAGAGCGAGGAAAGCGCCGACGAAGGTATTCCCCAGGACGACGTCGAACTCGTCGCCACGCGAACCGGGGCCAGCGAGGAGGACGCCCGAGACGCCCTCGAAGCCACCGACGGCGACCTCGCGGCGGCCGTCGAGCGCCTGGAATAGTGGCCTACCTGTTCGTCCACGAGGACCGCGAGTACCTCCTGGAGCCCGGCGAAACGCTCGAGACCGACCTGGGGATTCTGGAGGTCCCCGAGGACGTGGCGCCGGGCGATACGGTGGCTACCCACCTCGACACCGAGTTCCAGGTCCGGGCGCTCCGGGGCCCCGACCTGTTCAACCACTGCGAGCGGACCGGCGCGCCGATGATGCCCCGCGACGTTGGCCTCGTTCTGGGACACACCGGGATTTCGGGGGGTGACCGGGTCCTCGACGCCGGGACCGGGACGGGCATCCTCGCCGCCTACATGGGCCGGGTCGGCGCCGAGGTCGTGACCTACGAGCGAGACCCGGAGTTTGCCGACGTCGCTCGGGAAAACATGGACCTCGCTGGCGTCGCCGATGCAGTCGACGTACGAACCGGCGACGTCACTGACCACCTGGACGAGTTCGACGACCACGGGGGCTTCGACGTCCTGACGCTCGATACGGCCGACGCCGCCGACATCGTGGCCCGGGCGCCGGACCTCCTGGTTCCGGGGGGCTTCGTCGCCGTCTATTCGCCGTTCGTCGAGCAGACCCGGGACGTCGCCTCGGCGGCCCGAGAGGCAGGGCTCGCGAACGTCGAGACGCTCGAGACCATCCAGCGCGAGATGGACTTCGACGACCGGGGCTCGCGGCCTTCGACCGCCGGCGTCGGCCACACGGGCTACCTCACCTTCGGCCGATGCGACTAGCTTTTGGTGTGCGTAAGCCGGCGAGCCGAAGGTTAGGGAGACCACTACCGAGAGACTCCACGGGAAGTTGCAACGCTCGCGGACCGTGCAACCGACAGAACGGTCGGGACTATCGCGGCGGTTTTCCCCCTCCCGGACGAAGGAGGTGATGGGTCGGCAGGGCACCTGCACCCACCTCCCGACCCCCGCAGGGAACGCGGTCGAACACGACACGACACCCACACCAATGCAGACCAAAGCCCTTCGCCAGGAACGGAACTCGTCGACGGGAACCGAGACCCCGTCGAATCAACGACAGAGTATCCACGACGTCTTCTCGGACCCGTACCGGGCCAGCGTCCTGTACCATCTTCAGGACGAAGACGACCCGGTGCCGGTCGACGACGTCGTCGACCAGGTGCTGGTCTGGAGCCCGGACCTCGACGAGGGAGAGGACCGCGAGAAGGTCCGGTCCTGGCTCGTCGAATCCCACATCCTTCGCCTGGCCGAACTCGGAATGGTCCGGCGCGACCGCGAGGCGGACACCGTTCGCCTCGCAGAAGACGTCACAGTCACCGTGACACACCCCTGGGGAGACGCGTAGCCAAGCCGTGGCGGCGGTCTGGCACGGAGGCCGCCCCACGGCGCGTGGCTCACGGAGCGTGTGACGTTTCCGCGTCCGGCCCATCGATCTGACATGGCCCAGCGGTCCCTCCCCGTCCGAGCACTCTGGTTTCTCGCCGTCGGCTGGTGGGCGACGCCGGTCGTCGTCAACGTCGCCTGGTTCTGTATCGCCACCGTCCTCCTGATACCGGTCGGTATCAAGCTGGTCAACCTCGTTCCCACAGTTCTCACGCTGGCTGAACCCCGGTCGCTCTCCGACCCCGACACCGCCCGAGGCCAGCATTCGCTGCTCATCCGAGCCATCTACTTCGTCCTCGTCGGCTGGTGGCTCAGTCTCGTCTGGGCGAACGTGGCGGCGTTCTTCGCCATCACCATCGTCGGGCTACCGGTCGCCTTCTGGATGTTCAATCGCCTGCCGTTCGTCACGTCGCTGTACCGGTTCCACGGGTGACGTTCGGCCCAGTAATGAACCGGCGGTCGGCGCGCGGGAGCTTCCGACTGAGCGGAGCGAGGGAGGAAGCGACTCGTGCGAGGGACGACGGAGGGAGCGTAGCGACCGACGGAGTCGGCTGGGGAGGTAAGTGGTTCGGTGCGGTGGCGGTGCGGGCCTGGTGGTACGAAAGGGCGAGGTTCGGTGGCGTTCAGTTCAGTCGCTGAGCAGGCCCTGTCGAGCGAACGGAGTGAGTGAGATATCCTGCTCAGCGACCGCCTCCGGGCCGAGGGCTTTCACTTCTGTGCGGTCGTAGTCGAGCCGGTAGCTATCCACAGAAATCCACGATAGAAACCAGAACTGCAATTTTAGACCTTCTAGTGGTCGTCTTCGCGCCACTTGTGTTCGCACTCGGTACAGACGAAGAATCGCGTCTCGCTCTCGTCGGCGGCCCGGATCTGCTGCATGTACCAGTAGGCCTCGTCGTTCTCACACTCGGGACATCGAGCGTTAGTCGTCGGCAAGCCCGTGTCTTCGGCGTCGCTGACGTCGACGATCTCGGTCTCTTCCTGTCCGGTCGTCGTGACCATCGCCTCCTCGTTCTCGGCGTCGCGAGCCGTCTCGTACCCACAGCTCCCACAGACCCAGACGCCGTCCTCCGCTTTCATCATCGAACCGCACTCGTCGCAGAACTCCATGCCCACTCCTACTCCCTTCAATCCAGTTAAGCGCCCGGATTCCCGCCGGGACGAGCGATGGCCACCGCGTTACGAGGTTCCGGGCCGGTGGCCCGGAGACCACTCGTCGCAGGCCTCCATGTCGTCCATCAGGTCGTCGCGCAGCCCGCAGTAGGAGGCCAGTTCGCCGTCGGCACGGACGTACTCGAAGTGCTCGCAGTTTCCGCAGTACCGGTCGGGCTGGCCACGGGTGTTGACTGCCTCGACCACCTCGTCGTCGGCCGAGGAGGGATCGATAATCGCTCCGGCGCCGTCGCCCGCCGGCGAGGGCTTGGCGCCCGCCGACCTCCCCTCGGAAGTCGATGACCGACCCGAGGAAGAAGTCGATGACCGACTCGAAGAGGACCGTCCACCCGTCGTGGACTGGCTCGATGCCGCCTGTCCGTTCGAGCCGGCAGCGTCGGCCGAGCCCGCGTCGTCGGCCTGGTAGAGAATCTCGCCTTCGTCCTTCCGGGTGGCGACTTCGGCAGTGCCGCCGTCCTCGCGGTTGGTTTGCGTGGCGACGTCGCCCTCGGGGTCAGTGCCGAACAGGCCGATGCCCCCCAGCGGGAGCGAGGACGACCGCTCGGTCTGAACGACGCGGAGGGTCCCCTCCTCGGTAACTTCCATCCGGGCCGATCCCCCAGGATCGTTCCGGAGTTTGAACGTCGCGACGGCGACGAACATGCACCAGAACGTCGTCAGGAGGCCCAGCGAGTAGACGACGGTCGTCCCGACGGCGAGTCCCGAGGAGTCGGCCATCCAGTTGTAGGGGTAGGCGTGGACGAACAGCGCGACGCCGAAGACCGACAGGCTGGCGCCGATGGCCGCCGCGGCGCGAGTCGTGTTCCCCGCCGGCAGGACGGCGAAGATACCGACGAAGACGGCAGGGAGGCCGAGTCCGGACATGACGCCGGCCAGCTCCCGCGCCTGGAACACTTCGAGGCCGAGCAGCGACTGGACGCCCCCGGCGGTCGCCACCGGAATGGCCCCGACGACGGCCAGCGCTCCCAGGAGGTACAGCGCCGTCCCGAGGAGTCGGCGGCGCCGCCCGGCGACGCTCCCGACGTCGCCCTCGTAAACGTCTGTGAGACTTGTCATGTTCCGTGTCGACGCGTTCCCGACACAAAAGGCTGCGTCAGACTGCCGTCAGACGGTTTGGTGCGGACCCGTCGAGGAGTTAGCGTGTAGCCCGTTCGAGGGCCTCGATCGTTTCGTCGGCCAGGTCCGCGACGAGTTCGTCGGCAGATTTGACTTCGTCCGTCAATCCCGCGCTCTGTCCCGCGTACAGCGGCAGTTCTTCGACGTCTCCGGCCACGTCCGGGACGGCGAGGGAGTCCTCGTATCGGTGAACGGGCGTTCCGTCGTCGACCGTTGCGACGACGTCTCCCTCTCCAGGGCGCTCCGAATCCGGTCTGCCTGCCGCCTTCCAATCCGCGACCGTCGAATTTTCGAGAACGCGATGTGGTACGTCGGGCCAGCCCTCGTCGAAGAGCGTCAGGAACTCCGTACTCGTTTCCGCCGCCTCGAGAACGCGGCGGCGATACAGCCGGTGAATCCGGGCCTGTTCGGTCGCGAGAAATCGCGTCCCGAGCCAGGCACCGTCGGCGCCGAGGGTCAGCGCGGCGGCGATCCCACGGCCATCTGCGAGCCCGCCGGCCGCGACCACCGGCGTCTCCGGGACGGCGTCGACGACCCGTGGCACGAGCGCCATCGTGGATACGTCGCTCTGGACGTGGCCTCCGGCTTCCCACCCCTGGGCGACGACGATGTCCACACCGGATTCGGCGGCGTTGGCTGCCTCCTCGGCACTCCCGACGGACTGGAGGACGATTCCGTCGTGGGAATGAACGCGGTCGACGTACGGCGCGGCGTTTCCGAACGAGAAGGAAAAGACCTCGACCCCTTCGGACAGACAGACGTCGACGTGCGTCTCCGTCGGGACGTCTTTCGCGTCCGGATCGAGGACGATATTGACGCCGAACGTACCGTCGGTCTGCCGTGTAGTTTCGGCGAGGAGGGTCGACGTGGTCGCCTCGTCTCGCCAGGTGATCGCCAACATTCCCAGGGCACCGGCGTCGGCGACGGTGGCAGCCAGGTCGGGACACGTCGCACTGCCGACCGGCGCCTGGACGATTGGGACGTCCAGACCGACCGTCTCGGTGAGTCTCGTCCTCGGACCCGTCACGGAGAACCGAATCGAGATACGTCTGTTTGTCGCTTGATTGTTCCGGTGGGCCACGGGAATTCCGAAAGCACTAATCAGCACGGCAGCAAATCGGCGTCCATGGCCGACAACGACGAGGAAGGCGAGGACGAGCCCGCCGTCGAACTGGGCGAGGGTCCCGACGTCGAGGGTGCGCCGGTGGCCCGGGTGGCGGCCCGACTCACCTGGGGCATCGAACGGAGCAAGATCGTCGAGCGCGAAGGCGACACCGAGATCCGTACCTCCGACGGCCCCCAGAAGCTCGCCGACGTCCTCGACGCCGTCGACGAGCCGTACTTCGCGACGCGCCAGGAGTTCGTCCAGGCCGTCGAGGACGAGATCGGTACCGGCCCCGTCGCCACGGAGTAGTTCGCCAGCGGCTGTGCGAAGTCCAGCGACTGACCGAGGCAACTTTTTGTCGACGCCCGTCACATCCCCAGTCATGACGCTACCCATCGACCCGACTGCCGTCGACCCCGAAGACGTCGGCGAGGAACAGGCCACGCTGGAGATGGACCACGAGGAGGCCATCGAGTTCGTCCGCGAGGCCGCCGAGGCGGCCGGCTTCGGCGTTCCCGTGGAGTTCTCGCCCTCCGAGTTACTCAACGAGAAGGTCGACGCCGACCGGGACCCCTACTACGTCCTGGGAGCCTGCAATCCCGAGATGGCCGACCGGGCGCTCGACGCCTCCGAGAAGCGGATCGGCGGGCTATTCCCGTGCAACGTCATCATATGGGAGGAACAGCCCGGAACCCAGCGGGTCTACCACGTCTCTATCATGCGCATCGCCAGGCTCGTCGGGATGGCGCCCGACGACGACACCTGGGCCGACATCGTCGCCGACACCGGCGAGTACGTCGACGACCTGTTTGGAACCCTCCGGAACGCCGACGCGGCAGTCGAGTCGCCCTGACGTTCGACGGAAAAATAGCGAGCGAGCGGTGACCGACCGTTGGCGGGATTATCAGCGCTGTTGCTGCTGGGGCTGCTGTTGCATCTGCTGACCCGTCTGTTGCTGGCCCATGCCCTGCTGGCCGACCTGCGTCCCCTGGTCACCGATGTTCGGCGGGACCTGTAGCCCGACGGCCGAGAACGGGAGGTTCTGGGCGTAGGCCTGCTGGACCTGCTGTGGGTTCTGCTGGGCGAGCTGCTGGACGTACTGCTGTTCCTGCGTGGTCAGGAACCGACCCGTCGCGGGGTCCCGCGAGTACTGGGTCTGGGCTCGCTGTTGACCGACCTGTAGCCCTCGCTGCTGCTGGGGGCTAAGCTGTTGCTGCTGGGTGGGCTGTTGCTGGGTCTGCTGTGGTTGCTGCTGGGGCTGTTGTTGCATCTGTTGACCCGGCTGCTGTTGCATGCCCTGCTGACCCGGCTGTTGTTGCGTGCCCTGCTGACCCGGCTGTTGTTGTATGCCTTGCTGGCCGACCTGCGTGCCCCGTTCGCCGAGGTTCGGCGGGACCGGCAATCCGACGGCCGACAGCGGCATGTTCTGGGCGTAGGCCTGCTGGACCTGCTGGGGATACTGCTGGGCGAGTTGCTGGACGTACTGCTGTTCCTGCTGGGTCAGGAACCGACCCGTCGCGGGGTCCCGCGAGTACTGGGTCTGGGCTCGCTGTTGACCGATCTGGAGTCCGCGCTGCTGCTGGGGGGTGATCTGCTGTTGAGCGGGCTGTTGCTGTTGGGAAGGCTGTTGTTGGCCGACCTGTGGAGGTTGCTGGCTCATGGTGGTCCTTGGTAGCGGGTTCGTTCAGGGACCGGTGCACCTGCCCGTTTGGCGTACTCGGTCACAGTGTTTGGGCAAGCCATCGCAGGCACCAGGCCTCAGAAGTCCGCGAGCGAAGCCTGTAGCCCGGCGACCATCTCGGACTTGCGCCGGAGGTCTGCAAGCGAGCAGGGGAGTGCCGACTCGAGTTCCCGGACGGCGTCGTGGAACGTCTCCGCGACGGCGTAGTCCCCGTCGAAGGCGTGGCGGACCCCCTCGCGGACCTGCCAGACGCCCACCGGGGCCCAGTAGGCGTCGCTGGCGTACCGCAACACGAGGGCCTTCGCCTGCCGGTCGACGTCCGTCAGGTGCTCCAGGACGGCGAGGCGGGACGCGTAGTAGGCCCCCGCCGTCTCCTCGACGTAGCCCGTCCGGCCGGTGTACCCCTCGCTGGCGGCCCCGAAGTACAGGTCGCCGTCGGGTTCGGGGTTCCAGATGCTCCCCGGCGCCTTCATCTCGACGAGTTCGAACTCCCAGTCGCCCGGCGCGAGGATGACCCAGTACTCGTTGGCCATGTACTCGTTGTACCAGACCTGGATCTCGTCGACGCTGGACGCGTTCCTGATACCGCCACGGAGGAACTTCCCGACGGTGTCGTCGACGGCGGTGATCGACCACCGCGTCGGGACGAGTCGTCGGTTCTCGCTCTGGCCCAGGGCGCCGGCCGAGAGGATGGTGTTGATGTCGTACACGTCGAACCCCCGTCGGTAGAGGTAGCTCATCGCCCCCTCGGCCTGCCAGTCGTCGTCCGAGAGCGTCTTCTCGACGGATTTCGGGACGTGGGGATTCTCCGCCAGGTCGGCGTTCCGGGCTCTGGCCCGTGGCCCGGTCGGCGTGGAGATGTCGTCCAGCGAGAGGTCGAGGTCGGAGGCGTCGTCGAGCCCTACTTCGACGTCGACGGGGTGGTCGGCGATGGCCACTTCGCGCTGGACCCCGACGAAGCCGTCCCAGACGTCGTTTACGTCGACCTGTGTCGAGCGCTGGGAGTTCAGGAGGCCGGTCCGGCGCTGGAGGACGTCGTCGATGTCGTAGCCCTGCCGGTACCACTCGCCGCTGGTGGCGAAGTCCCCTGCGTCTGCGTCCCGGTCCATCGGCGAGAGGAGGCCGGTCGAGACGCTGGGGTAGTTGTGCCGCCCGACGAAGATTTCGGGGGAGGTCGAGCCAAAGAGCGAGTCGCCCTGGACGACGGACTCGAACTGCTGCTCGACGTCGTCGAGGTAGTTCGTGATCTCGTAGGACTTCTCGCGGGCCAGGCGCCGCCGCTCGGCTGCCTCGTCCCGCTCGAACCCCTCGACGAACTCGTCGAGTCGCATCTATGGGGCGGTTTGGTGGTTCGTGGTGATGAATGTAACTCCGGAGCGAAAGTGAACGAGGACGAATCTAGACAAACCAGTCGTACAGCGCATACCCAGAAAGCCCCCGGTCGCTGCGGCACCCTGACTCGTTGCGGTCCTCGGCCTCACTCCGTTCGGCCTGCGGTCCTTACGTCGTCACGCCGCCGCAGCGACCGGCCCCTTTCAGTCCCACCCGACGTAGTTTGCGTCCCGGGCTACGAATCGGAAGCCGAGTGCTGTCGCTGCCCGTGGTTACTCCAGGTCGAAGCGGTCGTTGGTCATCACCTTGTGCCAGGCGTCGACGAAGTCCTGGACGAACTGCTCCTCGCCGTCGGCGGCGCCGTAGACGTCGGCGATGGCCCTGAGGCGGGCGTTCGACCCGAAGATCAGGTCGAACCGGGTGGCTTCCCACTCGACCTCGCCGGTGTCGCGGTCCCGGACCTCGAAGCGTTCCTGGTCCTCGGAGACCGATTCCCACTCGTAGTCCATGTCGAGCAGGTTCACGAAGAAGTCGTTGGTCAGCGTTCCTGGCTCGTCGGTGAAGACGCCGCGGTCGGTGTCCCCGTAGGTGGCGCCGAGGGCTCGCATGCCGCCGACCAGGACCGTCATCTCGGCCGCCGTGAGGTTCATCAGTTCGGCCTTGTCGACCAGCCGCTCCTCGGGGGACTCGTACAGGTCGTCGTAGTCGCCCCCGAGGTAGTTCCGGAAGCCGTCGGCTTTCGGTTCGAGCACCTCGAAGGATTCGACGTCGGTCTGCTCCTGGGAAGCGTCCGTGCGGCCCGGTTCGAACGGCACCTCGACGTCGTAGCCGGCCTCGGCCGCTGCCTGCTCGACGGCCGCGTTGCCGCCCAGGACGATCAGGTCCGCGAGCGAGACCTTCGTCCCGTCGGACCGCGAGGCGTTGAACTCTTCCTGGATGCCCTCCAGCGTTTCCAGGACCGTCTCGAGTTCCTCGGGCTCGTTGACCTCCCAGCTCCGCTGGGGTTCGAGGCGGATCCGGGCGCCGTTCGCGCCACCCCGCTTGTCGCTCTCGCGGTACGTCGACGCCGACGCCCACGCGGTCTTGGCCAGCTGGGTGACGGTCAAGTCCGATTCGAGAATCGTCTCCGTGAGTTCGGCGGCCTCCTGCTCCCCGATGAGGTCGTAGTCGGCGTCGGGGATCGGGTCCTGCCAGAGCATCGTCTCGTCGGGGACCTCCGGGCCGAGGTACCGTTCGGGCGGCCCCATGTCGCGGTGGAGGAGCTTGTACCAGGCCCTCGCGAAGGCCTCCTGGAACTCCTCGGGGTGTTCTTGGAAGCGCTCCAGGACCTCCCGGTAATCGGGATCACGCTTCAGGGCGACGTCCGTCGTCAGCATCATCGGCCGTTCCGTCTCCGAGGGGTCCTGTGCGCCCGGCGCGTGCTCGATCTCCTCCTCGTCGACCGGCCGCCACTGCCAGGCACCGCCGGGGCCCTTGTGGGGCTCCCACTCGTGGTCGAGGAGGTTGTCGACGTAGCCCATGTCCCACCTGGTCGGCGTCTCGTTCCACGGGCCCTCGATGCCGCTGGTGATGATGTCGAGGCCTCCGGCCTTGTCTTCGAGGTGCTCCTGCGCCCAGCCGAGGCCCTGCTCGTCGATGGGTGCTGCCTCGGGCTCCGGGCCGACGTGCTCGTCGGGGTCGTCTGCACCGTGGACCTTCCCGAAGGTGTGGCCGCCGGCGATGAGCGCGACCGTCTCCTCGTCGTCCATCGCCATGCGGGTGAACTCCTCGCGGATGTTCTTCGCGGACCCCTCGACGTCCGGTTCGCCGTACGGACCCTCGGGGTTCACGTAGATGAGGCCCATCACGGTGTTCGCGAGCGGGTCCTTGAGATTGCCGACCTCCCCGTCCTCGAACCGCTCGGGCGAGGTCGTCTCCCACTCGGTCTCGGGGCCCCACACGGTGGCCTCGTTGGACGCGAATTCGTCCTCGCGACCGCCGGCGAACCCGAACGTCTCGAACCCCATCGACTCCAGCGCGACGTTCCCGGCGAGCACGATGAGGTCGCCCCACGAGAGCTTGCGGCCGTACTTCAGCTTGACGGGCTGGAGCAGGCGACGGGCCTTGTCGAGGTTGACGTTGTCCGGCCAGCTGCTCTCGGGTGGGAGGCGCTGTAGACCGCCGGACGCGCCGGCCCGACCGTCGATGGTCCGGTACGTGCCAGCGCTGTGCCAGGCCATCCGAATGAACAGCGGCCCGTAGTGGCCGTAGTCGGCCGGCCACCACTCCTCGGAGGTCGTCATGACCTCCTCGATGTCCGCTTTCACCTCGTCCAGGTCCAGCGACCCGAACGCCTCGGCGTAGTCGAAATCCTCGCCCCGCGGATCGACGGTCTGTGCGTTCCGGTCGAGAATCTCCACGTTCAGCAGGTTCGGCCACCAGTCGTGGTTGGTCCTGTTCATCAGCGGGAAATTGCTGCTTTCGCTTATTAAGATTGTCTACTTCGGAACGTTGTCTTCGCCTCAGACAAAACAATCTATCTGAATTGTGAATTTTTGGTGGTGATGGGTGGCGTACTTTTTTAAGGAAGTTCCCGTTATCCTACCACGCTCTGGGAGTTTCGGCGGTTTCGAAGGTGAGAAACGCCTTACTCCCCCTCCTCGGGTCTGTAGACGAAGATGTCTTCGATGTCACACTCGAAGAAGTCGGCCAGTTCGAAGGCGAGTTCGAGGCTCGGGTCGTAGCGGCCCCGCTCGATGGCGTTGATGGTCTGGCGCGACACCCCCACCTCGTCGGCCAGTTCGCCCTGGGTGACGTCGGCGCGGGCCCGCCACACCTTGAGTTCGTTTTCCATCGGTTTACTCCGTCAGTGTGAGAGAGGGAGTCGAGTGACGATACGCTGTCGACGTCCGGACTGCGTGAAGGACGCGGCGAGCGGGTGCCGTCCGGGTCTGGCGGCGGCTGGTGGTCCCGACCATCTCACATCCGCCGCTTGAGGACGGCTATCGTGCCCAGAAACACCCCGAGACCGACGAACAGGAGCCCGGCGAGCAGGTACCCAGTCTCGATGGTATAGTCGGTGTTCCCCAGGGCGAAGGTCGTGACGATCAAGACGCCGAGCAGCGTCCCGAACGCGAGCCAGCCAGCCCGGTAGTGGATCTGGGTCAGTCGCTCGTCTGCACAGCCCACGGTATGCTGGAGCCGTTCGGCCCACATCGCCCCGGCCCACATCACCACTCCACCACCGACTGACAGGGCGAGCAACGCCTGGTCCCCCAGGGTCCCCTTGACCGCCTCCGGTACCACTGCCGCAACGATGCCACCGAGCACGACCAGTGCGTAGGCGGCGAGTCGACGTCTGTCAACCATCCTGTGTAAAGATACCTTGACAATGAGTAATAAGTGTTTTCCAATATGCACAATAGACGCTCCAAAGTGTCGCCACTTTCCGTCGTCGACTCGGCTGGTAGAACGGGAGTAAGCAGTCGCTGGTCCGCGGAGTGAACGGGGACGAGCGGCAGGCCTAGCTGTGGATGCCCATCGCCTCGATCTGCTCCTGGTAGCGATTCCGGATCGTGACCTCGGTCACCTGGGCGACGTCGGCGACCTCGCGCTGGGTCTTCTTCTCGTTACACAGGAGCGACGCGGCGTAGATGGCCGCCGCCGCGTAGCCCGTCGGGGACTTGCCAGAAAGCAGGCCTTCTTCGGCGGTCGTCTCGATGATCTCGTTTGCCTTGGTCTGTACTTCTTCGGAAAGTTCGAGTTCGGAGCAAAAGCGCGGGACGTATTTCTTGGGGTCGACGGGCTCCATCTCGAGCCCGAGTTCCTGGGAAATGTACCGATAGGTTCGGCCGATCTCCTTTCGCTCGACCCGGGATACGTCGGAAATTTCCTCCAGGCTTCGCGGAATACCCTCTTTTCGACAAGCGGCATATAGCGCACTGGTCGCCACGCCCTCGATGGACCGGCCGCGAATGAGGTCTTCCTTGAGCGCCCGGCGGTAGATGACCGACGCGACCTCCCTGACCGACCGGGGCACGCCGAGTGCGGAGGCCATCCGGTCGATCTCCGAGAGGGCGAACTGGAGGTTCCGTTCGCCGGCGTCTTTCGTCCGGATGCGCTCTTGCCACTTGCGCAGCCGGTGCATCTGGCTCCGTTTCTTCGAGGAGATAGACCGCCCGTAGGCGTCCTTGTCCTTCCAGTCGATCGTCGTCGTGAGCCCCTTGTCGTGCATCGTCTGCGTGGTGGGAGCCCCGACCCGGGATTTCTGCTGGCGTTCCTGGTGATTGAAGGCCCGCCACTCCGGTCCCGGGTCTATGTTGCCTTCCTCGACGACGAGCCCACAGTCGTCGCATATGAGTTCTCCCCGATCAGAACTCTTGATTAGATCCTCTGAACCGCACTCAGGACAATCACGTACGCCCTCTTGCTCGTCCTGTTCCGATTCAGACTCGCGCTCACGCTCGCGCTCCCGCTGGCGGCTGGACCGTGTCATCGCACTTTTATAGTAGTAGTACCGAGCACCTTAAACCCTTGGTCAAAAGCCTTGTGGCTTCTGTTCCCGGCGCGCCAACCGAATTCTGTCGGGGCGGCCGAGCGCGCCGATTCGGTTGCCCTCTTGCGATCCTGGTCGGCCGGGACCAGAACACGTAAGGGCGATTCGCCCTCACTTCACCTCCAATGCCGGTCATCGAATGTGACGTCGGAGCAGCGCGGCGGCGACTCGAAGACGCGGGAGTCGCGGTCGAGCCGGGGAACACCGACCACGAGCGCTGGCGGGCCAGCCACGGTGGTGGGACCGCAGTGGCCTACGACGATAAAGTCGTCGTCCAGGGGAGTTCGCCGGGGCGCCTCGCTGCCCTTCTCCGGGAGGACGCCGGGGGCCGGGCCCACGTCTACTTCGACGGCGCGTGCCGGGGGAATCCGGGACCTGCGGCGATCGGCTGGGTCATCGTCACCGACGAGGGGATCGTGGCCGAAGGCGGCGAGACCATCGGCGAGACGACGAACAACCGGGCGGAGTACGAGGCGCTCATCCGGGGGCTCGAGGTGGCCCGCGACCACGGCTTCGACGAGGTGGAGGTCCGGGGTGATTCGGAACTCATCGTCAAGCAAGTCCGGGGGGAGTACGACACCAACGACCCTGACCTTCGGGAACGGCGAGTGGACGTTCGGGAGCTTCTGAGAGACTTTGACGACTGGACCATCTCGCACGTCCCCCGGGAGGTCAACGAACGGGCGGACGAACTGGCCAACGAGGCACTCGACGGGGAGCGATGACGGACGACGAGGAACCGACCGAGAGCGGTGCCGAAGACACGCCACCGGAGGGCGTCGTCGACGAGGCCGAGCGGCTCTCGCGGCTGGCCCGGGACGCAATCGACGACGCCGAAGCGGCGGCCTACCGCGAAGAACGGGAGTCCCTGCTGGCAGAGTACGACTACGAGACCCGCGTCCGGGACGAGGAGGGCCGGGCGACGCTGGTCTGCTATCCCGCGGAGTGGCTCGACGAGGACGGGACAGTCAGAATGGACGCCGTCGAGGACGTTTCGCGGGGCATCGAGCGGCCCCTGGAGGGACCGGGGGCCAGCGACGAGTGGGACGAGGTCGACGAGCACAATCGCGCCCTGGTCGAGGAGGTCAGAGCGGCCCACGGCGACGTTCACGGGGACAACGCCGCTGCGCTGGCGGATTTTGCGAGCAATCACTACGCCAAGGCCGTCGAGCGGCTGACTCGGGAGGAAGTGGAGACGTTTCGGACAGACTACTTCCGGCGAAACGCCTGGCCTACCGACGAACAGCGGAAGGTACTCGACCGGTCGATTCGGCTGGTCTTCGAGGCTGCCGACGCGGAGCCGCCATCTGAACGCTGATCCCGGGTTGGTTCGACCGGGAGGTTCTCGGCTTTTCGTTTCGGTGATATCGTCTACCGCACCGCAACCGCAACGGCGACGAAAGCCCTCACCTCGCTGGCGGTCGCTCTGTCGGATATCCTCGCTCATTTCATTCGCTCGGATAGGGCCGACAGAGCGACTAAAATAGACGCCAGCGAGGTTCGCCCTTTCAGTCCGCCAGGATTCGGCTGGTCCACGGGCTGTGGCGCGCTGGCTCGACGCCGACTGCGAGACGCGACCGGAGGGAGCGTCTCGGTGCAAACGGCGACCGAAGGGAGCCGTGAACTGTGAGGCGGTCGAGCCAGTACGCGAGGGACGACCGAGCGACCGCAGGGAGCGAGGGAGTCGGCTGGGGAGGGTCGTGGCTGCGGTGGCGGTGGCAGTGCGGTCCCTGGCGGATGAAAGGGCGAGGCCCGGTGGCGTTCAATTTAGTCGCTGAGCGGGCTCTATCGAGCGAACGAAGTGAGCGAAGATATCCCGCTCAGCGACCGCCAGCGGGCCGAGGGCTTTCCTGTCGTTGCGGTTGCGGAAGCTATAGAAACACCCGAATCCCATAACAGTTCCCACAGTTCGAAACCGAGAGAAGAGAAATAGTCGGAACTACCCGGGAAGCGTCGAAAGAAAGCGTGCCTGTGACCGACAGCCCGCCTTACTGGACGTCCTGAATGAGCGATTCCAGGTCGTCGACGCGACCGTCGTCCGTCGCGATGTTGCCGAACATCCACTCGAGCTGGTCAAGGACGGCCTGGTAGCCGTCGTCTGTCAGCGAGTACTGGTTCGTCCGCTTGTCGAGTTCGCTCTTCTCGACCAGGCCCATCTCGACGAGGTCGTCGAGGTTGGGGTACAGCCGCCCGTGGTTTACCTCCGAGTCGTAGTAGGACTCGAGTTCGCGCTTGATGGCCAGCCCGTAGCGCGGCTCCTCCGCGAGGATCGTCAGGATGTTCTGCTGGAACGCTGTGAGTTCGCGTGCGATGCCCGGACTGTCGGGGACAGTCTGTGCCTCTGACATGGTAGCAAAGAATGGTATCAAGCTATTTAACACTTGTTAATTCGCCCGACAGAAAATAACGGGAATCGGGAGTCGTGGTGCGTTTTCAGGGGTCAATCCGTTCGTGTCCCCAGTTCGGGGAAAGCGATGGGATACGGACGGGAGTGTCGCAACTGGTCAGCTGGCTGGCAACCGCCCGGGACCGTTCGGGCATGGCGACCACGTCCGTGCCTCGCGGTCGCGACCGGCCCTGTGGGCCGGGCTCGACGGCCGTATCTATCTACCGGATCCTGACGGCCAGACCGAAAGTAGTTTTTGGTCCCCCAGCACACCGTCAGACGATGGTGAACCTCTGGGAAGACCTCGAGGCAGGACCGAATCCACCCGAGGAGATCTACGCGGTCGTCGAGTGCCTGAAAGGCGAGCGCAACAAGTACGAGTACGACAAGGACATCCCCGGCGTCATGTTGGACCGGGTGCTCCACAGCAACGTCCACTACCCCTCGGACTACGGCTTCATCCCGCAGTCCTACTACGACGACGAGGACCCCTTCGACGTGCTGGTCCTCGTCGAGGACCAGACGTTCCCCGGCTGCGTCATCGAGGCCCGCCCCGTCGCGCTCATGAAGATGGACGACGACGGCGAGCAGGACGACAAGGTCATCGCCGTCCCCATCG